>NZ_JBHOQJ010000073.1:0-27026 GCF_042408365.1 Thermoflexus sp.
GCCTTGAGCGGCCCCCAACCCCCGAAGGGTTTCCTCCCCCTCGCAGCCTTTCAAGCTGCGAGGAGGGGTAGAGTGACGGGGCTATTGGTCCCTTCACGAAACAAACACTTCCAGCCTTCAGGAGGCGACGGATGAGCGGAACGATCCCGGATGCAACCTCTCCTTCTGCCCCCCAGGAATCCCAAGAGGAGCTAATCCAACGAATCCGAGAGTCCCTTCGCTCGGTCGTTGACCCGGAAATTGGGATGAACGTGGTCCAGTTGGGTCTGATCCGGAACATTGAGATCCAGCCGGATCTCGTTCAAATCACGATGATCCTCACCACGCCCTTCTGCCCGGCAGGCCCCTATCTCCTGGAGCAGGTGCGATATGTGACGGAGCAGGTCACGGGCCGGCCGACAAAGGTGATCCTGGGGATGGAGATGTGGGATCCTTCTATGATGGAAGAGGACGCGCTGGCGGAGTGGGGATTATGGTAACTCCGCTTCGTGGGTGGTTTCCCCGAAGGGTGTGAGCGATCCGACGGCCTGGAGAATGCGGACAACCCGCCCCCTCGAAGGCACCCATGTCGGGGCGCCCCGACATGGGTGCCCCATCCTGTGACCACACCCCACCGAACCGGAGTGACGCCGCTTGGGGCTCGCGAGAGGGCGAGGAGGGCTCCGTCCCCGATCCCCTGGGGGAGGTCCGCCCCACATGTTAGGGGGACTGCCACTGGATGCACCCCGTGGAGGGTTATGTGGATGTGAGCGCGTGGCGTGGTTCGCCGCCGGAAGGATGGGCGGGATCGAGCCCTCAGGGCCCGATCGCCGCCGGGAGAAGCACGCTGCGGTCGGCTGGGAGCTCCCCTTCCCATTCCACCACGGCTCGTTCCCCGCTGTTCAGATCGTAAAGCCCAACCCGGAACGCGGCCGGCCGTATGCCCACCGGGAGAGGATGCCGGTCGATCACCCGATCCCCCCGACGCCACGCGTCTGTGGGGGCCAGACCACCGGCCATTGGCCCATCGGCCTGGCCGATGAGCCTCCCTTCTGGATCCAATAGATGGACGAAAACCTGCCAGCGGCGGCCGGGGGTGGCCTGCGCTTCCCAGAGCAAAAGCAATTCCCCTGTCCTCGTCTCCACCTGCCAACCCCGCAACACAATCCGACCATCGAAGCGCGGCGCCGGATCCAACGGGTTAAACCCCTGTTCCCGGATCGTGCCTTCGTCCGGAGTTCCGTTCACCTGCCAGATCCGATGCAGTGGGATCCAGGAGAGGTCCTCTTGGAACACGTAGACGGCGCGCTCGGTTAAGGCTTCCCGCAACTCGGAGAAGCCCATCGGGGAGGCGGGAGTAAACCAGTTCGGATACAACGCGTCCATCCGCGCGCTCCGTACCCACTCCCTCGGACGGTCCGTCAAGTCCGGTCCGCCATTGATCCGGATATACCAGGCCAACTGTCGATCGTCGGTGATCAGCACCGCGCCTGCTCCTCCGTAATGATAAGGATAATAACGGGCCCGAAACCAGCGATAGCCTACATTGTAAGGAAGGTTCACGAAAAGGAGCGGACGCTCTCCGGCTTCCCGTGCGGCCTGAGCCATCCCCTGCAGGATAACGGTCGCATCCTGATAGTAGCCCAGAGAGCTGACGAGGAAGAGGCCGGAGAGCGTCAAAGTGCTCCCCAGGATCCCTCCAGCGAGGATGCTGCCCCACGTACCTTGGCGCCGGATCCCGCCCAGAACGCCTGACCAGGCCAGCACGCTCCAGATGCCCGGGATCAGCAACATCCGTGGGTAGTTCATCATCCCCGAGGCGGGACCCCAGAAGAGCAGTGCGGGGGTAATGCTGAGCACGAACCCCCAGAGACCCACCGGAACGGTCCATCGAGGCCGGGCCCCTAGGAGCATCCCGATGGTGATTCCAAACCCAAGGGTCAGGAAAGCCCAATCCTCCGGCCGCAGCCCCCGCAGGAGGATCGGTCGGGATCCGAACAGGGAATCCCACAACCCGCCGAGGAGCGGCCCCAAGGGATACAACCAACCCTGCATGGCATAGAGGCTGCTCTCCAGGGTGAAGATCGGCAGGGCCAGGACCCCGGGATCCCCCCGGGGGAGCGTGCGCCAGAGGAGAAAGTAGGCGATTCCCGCTGCGAAGCTGAGGGGGATCACGAGGCGGAGGGCAGGAAACCGGCCCCGATGTATTCCGGCAATCCCCAGCAGCCACGCCGGCCAGACGATGCCCGTTTCGTGGGAGAGGATCGCCGCCAGATAGGCCCCGAGGGCCAGAAGGATCCTCCTCCACGTCGTCTGCGGTCCGGGCCGGAGGATCAGGACTGTAGCAACCAATAACCAGAGCAGGCTAAGGCTGTGAACGGACCCCATCAGGAAGGCGATGGGCTCATGGGCGAAGGGGAGGAGGCCGAACAGCACGGAGGCGCTTCGGGAGATGAAGCGGGAGGCACCCAGGCGCCGGAGGATGGGGTAGAGCAGGGCGGTGTTCAGCATATGCAGGCTCAGGGTGAGGAAATGAAAAGCTGCACGGCTGTAGCCGAACCATCGCTGCATCGACCAGAACAACAACATCGAAAGCGGTCGGTAGTGCAGGAGCCCCTGTACGCCCTGAAAGAGGTCAAGGGGGTCACGGGATGTGATGGCGGAGAACAGAAGGTCGTCGGAGAAAAAACCGACGGAGAGCACGGGGATGTAAAAGGCGAAGATCAGCATAAAGAGCGCGACCCACCCCCAGCGCGCTTGGATCCCACGGGCTGGAGATCGAGCGGGAGATCCGGCTAATCTCACCATCATCGGGCTTTGGATCTGGGATCTCCCTTCCGCAGTGAGGACTGAGGGGAAAGAGCGCATGGGAGAATCCTCCATCCGTTGCTCATCGGGTCACTAGTGCCCATAAAGGCGGACCGAAGAGGGCCAGGCCGATCAAGATGGATGCCATCGCGCACAGCATGACCATCCCAGCGGATACATCCTTGGCGATGCGGGCCAGCGGGTGGGGGGAGGGGCTGGCCAGGTCCACGATCGCCTCCAAGGCGGTGTTGAGCAGCTCCGCGGCCCAGACCATAGCGATCGTGAGGATCAGGATGGCCCAGCGAAGGGCATCGAACCGGAATAACATCGCCAGAACCGCCACAGCTGCCGCGATCGCCGCATGGATCCGTAGATTCCGCTGGGTCCGCCAGGCGTAGCGCAATCCGGCAAACGCGAAGCCAAAGCTCTCCCACAGGGTGCGGGCACGCATGCCGCTCGCTCCTATTCCCGGCGTTCTGCCCGAAATCTCGTCCCCCATATTTCATCCACCACAATTTTTGGCCTTGTTCAATTTTCCTGCAAGAAAGCACCCCAGAAGTGGAGTTTTGAGCCGAGTTCATAGATCAAGCGACAGCGCTTCTTCCACACTTGAGTGTTGAATAGCACCGAATCTGTTTTCAGGAAGTTTCCCCGAAGATTTGTCTCGATCCCCCTCCCCGCAGCCCTTTGGGCCGCGGGGAGAGAACCATCGGCATCCCCCTTTGCATATCCAAAAACCGGGATGGACAAAGCAGTGGGTGCTTTTCAACCCATGAAAGAACCCCTGGCCCCTCATATCTGGAAAGCCCGCTTTCTGAAAGAGCGCAGTCCGTCTCGATCTCCTCCTAATCCTTCAGGGAGTGCCTCCTCGCCTCGTCAGGGTTTTCCGCATGATGGAACAGGGGAATCCCCAGCCTGAGTGTCATGGGATTTATGGATGCCAGGAGGACGGGGGCTGGCGATACTCAGGGTGAGCAAGGATTTCGGGCGACCGACCTTACCCTGCGTTGGGAGCAAACCATGGTCTTGCGGGTGCTTTTGGCGATCGCTTCCCCGGTGTTCGGCCAGACCATGAGGCGGATCGCCGAGGCGGCCACCGAGCTTCTCCCGTGGCCGGTGGTAGTCGACGAGGTGAAGGACCTCCCACAGCTTGAGGAGAAACTCTCCACCCATCCGGCGACGCTGTTGCTGCTGGATTGGGAATGGGAACGGGAGATCGCTTTTTCTTTGATCCCTCGTCTGTTCGAGTTGAACCCCGCGTTGCGTATCGTGGTGCTGTTGCCGCCTGCCGCCCCGAAGGCCTATCGGGCCGCGCTCTGGGAAGCGGGCGCCTGTGCGAGCACCCCGCGGGATCGCCTGGATGAGGAGTGGATGGCGACGGTTCTCTGCTTGGTCCGTCGGGCGATGGAGCGGGAGGGGTTGCTCAGCGCGAATCCGGCGCAGGGTTCGAACCCCTGAGCGTGATCTGAGTTCCGGAGGTTTCGAATGACGCTAACCCGTCGGGAGTTCTTGCGACGGTTGGGCGCTTTCACGGGCGTCTGGGCAGGGCTCTCCCGTGTGGGGGAGCCGGTGCTGGGTTTCCTGCGGACCCGCTCGATTCGATGGCCGTGGTATCGAGGGGATGAGGTTCGGGTGACTTACAACTACTGCGACATGTGCATGTGGCGCTGCGGGATGCTGGTCTACACCGTGAACGGCCGTGTGGTCAAGGTGGAAGGCAACCCGAAGGATCCGAAGAGCCGCGGCCGTCTTTGCGGACGGGGCCAGGCCGCGGTCGCCCATCTGTATGATCCCGATCGCCTGCGCCGGCCGCTGATCCGCACCGGGGAGCGGGGCACGTGGTCCTTCCGGGAGGCGACCTGGGAGGAGGCGCTGGATCGGGCCGCGGAGGCGTTGGCCCGCCTGCGGGATCAGTATGGCCCGGAATCGGTGGCCTGGTTCGCCCATACGACGGGGGATTTCTGGTTCGGGGACTATCTGCCCCTGGCGTTCGGGAGCCCCAATGTGGGCAAGCCAGCAACCGGCCTCTGTCTGACCCCGCGGGAGATCGCCGCCCAGATCACCTTCGGCCGGGGCTTTGGGGGCCATGAGCCGGTCGATTGGGAGAACACCCGCTACATCGTCCTCATCGGGAACCATATCGGGGAGAACGCCCATAACACGATGATGCAGGATTTCGCCGGGGCCCTGGCCCGGGGCGCCAAGCTGGTGGTGGTGGATCCCCGTTACTCCACCGCGGCAATGAAGGCCCATCGGTGGCTCCCGATCAAGCCGGGGACGGATACCGCCCTCTTCCTGGCCTGGATGAACGTCTTAATCACCGAGGGCCTCTACGATCGGGAATACATCGAGAAATACACGGTTGGCTTTGAGCGGCTGGCCGAGCACATCCGGCCGTTCACGCCGGAATGGGCGGCGCCGATCACTGAGCTCCCGGCGGAGGTGATCCGGGAGGTGGCTCGGGAGATGGCCGCCCATCGGCCGCGGGCCGTCGTTCCTCCGGGGCGTCATGTGGTCTGGTATGGCAACGACACCCAGCGGATGCGGGCGCTCTGCATCCTGAACGTGTTGCTGGGGAACTACGGCCGGCCCGGGGGGTTTTACATCCCCCGGGCTCCTGCCCTGGATCCCTATCCACATCCCCCCTTCCCGGTGGAGGTGGCCGCTGGGGGATGCGGGGCAGCAGCCGCTGGCCTCAAAATCCCCGACGCGCCTGGCCATCCCCCTCGGGCGGATGGGGTGGGAAGCAAGTTCGCCACAGGCCCGGTGGTCATCCAGGAGCTGATCGAGCCCATGATCACCGGCCAGCCCTATCCCATCCGCGGCCTGGTGGTCTATGGGGTCAACCTCTTCCATTCGATCCCGAACGTCCCGCGAACCGTTGAGGCGTTGAAGCGCTTGGAGTTTGTGCTGGCGATCGATGTGCTCCCTCAAGAGCATCTGGCCTGGGTGGATATCATCCTGCCGGAGGCCACCTTCCTGGAGCGCTACGACGAGCTGTGGGTGGCTTCCCATCGCACCCCGTATGTCGCCCTGCGGGAGCCCGCGGTGGAACCCTTACCGGACACCCGGCCCGGCTGGTGGATCGCGCGGGAACTTGGGCTGCGGCTGGGCCTGGCGGATTACTTCTCGTGGTCGGACATCGAGGAATACCTCAACACACGCCTGGGCTCCGTCGGGCTCTCTCTGGACAGGCTCCGGGAGGAGGGAGGGGTTTTCGCCTGGTCCGGGAAGCCTTATCTGGAGGATTACGGCGAGGGGGAGACGCCGTTCCCCACCCCCAGCGGGAAGATCGAGATCTATTCGGAGGCCCTGGCCCGGGCCGGGTTGGATCCCCTCCCGAAGTACGAGCCGGTCGAGGAGCCGCCGCCGGGCTGCTTCCGCCTGCTTTACGGTCGTCACCCTCTTCACACCTTCGGCAAGACACAGAACAACCCGTGGCTGGCGGAGGTTTATCCGGAGAACGAAGTGTGGATCAACGAGGAGGCCGCCGCGACATTGGGGCTGAAGAGCGGGGATCGCGTGTTCCTGGAGAACCAGGATGGAGTGCGCAGCGGCCCGGTCCGGGTGCGGGCGACCCCGCGCATCCGTAAGGATGCGGTCTACCTCGTTCACGGCTTCGGCCATCGTGGCTCGCGGCTCAGTCGGGCGGAGGGGCGTGGGGCCAGCGATAACATGCTGATCACCCGCTACCGCCTGGATCCGATCTCCGGCGGCGCCGGGATGCGGGTGAACTTTGTTCGCGTGATCCGGGAGGCATGACGTGGCTCGACTGGCGATGCTGATCGACACCGGCCGGTGCCTGGGTTGCCAGGCCTGTGTGATCGCCTGTAAAGCAGGGCGGGAGCTTCTGCCCGGGGAGCGCTGGATTGAGATCCATGAGGTGGTGTGGGGGCGCTTCCCGGAGCTCCGTGGGGCGTTCGTTCCCCATCGGTGCCTCCACTGCACCGATGCCGCATGCGTGGCGGTTTGCCCCACGAAGGCCCTTTACAAGCAGGATGGCTTCACGCTGGTGGATTTCGAGCGGTGCAGCGGATGCGGTTACTGCGTGGAGGTCTGTCCCTTTGGGGTCCCTCGGATCGTGGACGGACGGGTTTCCAAGTGCGCTTCCTGCATCGATTTGGTCCGTTCAGGGAGGGAGCCCTGGTGCGTTCAGACGTGCCCGGCGGGCGCTCTGCGATGCGGCCCCCGCGAGGAGATCCTCGCCGAGGCGCGGGCGCGGGTGGCCTTGCTCCGGGATCGTTATCCGGACGCTCAGATCTACGGCGAGACCCAGATGGGCGGGTTAGGAGCCGTCATGATCCTCACCGCCCCTCCCGAGGTCTTGGGCCTGCCGGCGCAGCCGAAAGCACCGCCGCTTGCCCTCTGGAAGGGCGGCGTCCAACCGCTCAGCCTGGGCGCGTTGGCCCTCAGCCTCCTCACCAGCGGGATCGCCTTCTTCATCGCCCGCCGCCGCCATCTGGAGGAAAGGCAGGCAGGGGCTGGAAACAACGGATCCGTTTCTCAACCTCGTGAAGCTCAAAGGGGGTAAGGGAGATGGCCTCCCAAACAACCCGATGGGTGCTGCGCTATCGTCTGGGACAGCGGGTGGTGCACTGGCTCCACGCGGCCGCCTTCTTCGTCTTGCTCATCACGGGCCTGGCGTTGATCTGGCCTCCGTTGTCGTTCCTGGCTGCGGGAGGGTTCTCCCGGTTGTTGCACCGGGCGGCCGCGATCGTCTTCCTCCTCACCCCCGTTCTCTATGCGCTCATCGACTTCAAAGGGCTGAAAGATCTGGTCCGTGATTCCTTCACTTACACCCGGCAGGACTTCGAGTGGCTGAAAGGCTTCCCTGCGTATTTCCTGGGCCGGACCTCCCACCTGCCCCCTCAGGGGCGGATCAACGCAGGCCAGAAGATCCACCACGCCCTCACCATTATTTCCTATGTTACGGTCTCCGGCTCCGGCCTCGTTCTGTGGCTGGGGAAAGGGTCGTTGGGACCTGCTGGCCTGGTGGCGGCCACGATCGTTCACGACCTCTCGATGGCGGTGATGGCTGTGCTCACCATCGGGCACATCTATTTCACGTTCGTTTACGACGCGCTGCCCGCGATGACAACCGGGTATGTAACCGAAGAATACGCTCGCATGGAGCATCCCCTGTGGCTGGCCTCCCTGCCTCCTGAACCGCCTTATGTGATCGAGGTGAAGGAGGCGATCCCGGAGGCCGCGGAGGAGCCCTTGGCTTTAACCGGCGACGAGGCTGCGGGATGAACGATGACCCATATCCCCTATAAGGGAGGAATGGCCATGAAGCGCACGATGTGGATCCTTCTCACGGTTTTCGCTTTGTTGTTAGCGGCCTGCGGGCCTGCTGTTGCGCCAACGCCTGCGGTCGTGCCGCCAACCCCCACGGTCGCGCCGACCCCAGTCCCGCCCACGCCGACGAAGGTGGCGTTGGACCTTCGGGCCGTTATCGACAAGTTCCTGAGCGGGATCCCGGACAAGTATTACACGGTGGGGACGGTGGAGGCGTTGAAGGACATGTTGGCGGCGGGGAATGTGGTGTTGGTGGATGTGCGGGAGCCGAACGAGTATGGGGAGGGTCATATCCCTGGGGCGGTGAACATTCCGCTTCGGACGCTGGCGAAGAATCTGGACAAGCTGCCGAAGGACAAGCCGGTGGTGGTTTACTGTCGGACGGGGCATCGGGCGGGGATGGCGACGGCGGCGCTGCAACTGTTGGGCTATAACAACGTCCGCAACTTCACCCCCGCCATCATGGGCTGGCAGAAAGCCGGGGAGCCCGTTGAGAAGTGAAACCTTCCAGTGTCGAATGGCAAGGGTGGGGGAAGCTGCCTTCGGCAGCTTCCCCAACCCTTTTATGTTTCTTTGTGGGGTGCGGGTCTTTCAAGGACATCGCACGATGTCCTGAGCCCAGAGGCAATCGGCGCAGGAAGGGGTGTTCCCCCAGCAATCCTCGTTGCGCGCTGCGTAATCGCACGCCATCCCACAATCCACGCACGAAGGGAAACGAAAAGCCCGTACCTTCGCCCGGAACCGCACATACTCCTCCGAGCCCCAGATCTCCGCCAGGGGGCGCTCCTGGATGAACCCCAGAATGTAGGCGGTGACTTCCTTGCGGCGGCCGTAGATGTAGTAAGGGTAAGAATGCATCAGGGCGTAACAGGGGCTCACTCCGCCATCCCAACGGATCGCAACCGCCCGCTCTTCGACGAACCGACATCGGCGCCATGCCCCCCATCGGGAGCGCGGCATTCGGGCGAGCCCCCAGATCAGCCAGTCCGCTCCACGGACCGGCCAGCCGGGGGGCGAGGGGAGGGGCTCCTCGCGATCATAGAGGATCGCCCGGGCCTGATCGGCGGTATGGGGAAGCAAGTGGGTGATCAGGACGAAGGAGGCCCCTAACGCCTGGGCCAGCCGCGGCACCTCCGGCATATCCGGGAGGCTATCCCGGGTGAGCACGAACTCCAATCCGATCCGGGGAACCAGACGGCCGCGCTCCTGGGCCAGCGCCCGTAGACCGCGGATGTTATCGAGCACGCGGTCCAGCCCGTCCGTCAGATCGGCCTGGCGGTACGCCTGGAGATGGGCGGGGTCAAGAGAGACCACAACGGTATCCAGGCCAGCCTCCAGCAACCCCCCGGCCATGGCGCGATCCAGGAGCAAACCGTTGGTGGTCAAGGTTGTGCCAACCCCTAAAGTCCGCGCCAGGGCGACCATGTCCACGATGCGGGGATGGACCAAAGGCTCTCCGAATCCTCCGAAGATGAGGCGGCGGAGCTCGGGGAACGCCCGCAGCTGACGGATGAGCTCCTCGAAGAGATCCCAGCCCATCGAGCCCGGGCGCTCCCGCCAGACCTGACGGATGCAGATGGCACAGCTCAAGTTGCAGAGAGCGGTGGCTTCCACATAGACCTTGCGCAGGTCCGGTCGGACGAGGTGAAAGGTCCAACCATCTTCATGGGATTCCGCGAGCACTTCCTGACCTGCGGATAGCCTGTGGCGGTGGAGAAGCTCTTCGGGGAGGCGTACGGTTCCGTCCGCTTCAATCTTCAAGCGCCTCATGGGGAGTTGGTCCTTCCATTCGGCGATGGTCATTTTCTTTGTGGGGTGCGGGCAATTTCCCTCATCGCGGAGCCCCTTTGAATCTTTGACATTTGGAGCTCGCCGCTACCGGGAAGGGGTGACTACCCGATGGGGAGCGCCCCGGGCATTTTATCCGAGATGTCGGTTCTTCTCCCGACGTTACGCCGTCTCCTCGGAAATCAACCCCTTGCGAAGAGCGTAGCGCACCAGCTCCGCGCGGGTGCGCAAGTGAAGCTTCTCCATAATTCGAGCCCGATAGGTCTCCACGGTCTTGACGCTGAGGTTCAACTTCTGAGCGATCTCGGCGTTCGTGTAACCCTCCGCCAGCAGGCGGAGGATCTCCCGCTCCCGATCGCTCAGGGTCTCGTAGGAATCTTTCTCATATCCGGCCCGCACCTGGGCCAGATAATCGTCGAGAAGCATTCGCGTGGCGGAGGGGTAAAGGAAGACGTCCCCTCGGGCCACCACCCGAATGGCTTCGATCAGTTCCTCATCGGCAGCCGTTTTCCGCACGTAGCCGGAGGCTCCGGCCTTGAGGACCGGGAAGAGGTAGCGTTCATGGGCGTGAACGGTCAGGATCAGGACATGAGTGGAGGGGGAGCGCTCCCGAATGCGCCGGGTGGCCTCCAGGCCATCCAGCTCGGGCATGGAGATGTCCATGATCACCACATCGGGCCGGAGCCGCTCCGCCAGCTGTACGGCTTCCAGGCCGTTCCCGGCCTCCCCGACCACCTCCATATCCGGCTCCTCCTCGATCAGCGCCTTCAGGCCCCGTCGGAGCACCGGATGATCATCGGCGATCAGAATCCGGATCTTTTGCAACCCATGCATGGATAACCTCCTGGGGAACACACTGAGGTCCACCGGCAGGGACCCGGGCGCGGATGCGGGTTCCTTTTCCGGGCGCGGACTCGATCTGCAGCGCGCCGCCTACCAGGGAGAGGCGCTCGGCCATCCCGATCAGGCCCAGGGAGCGGGGACGGGACTTACGAACCGCCTCCGGATCAAAGCCGATCCCATCGTCGGCGACGATCAACTCGAGATACTCTCCCGTGCAATTCAGGGTGACCTCCACGTGGGTGGCCCTCGCGTGGCGAGCGATATTGGTCAGGGCTTCCTGGCTGACCCGATAGAGGGCCAGCTCAGCCTCTCGGGATAAACGCGCGATGCGGCCATGGATCTCCAGCCTTACGGGCAGCCCGGTTTGCTTCTGGAACTCCTCCGCTTGCCATCGGAGGGCCTCCACCAGCCCCAGATCGTCCAGGATCGCTGGCCGCAATTCCATCGCGATCCGACGGAGATGCTCCAGGGCCGCCGCGGTCATTTTCTGGAGCTCCTCAACCTCCGGGCGCATCTGAGGGGGGAGATTGCGGATCAGCAGGCGTTGTCGGATCAGCAGAGAGGTGAGCCATTGGGCGGCCTCGTCGTGAAGCTCCCGGGCGATGCGGGCTCGTTCTTCCTCCTGGGCCTGGAGGATCTGCCGGGAGAGCCAGTGCAGGCGCTCATTGTTGCTGGCGATGGTCTCCACCATCCGGTTAAAGGTCTCCACCAGCCGTTCCATCTGCCTGTCGCTGAAAGGATGAACGGGGACCCGAACATCCATCCGGCCCTGGTGGAGCATCTCCGCGGCCCTCTGGAGCTGCTCCAAGGGGCGCAAGGCCCAGCGCAACAACACGCTGTAAATCAACGCGCTGAGAACGGTGCCCCCGATGGCAAAGAGGAAGATATAGATGTAATGCCATCGGTGATAGGCTTCCCCGGACAATTCATGGCCGGCCCGGAACGACAAAGTGGTCCCGACCACCGCCCCTGCAGCGACCAGGAGCGTGTTGGCGATCAGCACTTTATAAAACAGGGGGAGGCGAAACGCTCGCTGCAGCAACCGTTGGGCTAGGGCTTGAAAAGCGGCTGCGATCGCCTTCCCACCGACCGGAGTCCACAGCTTCATCTCACCCCTCGTCCGGACCATCCCTTCGCTAATCGTCATCCCGCAGATAGCGCAGCTCGTAAGCCTTGCGCTCCAGCTCCTCGCGGAAATCCGGGTGGGCGATCTGGATGAGCGCGCGGGCCCGCTGGCGGATGGTCTTGCCATACAGATCCGCCACCCCCCATTCCGTGACCACGAAGCGGACGTGGTTGCGGGTGGTGGTCACCCCCGCGCCCGGCTTGAGCATCGGCACGATCCGGCTGACCACGGTCCCATCCTTCAGTCGGGTTGTGCTGGGGAGGGCGATGATGGGCAGCCCCCCGCGGGACCGCGAGGCGCCGTAGATGAAGTCGAGCTGCCCGCCCACCCCGCTGTAGAACAGGTGGCCGATGCTGTCGGCGCAGACCTGGCCGGTCAAATCCACCTCGATGGCGGAGTTGATGGCGACCATGCGTTCGTTCTGTGCGATGATGAAGGGGTCGTTGACATAATCGGTGGGATGCAGCTCGATGATCGGGTTGTCGTGGACGAACTCGTAAAGCCGCCGGGTGCCCAGCATGAAGCCGGCCACGATCTTCCCTGGGTGAAGGGTCTTCCGTTCCCCTGTGATCACTCCCTTTTCCACCAGATCGATGATCCCGTCGGAGAACAGCTCGGTATGGATCCCCAAGTCTTTATGGTTCGTCAAGGCCTGGAGCACCGCATCGGGAATGGCTCCAATCCCCGTCTGCAAGGTGGCGCCGTCGGGGATCATCGCGGCGATGTGCTCCGCGATGCGCCGGGCGACTTCGGATCGCTCGGCCATATGGATCTCGGGAAGCGGATACGAGACGGGGACGACAGCGGTGAGCCGGGAGATGTGGATGAAGCTATCGCCCAAGGTCCGGGGCATGTGCTCATTGACCTCGGCGATCACCACGCGGGCGGCATGGGCCGCCGGTTTCGTGATCCCGACCTCCACCCCGAAGGAGCAGAAGCCATGCTCGTCCGGTGGGGAGACCTGGATCAGGGCGACGTCCAGGGGCAGGCGGCCGCTGCGGAACAGGCCGGGGATCTCGGAGAGAAAGCACGGGGTGAAATCGGCCCGGCCCTCCTGGACGGCGCGGCGGACGTTGTCACTGATGAAAAGCGTGTTGACGCGGATGTGCCGCTCCATACCCGGGGCGACGTAATCCGCGGGACCCACGGTGAGGACCTGGACGATCTCCACGTTCTCCAGGTTCGGGGCGTGTTCCACCAGAGCGGCCAACAACCGCTGTGGGACGCCGCAGTTCCCCGAAAGGAATACCCGCATCCCGGATCGGATATAGCGGCGGATCGCCTCCTCAGCGGTCATGAGCTTCTCACGATAGAGTTCCATCCATGACATCCGTGGCCTCCCGGGCAGCGGATTCCTTATTGACGGACTGAGGCTTCCATTGCCAGAACCCGAGCCAGCTCAGGGTGCACCACGCGGCCATCCCGGGTGTTGACCCCGCGAGCCAGGGCGGGATTACGGGCCAAGGCCTCTTCCAACCCGACCTGGGCGATCTCCTCCAGGAACGGCCACAGGGCGTTCGTCAGGGCATGGGTCGCCGTCCGCCCCAGCACGCCGGTCATGTTCGGGACCGCGTAATGGATCACGCCCTCCTCCACGAAGGTGGGATCGCGGTGGGTGGTCGGACGGCTCGTCTCTACGCATCCGCCTTGATCGATGGAGATGTCCATGATGAGGGCGCGTGGCTTCATGGTCTGGACCATCTCCCGGGTGACCAGGATAGGGGCGCGGGCGCCGGGCACCAGCACTGCCCCGATCAGGACATCGGCGAAGCGGACGACCTTCCGCAGGTTATAGGGATGGGAGATCATGGTCACGACCTGGGCGCCGCAAAGCTCCTCCAAGCGCTGGAGCCGACGGATGTCTTTATCCAGCACGTAGACGCTCGCCCCCATACCGGCGAAGGCTCGGGCGGCGTTGGATCCAACCACCCCGGCGCCCAAGATCACCACTTCGGCAGGCGGGACGCCCGGGGCGCCGCCCAGCAGGATCCCCTTGCCGCCGCGATCGTTTTGGAGCAACGTCGCCGCTACGTGGGCGGCCATCCGTCCGGCGATGGCGCTGATGGGGGCCAGGATGGGGAGGCTCCCATCATCCGTCTGCACGGTTTCGTAAGCGATGGCCGTGATCCGCCGTCGCAGGAGCAAATCGATCTTATCCCGGCGGGCAGCGGCCAAATGGAGGAAACCCATCAAGGCCTGGCCCTCCCGAAGCCATTCGAACTCCTCCTGGGTCGGCCGAGCAACCTTCACCACCAAATCCGCTCGCCCATAAACTTCCGGGCCGGAATATACGATCTGGGCCCCCGCACGGCGATAGTCCTCATCTGTGAATCCTGCGCCGAGGCCGGCGCCGCTCTCCACCCACACGGTGTGGCCGGCTTGGATCAGCATCTCGACCCCCGCGGGGGTGAGGCTCACACGGTATTCTTCTGGTCGGCGCTCTTTCGGGATCCCAATGTGCATATCGACCTCCGAAGCCCGTTCTCGAAGTTATGAAAAGGCCAGGGAAGGGCGAAACCCCTCTCGATGATGCGTCGCAAGAGCGCTCGCTACCTCTTAGGAAGCGCGCACACGACATCTGGGATTGCAAGGCCTCCTCTCAGCTCTCATTGATTGTAATCGGAGAAAAGGCATCCGCCAGGCTCCCCATCGCCCTCGGGCCGACCCGACAACCCGAGGATTTAGGAAGATCGACTGGAAGATCCCTTGCGGTTTCGCCGAGCCAGCGCTTTGTCCATCTTAAGCTTTTGGGATATGAGGGCCGATGGCCCCCAGCCCCCGAAGATCCCCGAAAAGATGTAAGGGCGAAGCACTGGTGGAGACGCAGACGGGTCGGGCGAAGCGCCCGTTTGCGCGGGCCAACAGGCAATCGTAGAGCGGAGGCGATAACAGGCGTGCGGAGGCATCCGGATGGCGCTGCTTGTCCTTCCCCCATCGGCCTCAGGAGGTAAAAACAGGGGTTGGAGGCGCTTTCGCTGTTGGCGACTCAAGGGCGTTCCTGAGCATGGATGGAAAGGGCGTGACGGTTCCCGTGTCGCCACATCTGTGCCCACCGGGTCTCGTCGATCCCGTGTTCCAGCAGGCGGATCAAAAGATCCATCAAATCCGTCTCGGTGATGATTCCCACCAGGCGTCCTTCCTCTACTACGGGCACCCCTCCGAATTTATGATCCCGCATCAGACGGACGACCTCGATCACAGGGGTATCCGGTGACACGGTGATGGGGTCGGGCGTCATGCAAGCCCGCACCGGGACGTGTTCTAAAAGCAATCGGTCTTCGCGGCGCTCATGGAGCACCAGGGGGGAATTCAGGGCCAGCCGCACATCCCGGTCGGTGATGATCCCTACCAGGCGGTCTCCTTCCACCACCGGCAGTCGACGGCAACGGCGGGCGCGCATCTTCTCCACCGCTACCCCCAGTGGATCGTCCGGTCGAACCGTGACCGGGTTGGGGGTCATAATGTCACGGGCCACCAACATCCCGAAACCTCCGACGGGCAGCTTTTGGGCGGGGGTTTCGCCTTCAGGGACCACCCCATCCCAAAGGCCTTTGTTCGATCAGACCGGTTCTCCGCACCGACGCAGCAATTCCTCCCAGCGTCGATCCACCTCCGCCTGAATCTCGGCCACCAGATCCTGGTGTTCGGGTCGGAGCAGGTGGGCGAAGCGCCCCTGAAGTTTCAGGTATTCGATGATTGGAAGTTTGCGGCGCGGCCGATGGTTGAGCCGCCACGTCCCCTCCTCCACCTCGAAGAGGGGCCAATAGCAGGTCTCGACTGCCAGCCGCGTGACCTCCAGGGTTAAAGCCGGATCGTGGCGCCAGCCCCGGTTGCAATCCGCCAGGACGTTGAGAAAAGCCGGCCCATCTACGGCGACTGCCTTCCGCACTTTGGACATCAGGTCCTTCCAATGGGAGGGAGCCGCCTGGGCTACGTAGGGGATCCGATGGGCGGCGATGATCCCTGTGAGATCCTTCCGCCACTGGGGTTTCCCAGGCATCGTCGATCCCACCGGCGTCGTGGTGGTCCAAGCCCCCCGAGGGGTGGCGCTGGAGCGCTGGATGCCGGTGTTCATATAGCCTTCGTTGTCCAAGCACACATAAAGGAATTTGTGCCCCCGCTCTAAGGCGCCGGAGAGGGCCTGCAGGCCGATGTCATAAGTCCCGCCGTCCCCAGCGAAGGCCACGAACACCACACGGCGATCCGAGGGGAGAGCCCCACGGCGGATCAGGGCGCGGTAAGCCGCTTCAACCCCAGCGGCCACGGCCGCCGTGTTCTCGAAGGCCACATGGATCCATGGCACCCGCCATGCGGTGTAGGGGAAGATCGTTGTGGAAACTTCCAGGCAGCCGGTGCCGTTGATCACCACGACCGGGTCGTCAATGGCCAACAGCACTTGTTTGACGATGATCGCCTCCGCGCATCCGGCGCACAGGCGATGCCCGCCGGAGAGCGGCGTTCGCTTCTCAGACAGGGTTTTCAGATTGAGTGGGGTTGCAGCCATTGGCGTCCCCCCATGCTCCATGCTTTGGCCCATGGGTCTTCTTGGTGGTCTTCGGGGGTTGGGGGCCACCTTCGGCGGCCCCCAACCTCCGAAGAATTTTTCTCCGCCCCCCACCGCATCTCCTCGTGGATCAAGCGTTAATCCCCAGCGATGGTGGCCTCTGGGATCCAAAGCGACCACTCCGCGGGGGTGGGGAGGGTGACCTCGCCTCGGACCCCCACGTAGGTCACCGGGCGGGTGACGGTTCCGCGTTCGGCGATCCGCATCAAATCGGTGAAGATCCCTTCGATCTCCGAGGGCGTGATGTCCCGCCCCCCAAGCCCGAACACGTAGTTGGCGATCGGGATCTGCAAGCCGTGGCGATAGGCGGCGGCCAGCATATCCAGCCATAGCGGGCCCCCGTTCTCCATCGCCCCAAAGGCGATGGCCCGATCCATCACTCCAATCGCCTGGACGTGCCGCAGGGCCTGAACGATCTCGAAATCCGGGAAGGGACGGTAAACTCGAGGCTTGAGCAGGCCGACCCGCCATCCCAGGCGCCGCAAGTTATCCACCGCCACCCGGGCTGTCCCAGCGGTGGAGGACAGCACCACCACGGCCACCTCTGCATCCTCCAGCCGGTAGGTCTCGAAGAGGCCATAGCGACGGCCGAAGCGCCGGGCGAAATCCTCCGCCACCTCCAGAATCGCTCCCTTGGCGCGCCGCATGGCTTCCACTTGATGGCGCTTGTGCTCAAAGTAATAGTCGTAAAAATCTAGAGCCCCGAAGGTCAATGGGCGTTCGAAGTTCAGAAGGGTACAGGCCGGCTGGTAAGGGCCCAGGAAGGCGCGCACGGCATCGTCATCCTCAATCCACACGCGCTCCACCGCGTGGCTGGTGATGAAGCCATCCTGCATCACCATCACCGGCAGGCGGACTTGGGGGTGTTCGGCGATGCGGATCGCTTGGAGGGTGTTGTCGTAAGCTTCCTGGGCGTTCTCCGAGTAGATCTGAATCCACCCGGAATCCCGGGCACCCAT
The DNA here is from genome assembly GCF_042408365.1 of Thermoflexus sp. Classification (GTDB taxonomy): domain Bacteria; phylum Chloroflexota; class Anaerolineae; order Thermoflexales; family Thermoflexaceae; genus Thermoflexus. Next base: position 17,366 of record NZ_JBHOQJ010000073.1, read on the forward strand.
CGAATCCGAGTGATCGCAGTGGATGTTGATGGGGGCGGAGAGCGCCCGGTTGACCACAGGCATGACAATCGGCAGCCGCATGGCGGCGGCGATGTAAAGGATCTCCCACATCAGGGCCAGCCCCTGGGAGGAGGTGGCGGTCATCGCCCGGGCGCCCGCTGCGGCAGCCCCCACACAGGCGCTCAGGGCGCTGTGCTCGCTTTCCACTTGGATGAACTCCGTGTGCACCTCCCCATCCGCCACGAACTGGACGAAGGCTTGGACGATCCCGGTTTGCGGGGTGATGGGATACGCCGCCACCACGTCCGGCGCGATCTGTTTCATCGCGTAGGCCACCGCCTCCGTGCCTTCCAGCGCCATCCATCGGCCCATCCCGTGCCTCCTTATGCCGTCACCGCGAGGCGCGATTCCTCCACCATCGTGATCGCCTTCGGCGGGCAGACGGCCGCGCAGATCCCACAACCTTTACAATGGGCCTCGTCGAACCCCAAGAACCGCCCGCCCGCTACACGGATCGCATCGTCCGGACAATAAAGCCAACAGTAGAGGCAATGCGTGCATTTCCCCATCTCAACGACCGGCCGGAACATCCGCCAATCCCCAGTCCGGTAAGCGATGGCGTTCCCGGCGTCTAAGATCAGACCGCCCCGGGGCAGCTCGAACCAGGGGAGGGCCATCCCGCTCGGAGCGGCTTCGACGAGGCGCTCAGCCGACAGGCTCTGTCCGAGGTCGATCCGCACCTCTTCGAATCCCCGGCGCACCGCCTCGAGGTTGGCCCGGACCACCTCCTCGCCGAATTTGACGGCGAGGTGATGGCGGATATGGCGGGTGAGATCTTCCAGAGAGAAAAGGCCTGTCACGCGGGCGAGGGCGCCCAACAGGGGCGTGTTCGGGAGATTCCGTTTAAGGACCTCCAGAGCGATGCGGGTGGCGTCGAGAAGGGCCAGACGGCCGCTGTAGCCTCCGGCCCGGCGTCGAACCTGCTCGGGCGGCCATCCGGAGTTTACCACCAACCAGCCTTCCGTCTTCAGCCCCTCCAGGAGTGCCGGGTCGCCGAGAAGGGTCTCGTCCAAGACGATGACGAGATCCGGGAATTGTACTTGGGAATGGATGGAAATCGGGGAGCGGCTCAGACGGGTGAACGCTCGAATCGGCGCCCCGCTGCGCTCCGGGCCGTAGTCCGGGAACGCCTGGATGAAATAGCCCGCCTCCATCGCCGCCTCGGCCAGCAAGCGGGCAGCCGTCACCACCCCCTGCCCGCCGCGCCCGTGCCATCGAATTTCGATCATCTCTTGCATCGCGGCCCCCACCCTGCGACTTCTCGAAGGATCCGGAGGCTCAGACCGTCCCGGCTTCACGATGGACCGCCCTATTCTTAAATGTAATAGAAAAGATAGAGGTCTCCAGTGATCTTCGACCCGTTTTTTGCGTGAAGGATATCGCGAACCTTGCCATCCGGATCGACAGGTGTCCTTTTCCCCTCCATCGTGCTTTAAGTTAGGGGTTACGTCGTTCGGGGCCCGTGAGAGGCAGCGGAAGGGCTCCGCTCTCAAAAAGCCCCCACGAAGAAACCCAGAAAATCTTCATCAGTTCTCCCTTGGAGCTTCACAAGATCTTCAAACCCCTCAGGCAGAATTCGTGATGGAAACAAAAGCCTGAACAAGGAGGTCGCAATGAAGCGGTGGAAGATCTGGATTGGACTCGGGATTTTGGCCGGTCTGCTCGGCTTAGGGCTACTGGGTGTGGGGATGGTTCGCATGGGGATCGCGCAAGCGGATTCCCGTCTCCTGGCTGCTACACCCACCCCGGGCCCAGGGGTTGGGTTTTGGGGCCGAGGCTGGATGGGACCCATGATGGGCCGCGGGGTTACATCCCCACCGACCGCCGTGCCTCGATTCCCAGGCTGGATGGGCTCGATGATGGGCGGTTGGGGCTGGGGGCCCTTCGCTTCCAGGCCGCCGACGAGCACGCTTCCTTTCGGAGGGTGTCCGATGATCGGCGGGACCTGGGGCTCCGGCGCCGGGTCGACCGCCCGCGCACCGATCTCGGATGAGGAGGCAGTGCGCATCGCCCAGGAGGCCATCGCCGCGTATGGGAACCCGGATCTGGAGCTGGCGGAGGTGATGGCCTTCGACAATCACTTTTACGCCCAGGCTCGGGAGCGCAGCACTGGCCGTTATGCCTTCGAGCTTCTGATCGATCGCTACACCGGCGCAGTTCATCCGGAGCCCGGCCCCAACATGATGTGGAATGCGCGTTACGGGATGATGGGGTGGGGCATGGGGATGATGGGCGGCTGGTTCTCCCCCTCCGGGGAGATGAGCCTCTCGCCCGAGGAAGCGCGCCAGCGGGCCCAGGCCTACCTGGACCAGGCAATGCCAGGAGCGGCCGTCGATGAAGAAGTGGATCCCTTCTATGGGTATTACACGCTGCACATCCTGCGGGATGGACGGATCATCGGGATGCTCAGCGTGCACGGCTCAACCGGTCAGGTCTGGGTGCATACTTGGCATGGGAACTTCCTGCGAATGGTTTACGGTCGCGAGGAAGGGCACGAGTGACTCGGAGCCCGTCTCGGAACATTCAGGGCAGGAGTTCGCCTCCTCCTCGCGGCTCGAAGGCCGTGGGGAGGAGGCGAAGGGGGCCGGGCCTTCCCGTAAAGAGGATCTCGAAAGCGATGTTTTGAGAGGAATCCTCAGACAGTCATCCGGGTTGGCATCCGAAGGTTCCCTGGGCCCATAATCCCAGGGAGGAGCCTTCGGCGCGGGTTCGGGGGCCAGCTCTTTTAGCGTTACGCCGTTCGGAGCCTTGCAGGAGGAGGGGGAAGGCTTCGCTCCCAGAATCCTCGCGAGGAAACCAGCTCTCGTGAGGAGACGGAAGGCCCCCAAAGCCTCAGGAGGAAACCGCCTGTATCCGTATGGGCATTGCGCGAGAACGGCGGAATCGTTACTGATCAACTTAAACTTTAGGAGGCGAAATATGATCCGGAACTGGATCTGGGTGTTGGTCGGGATCGGAGCCCTGGTTCTGCTCATCGGCGTTCTGGGTGCCCTGACGGGTCCCGCTTGGGGTTGGGGATGGGGCTGCCCGGGCTGCCCCATGATGGGCCGCTGGGGCTGGGGGTTCGGCGGCATGGGCTGGGGGTTGGGGTGGCTGATGATGCTGCTCGGCCTGTTGATCCCCCTGCTGTTCCTGGGCCTGATCGTTGCGGCGGTGATCTGGGTGGTGCAGCAGGTGACACGGTCGAGCGGCCCGGCGGCGCCCCCGACGCCGACTGCCCGCTGCCCGCAGTGTGGACGTCCGGTGCAGCCGGACTGGACACATTGCCCCTATTGCGGGGCCTCGCTGGGCGGAAGCGGTTCGTAAAGATGCATCAGGGATGGGGATAGGGGCGGACCACGAAGCCCCTATCCCCCTTCGCTCAGTCCTGAGGGGGGAGCCGGAGCGGTGAAGACGATTTTGCTCGTCGAGGATGAGCCCCGGATGCGCCAGGTGGTCCGGGCATACCTGGAGCAGGCCGGGTTCCGGGTGATCGCGGTGGGGGATGGCCCATCGGCGCTCCACGCCTTCCGTCGGGAGCAGCCGGATTTGATCGTTCTGGATTTGATGTTGCCGGGCATGGATGGGTTTGAGGTCTGTCGGACCATCCGCCGCGAGTCGGGGGTTCCCATCATCATTCTGACGGCGCGCATCGAGGAGGAGGATCGAGTGGTGGGCCTGGAGCTGGGGGCGGATGACTATATCACGAAGCCCTTCAGCCCGCGGGAGCTGGTGGCGCGGGTGCGTGCGGTCTTAAGGCGGGCTCAGGGCGAGGTGGCCCCGCCGGCCCTCATCCGGGTCGGCGATCTCACCATCGACCTGGAGCGGCGGGAGGTGCGGGTGGGGGATCGGGAGGTGCGCCTGACGCCGACCGAGTTCGAGTTGCTGGCCACGATGGCCCGCCATCCCGGCCGTGTTTTCACCCGCCTGCAGCTGCTGGAGCGGATCCAGGGGGTGGCGTACGAGGGGTACGAGCGAACCGTCGACGCCCACATCAAGAACCTTCGCCAGAAGATCGAGCCGGATCCGAGGAATCCGCAGTATGTGCTCACGGTCTATGGGGTCGGTTACAAGCTTCGGGAGGCCGATTGATGGGAAGCCTGTGGGCGAAGCTGAGTCTGGCCTTTGCCGGCGTGGTGATCCTGAGCCTGCTCGTCACGGCCTCGTTGATCGGCGTGGTCACCGCCGGGGAGTTCCGGGTCTACGTGGTCCAGGGGAACCGACGCTGGGCGGAGGCGCTGGCCCCCGCTTTTGCGAATTACTACCTCCAGAACGGGAAATGGGAGGGCGTGGAATCCCTGCTGGATCCATCCGACCTCATGATGCCCGGGATGGGCCCCATGCACCGCCGCATGGGGATGGGTGGGGTCGCCATGTGGCGGATGATGGGCCATCGCCTCATCCTGGCGGACGAGACCGGTCGGGTCCGGCTGGATTCGGAGGGAACCCTGATCGGTACCCTTCTGTCGGAGGCGGTTCGGGAGGAAGGCGCCCCCATCCGTGTGGGGGATCGAACCGTTGGGTGGCTGGTGGTGGGCGATGTGGAAAGCCCAGCGAATCCCTCCGCGCGATTTCTGGGGGAGGTGTGGCGGGCGATCGGGTGGAGCACGTTGCTTGGGATCGCTCTAGCCTTGGGGGTGGGCACGTTGGTTTTCTCCCGTCTGGCACGGCCGCTGCGGGCGCTTCAACAGGCTTCCCGACGGATCGCCGCCGGCGACCTGGAGGCACGGATCCCGGCTCAGGCGGCTGGAGAGCTGGGGGAGGTGGCTCAGGCGTTCAACCGCATGGCGGACGCGTTGGCCCGAGCGGAGCAGCAGCGACGCCAGATGCTGGCCGACATCGCCCATGAGTTGCGCACCCCGCTAGGGATCCTCCAAGGCCATCTGGAAGCGCTGATGGATGGCGTCCTCCCGTTGGAGCTAGAGCAGATCGCCCAGATCCATGATGAGGTCCGCCATCTGGCCCGCCTGGTGGAAGATCTGCGTTTGTTGACCCTGGCCGAGGCGGGGCAACTGCGGCTGGACCGGGAGCCGGTGGATTTAAAGCGTCTGATCGAGGAAGCCGTCGATGGCATCGCTTTTCAAGCTATGGAGAAGGGGGTTGAGCTGGAGGTTCGGTTGCCGGAAGCGTTGCCCCCGATCCTGGCGGATCCGATTCGTCTTCGGCAGGTGCTGATGAACCTGCTCACCAACGCCATCCGGTATACGCCTCCGGACGGGCGGATCTCGGTGGAAGCTCGGGATCTGGGGGATGCGGTTCAAGTCAGCGTGCGGGATACGGGCGTGGGGATCGCCCCCGAGGACCTGCCCCATGTGTTCGATCGCTTCTACCGGGCCGAGAAATCCCGGGCGCGGGCGGACGGTGGCTCCGGATTGGGGTTGGCCATCGCCAAGCATCTGGTGGAAGCCCACGGGGGGCGGATCGGGGTGGAAAGCGCGCCCGGGCAGGGGGCCCATTTCTTCTTCACACTTCCTTATTCCCCCTCGAAGCCGAGGCAGGCAGGATAGCCTTCCGCATCCAGCCCTCCGGTTACGGAATCCCTAGTGGTTTCTGGTCCGCTGGCAGCACCCAGATCACAAAGCGGATCCGATGGGGCCCCGCCACCCCCTCCACCTCCCAACAGCCGGGGGTCGGGAAGGTCAGGCTGCTGGCTTGATAAGGGAAGTTTCGATAGCCATCGGGGATATCGATCTCAGCCGGTGGGCTGGTCCCATCCAGGCGCCGGGCACGAACCTGAAGCGGGAGCCCCGTCCCCTTGGCCCATAAGACCTTGTGGCCGGTTGCGGCGTACCACTTCCCCTTAAAGGTTCGATGGAGCCCAGCCCACAGGGTGCCTTCCGGGTTGCGATACCAAGTATCGGTGAAAGCGGCAGTGTTGGGGTGCGAGGGGCGATCGCTGGCGAAGGGGGTCACCGGACAATCCGCTGCTGAGGAAGAGCTGGCCGGAGGCGCCGGGAGGGCCGTTGCTGCGGCCGTCGCCGGAGGCGCTGGAGTGGTGGGCGGTGGGGTTAGGCTCGTCGGTCGGCTTCCCCCAACCGTACACGCAACAAGCCCCAAAGCAACCAGATATAGCCATACAGCGAGATAACGGGCCATCGGATTCCCTCCTCCATCGGACCGGAAGACGGTCGGGTGAAAGGAGGTACGGCGGCTAATCTGTTCCCGCATCACCTCAGCTATCTTCTTCGCTGACATAGTCCCCTCGGATCTTCTCCCGCCATTAACCACTCCCTGGGGTCCAACCGGGATACGGACCGCAGAACACCGTAGCGCGGCCCCCGCCATTGGCTACCCGGAAGCACCACTGGCAGGATCGAAGAAGCGACGGCGGAAGGCCCGGCGGAGGATCCGCCAGGGGCTGATGAAGGGTGCGATGCGATCCGCAGGGGATTCGGCCCACTATTAATATTTATGATGAGGCACCCCGACAAAATCATCAAGGGCGTGACTTCAGACAAGGCGCTGGAGGGCTGTCCGGGGACACCAGTGGAGGGCCCTCGAGAACCACGGATGGTCGCATGGGGAGGCAACCCTTCCGGGGATCCCGACCCGCCGGAAAGCGGTGGGGACGGATTGCCCAAGGAGGCGTCCGAACTCGTATCGGAAGGTCAGCTCGATCGGACTTGACAAATTCGCCCAGGTCTGTATAATGTAGAGCCAAATCCAGGAGAACAGAGGTTTCCGGCAATGCAGGTTGGGCATTTCGCGAGCGCCCTCCACGCTTACTGGCGGTATTACTTTTATTACTTTGCCGCGCGTCCGGCGGGGCCGCTCGCGTATGCCACCTGATTGTTGTTTAGATTCTGTGATCTTATCCATCGGCGCGGAGCGGCTCCCCAGAGCCCCCGCGCCGATGGTTTTTTATGGGGGAACGCATGCTGTACGGCCTGCGCGGTGCGGTGACCGCGGAAGCCAACACCCCAGAGGCGATCGCCTCAGCGACCCGTCAGCTGTTGGAGGCGATCATCCAGGCCAACCGGCTGGCCCCGGAGGAAATCGTGGCTGCCTGGTTCACGACCACCCCGGATCTGACGGCGGCGTTCCCGGCTGCGGCCGCCCGGGAGATGGGATGGACCCACGTGCCGATGCTGTGCGCCCAGGAAATCCCCGTCCCGGATGCGCTCCCTCGCTGTATCCGCGTTCTGCTCCTGGTCCATCCTCAGCGCCCCTTCCGGCCTGTTCCCGTTTATTTGGGAGAGGCACGGCAACTTCGCCCGGATCTTCCCAACGGATTGGACGTGGAGGCGGTTTCGGAACCGGATCCTCCGGAGGCGGTCCCCCCGCGCCCACCCCGGGTGGCCTTCCAGGGGGAACCGGGGGCTTATTCCCACGAAGCCGCGCTGCGTTGTTTGGGGCCAGAGCTGGAGCTGCTCCCGTGCCGCACCTTCGCCGAGGTCGCACGGGCGGTGGAGTCCGGCCGGGCCGATTTCGGGATCCTCCCGGTGGAGAACTCCACGGCTGGCTCGATCAACGCGGTCTACGATCTGTTGCTGGATCGGGACCTCCGGATCTGGGGGGAGATGATCTTGCGCGTGCGTCATTGCCTGTTGGCCCCGCCCGGGACGAGCCTCGCGGACATCCGGGCGGTGCGCTCGCACCCGCAGGCCCTGGAGCAGTGCGCGCGCTTTATTGAGCGGCACGGCTGGAAGGCCCTGGCCGCCCCAGACACAGCCGGCAGCGCCCGGATGCTGGCGGAACGCCCGGAGCCGGGGGTGGCGGCCATCGCCGGCCGCCTGGCCGCGGAGCGCTACGGTCTGGCGATCCTCGCGGAAGGCATCGAGGACGACCCCGAGAACGCCACCCGCTTCTTCATCGTCAGCACCCGGGAGCCGCCCCGAGCGGAGCGCAACAAGACCTCCATTGTGTTCAGCACCCGACACGTCCCCGGCGCGCTGCACGCTTGCCTGGGGGAGTTCGCGTCCCGCGGGATCAATCTCACCAAGCTGGAATCCCGCCCCCGGCGCGGCCGCCCTTGGGAATATGTGTTCTACGTGGACTTCGAAGGCCATTGGCAGGATCCTCCGTGCCGAGAGGCGCTTCTGGGGCTTCTGCAACGGGCCTCTTTCGTCAAACTCCTGGGCTCTTATCCTGCTGGGGCAGGGGGAAGCTTGGCATCTGAGGAAGGAGGGGAGCAATGATTGTAGAATGCGCCACGGATGTGGATCCCCGTATGATCCAACGACTGGTGGAGCATCTTCAGGCCCGAGGTAAGTCCGTTCACTGGGTTCACGGCCCCCAGCCGGTGTTGGTCTGCCCCGACGAAGGCGACCTGGATCTCCACGAGCTCCAGGCTTGGCCGGGGGTCCGGCGGGTGATCCCCATCCGCCACGCCTTCCAACTGGCGGCCCGGGATTACCGGCCCGAGGGAACCCAAATCCGGGTGGGGGGGGTCCTCATCGGGGGCGAGGAGCCGGTCTTGATCGCTGGCCCGTGCGCGATCGAGTCGCGGTCTCAGCTACTGGAGACGGCCCACGCGGTGCGGGAGGCGGGAGCTCACATGTTGCGGGCGGGGGCCTTCAAGCCGCGCACTTCCCCTTATTCCTTCCAGGGGTTAGGGTTCGAGGGGCTGGAGTTGTTGGCCGAGGCCCGGGCGGAGACCGGTCTCCCGGTGGTGACCGAGGTGATGTCTCCAGAGGAGGTCCCCATCGTCGCCGAGGTCGCCGATGTGTTACAGATCGGCGCGCGCAATATGCAAAACTTCAGCTTGCTGAAAGCGGCCGGCCGTCAGCCGAAGCCGGTGCTTCTCAAGCGAGGGATGGGCGCCACGATCGAGGAGTGGCTGTTGGCGGCGGAATACATCATGGTCTACGGGAATTTCAACGTGATCCTGTGCGAGCGGGGGATCCGCACCTTTGAGCGGATGACCCGGAACACGGTGGATATCAACGCGGTGCCGGTGGTCAAGCGGCTCAGTCACCTGCCGGTGCTGGTGGACCCCAGCCACGGCACCGGGGAGGCGGCCTATGTGATCCCCATCGCCCGGGCTGCTATCGCCGCCGGGGCGGACGGTCTGCTCACAGAGGTCCACGTGCGCCCGGAGGAAGCGTGGTCGGACGGCCGTCAGTCGCTCACCCCGGAGGCCTTCGCCCGCATGGTTCGCGAGGTGCGGGCGGTGGCCCAGGCCTTGCGCATGGTGCAGTGTTCACAAAAATCAAACGGGCGCTAAAGCGCCCTACTACGAACAGGGCTTTGTTCGTAGTAGGGCACTTCAGTGCCCGTTCGATGCGTCAGACTCCGAATAGGCCTCCGTTCACTGAATCGCGTGCGAAACGCTCTCGCCGTCATCCAATGTTAGGAGGAGCCGAACGATCTGGGCTATGGAGAAGGAGAGAAAAGGACATCAGCCTTTTCACTGAATACTCCAAAAGGATGGGCGCTTTTGCGCCCGACGGCGAACGTTACTCGGAACAGCGTGGAGCTCTGGGATGGAAAGCTTTCGATGGGGGATCATCGGCCTTGGGCTGATCGGCGGCTCGATCGCCCGCCGGTTGGCGCAGCAGGGTTTCCTGGTGCTGGGGGCGGATCGCGATCCAGCCGCACGGGCGGAGGCATCGGCGTCCGGCGTCTTCGAAGCCCTGCTGGATCCCCCGGCGTTGGTCGCCGCGGCCGACGGGGTGATACT
>NZ_JBHOQJ010000090.1:0-1703 GCF_042408365.1 Thermoflexus sp.
GCATCGGGTGGTCCTCTACGAGGCCAGCGATCAAATCGGCGGCCTGGCGGGGACCATCCGCCTGGGCGAGGTGGAGGTGGACCGCTTCTACCATACGATCCTCTCCAGCGACGTCCATATGCAGGCGCTGGCGGCGGAGCTGGGGATCGCCGATCAGCTGCGCTTCCGGCCCACCGGCTCGGCGTTCTTCCACGAAGGGCGCCTGTATCCGATGACGACGCTGCGGGATTTCCTGGCCTTCCCCCTTTTGCGAACCGTCGATCGCCTCCGCTTGGGCCTGACCATCCTGGCGGCGTATCTGCACCGGGATTGGCGACGTCTGGAGACGATCAGTGTGGAAGAATGGCTGGTTCGGTGGGGCGGCCGGCGGGCGTTCCATCACCTGTGGCGGCCGATGCTGCGGGCCAAGTTCGACGGCCGCTTTGAGGACCTGCCCGCCACGTACATCTGGGCCCGTCTGATCCGGACCCGATCCACCCGCCGGGGGGTTTCCCAGCAGGAGATGGCCGGCTACCTGCAGGGCGGGCATCTGACGATGATCCGGGCGATGGCGCGGGCCGTGGAAGCCGCAGGCGGCGAGATCCGAATCCGCACCCCGGTTCAGGAGGTGGTGATCGAAGAGGGCCGTGTGATCGGGGTGCGAGTGGACGGGGCGGTGGAGCCGTGCGAGGCGGCCGTGATCACCTTACACCCACCGCTGGTCCCACGCCTGTTACCCGGCGTGGAGGGTTCATGGGTGGAGGATCTAGGCTCCTGGCGCTACCTGGGCATCGTGTGCGTCCTCCTGGCCCTGGATCGCCCGCTCACCGATTATTGGACCATCTACATCGCCGACGACTCAGTGCCCTTCACCGGCCTCATCGAGACGACCCATTACATCGACCCGGCTGATGTAGGCGGTTACCATCTGGTTTATCTGCCCAAGTATGTGACCTGGGACTCGCCATGGCTTCAGCGGAGCGACTCGGAGATCCTGGAGGCATGGCTGGAGCATCTCCAGCGGATGTTCCCGGCGTTCCGGCCGGAATGGATCCGCCATGCCCGGGTGCACCGGGAGCGCTACGTCGAACCGTTGTTCCATCGCGGCCAGTGGCGGCGCATCCCCCCCTTGGCGCCCCCCATTTCAGGTTTGTTCCTGGCAAACCTGACTCAGATCTACCCCGCGCTGACGAACGGGGAATCCCTGACGCGCCACGCCCGCCAGGTCGTTATAGGGATCCAGAATTGGCTCATCCAGAATTACGCCGTTGGGGCGAAGGAGCGATCGTATGCGCAATGAGGCCCTGCCCACTGAATTCATCCGCCTGAGCTCTAGAACGGAAGCGCGAGAGGCCGAATGGATCAGCCTGCGTATCGGCTTGATCCTCATGGACGCGATCGCCCTGGCGATCGCCTTCTCGCTATCCTATCTGATCCGGTTCGAGTCCCGCCTGCCCATTTTCTATCAGCCGGAGAGCCAGCCCGCGCATTATTATGGCCTGTTGATGGCCATCCTGATCCCGGTGTGGTTGCTGGTTTTCGCCGCCCATCGCCTCTACGCGCCGGACCATCTGTTCCACGGAACCTCGGAGTACATGCGGGTGATCCAAGGGGCCAGCGTGGGGATGATGGCCGCGATCGTGGCCAGTTTCATGGAGCCCGCCCTGGTGATCGCCCGGGGCTGGCTGCTGCTCTCCTGGGCGCTTTCCATTGGGATGGTCGGG
>NZ_JBHOQJ010000098.1:0-2207 GCF_042408365.1 Thermoflexus sp.
GCCGCCGAAGGCGGCCCCCAGCCCCCAAAGGATTTTTTTCTTTCCCCTTCCCGCCGCCCTCTGGGCTATGGGGCGAGGCCACCGGTCTTCCCAATGGTGTGCCTTAAAATAAAAAAAGGAAAAAGCCGTAGCCGCCTTAGATGGTCGGGATGAGGCTCCTGTCTGGTCGGGCAGGTTGGCCCGCATCTCGCAGAGATGCTGCAAGCAAAAATCGTTGCTGTGGGTAAGGGTGACTACCGATCCGCTGCCGCAACAAAGATTTTCTATCCACAGATCATGGTGCTTGCAAGTGTTTGAAAGCGAGGAATTACGCCATCCGAGGTCCGTGAGGAGGCGGAAGAACCATTTCCTCTGCCTCACGGCCCAAAGGGATCACGGAGGGGATCAAAAGGCTCAAAGCTTCCCCCAGCTTGACCAAAGGGACCCATCCTGTGTAAAATGAAGGACGGCCCTGCGGGGTGGTGTAAGGGGCAACACACCGGACTCTGGATCCGGGTATGGAGGTTCGAGTCCTCCCCCCGCAGCCAGCTGGAAGGGCCGCCCGCGGCGGCCCTTTCTTTATCAAACGTAGTGCTTCTTCCACATTTGATTTTTGGGAGTTTTTGAGGGCTGGGGGCCATCAGCCTCTCCACGCATATCCCGAAAACCAACTCATGCAGGCTGGCTGGACCATAGAAGTTGGTCTGGTCCCTAAGACAACCTGAAGCATTGCGGAGGTTCCATCGTGTTCGCAGTGATCGAAATCGGCGGGCATCAATACCGCGTGCAGGCAGGCGATCAGATTCAGGTCGAGAAGCTTCCCCTTGAGGCCGGCGCCCCGGTGGAAATCGATCGCGTTCTAATGGTGGGGGAAGGGGCGCAGGTTCGGATCGGTCAGCCCTTTGTGCCGGAGGCCCGGGTCCGGGCCACCGTGCTGGGTCAGGTGAAGGGAGAGAAAATCATTGTCTTCAAGTATCGGCCGGGCGCCAAGCGCTATCGGCGCAAGCAGGGCCATCGTCAGATTTACACGATCCTGCGGATTGAGGCCATCGAAACGGGTGTCCCGGCATCCGCATGACAGGAGGCAACCATGGCTCACAAGAAGGGTGGCGGCGCCAGCCGTAACGGACGCGATAGCGAATCCAAGCGCCGTGGCGTCAAGCGGTTCGACGGTCAATTTGTCCGGGCCGGGAACATCCTGGTCCGCCAGTGCGGCACGCGCATCTATCCCGGCAAGAACGTGGGGATGGGCCGGGATTACACGCTCTTCGCTTTGATCGACGGCTATGTGCGCTTTGAGTTCATGCGCGGGGGTCGGAAACGGGTCAGCGTGTACCCTGAGCCGGTCCGCCCGAACGGCGTGTCACAAAACGGAGGTGATGCATGAAGCCAGGAATCCATCCGTCATGGTATCCCAATGCCCAGGTGATCTGCGCCTGTGGCAACACCTGGACCACGGGCGCGACGGTGCCGGTGATCCGGACAGATGTGTGTTCAAAATGCCATCCGTTCTTTACGGGTGAGCAACGAATCGTCGATAAAGAAGGTCAAGTGGACCGCTTCATGCGGCGTCTGAGCGCCCGTGATGAGGACTACCTGAAGGCGCGGGCGGAGCGGGCCCAGCGTCGCAGGCGGAAACAGGTCACCATAGAGGTCGTAGAGGAGCCGGAGGAGATCCTCGAGACCCTGGAGGAGAGCGAGAGCGAATAAGGCAACGCGAGCGGGTTCTGGCGACCCGCTCGCGTTGTTTTTGACTCACACGGCTGAGAGTTGATCTGAGAGGTTGGAAAGCGCAAAGGCTCCCGGGATTCCGAACCAGTGCTTCATCCATTCAGGAGGAGCATCGATGGATGCAGCGCGCACGGGATGGGTGGAAGTAATCAGCGGTTGCATGTTCAGCGGTAAGACCGAAGAGCTGATCCGCCGGCTTCGCCGCGCTCAGATCGCCCGCCAGCAAGTTCAGGTTTTCAAGCCCCTCATCGACACCCGTTATGGGGTAGAGAAGGTTCGCTCCCACAACGGCCTGGATATCGAGGCGATCCCCGTCCCCCATGCCCGAGCGATCCTGGAGCACCTTCAACCCGGGACCACGGTTGTGGGTATCGATGAGGCGCAGTTCTTCGATTGGGAGATCGCCGATGTGGTTCAGGAGCTGGCGGAGCGGGGGATCCGTGTGATCGTGGCCGGGCTGGATATGGATTTCCGGGGCGAGCCGTTCGGGCCGATGC
>NZ_JBHOQJ010000226.1:0-1765 GCF_042408365.1 Thermoflexus sp.
CCGCGTGCGCGGCCCGCCCCACACAGAAATCCCATAACCACCTCTGTTCGCAGCAGAGATAGTTGAGCGAATTTATACGCCCTACAGATCCCTTAGACGGCCCGCGTGGTTTAATTATTTTAACCAAAGATCTCGAGCCAGCCAATCTCTTAAGGGAAGTCTTCCATTGTCGGGCACAGCGAGCATAGAGCCTTCCCGCCGGGTCTGATGAGAAGAGAGCCAGCGGCCTACTGGGAGGCCCTCCATCCGGTGGTCATCACAGCCTCGCTTGACACATCCCCTCCGCCGATGGAGAATGTAGGTGTGGCGGCATGTCGGGAGCAGGTGGGATGCCCCGACAGGTCGAGTGGCTTAGGGGCCGTAAGATCTCAGATTGCGGGGTATGACCGCTCCCCACCCTGCGCGTCTAAGTCTGTGTCGATTCGAGAAAGCGGTCATCCGAGCCAAAGGAGGTGATCCATGGGGCGGCGATGGCTGGTTCTCGCGACAATCCTGACCCTCGGTTTGATGGGCTGGACTTCCGGCGCACCTTCCACGCAGGGACTCCCGCCGGGCAGCTATGTTCCGGATGAGCTGCTGGTGAGATTCGCCCCAGGCGCGGATCCAGCAGGGCTCGCCCGGGCTTTCGGTTTTCACCTTTATCGTCAGACCCTCTTAGGCGTCTGGGTGGTGAAGGTTCCCCCTACAACTCGCGATGCCGTGCTTGCGGCGCTGAGCCGCAATCCCCAGGTGGAATACGTGGAGCCCAACGGCATCGCCCGCATTGATCTAGACCCCAACGATCCCTACGACAACACCACCTGCTATGAATCCTCGAAGTCCGGTTGTGTCTCCCAGTGGGCCTGGGGGAAGATCCAGGCTTACGCTGCCTGGGATCTCACCACAGGCTCCAGCGGGATCCGTATCGCCGTGGTGGACACGGGGATCGATAACAGCCATCCGGATCTCCCGCCTGTGGTGGCCCAGTGGGACTTCGTGAACAATGACAACAGCGCGGAAGATGATAACGGCCACGGCACGCACGTGGCGGGGACCATTGGGGCGCTGACGAACAACGGGGTTGGGGTGGCCGGCATGAACTGGCAGGTGAGCCTGCTGGCGGCTAAAGTGCTGAGCGCCAGCGGCTCAGGGACGTATGCCCAGGTGGCCGACGGCATCGTGTGGGCGGCCAACAACGGGGCGAAGGTGATCAACCTGAGCCTGGGCGGCTCCATCGGCTCGACGACGCTGCAGAACGCGGTGGATTACGCCTGGAATAAAGGGGCGGTGCTGGCTTGCGCGGCCGGCAACAGCGGCTCCAGCGCCAAGACCTATCCGGCAGCCTACACGAACTGCATCGCCGTCGCCGCCACGGACGAGAACGATAACAAAGCCTCGTTTTCCAACTACGGGGCCAAGTGGGTGGATGTCGCTGCGCCGGGCGTTCGCATTCTTTCCACCATGCCGGACACGCCGGTCTACTTGACCACCCAGTACGGCTACTTCACAACCTACGATGCCTTGAACGGCACCTCCATGGCCACGCCCCACGTCGCGGGGCTGGCGGGGTTGGTGTGGGCGACTGGCAAGTGCACGACGAACGCCTGCGTCCGCCAGCGCATCGAGACCAATGCCGATCCGATCCCAGGCACCAAGCGCTACTGGTACTGGGGGCGGATCAACGCCTACCGCGCGGTCAGCGCGCCCTGAGGAGGCCGACGGACCCTCCAGAGGTCCTCGCGTCTCGTCAGCAACGGGGTGCGGGGCAGGCAGCTTTGCTGCCTGC
>NZ_JBHOQJ010000109.1:0-13241 GCF_042408365.1 Thermoflexus sp.
GGGGCCGCTGAAGGCGGCCCCACCCACCCCAAAGTCAATTTCAGCAATGGAGGCTCTGAAATGCCGATCTTGCTGCGGGAAGACGATGTGCGAGCGTTGCTATCGATCTCCGACGCCATCGAGGCGCTGGAGCGAGCCTTCCACGCTCAGGCGGAAGGCCTGGTCGCCAATGCGGCCCGCTCACGCGTCCGCTGGCCCCGCGGGGCCCTCCACGTGATGGCTGCCGGAGGCCCCGGGGTTGGCTACGTGGGCCTGAAAGCGTACACCACGGTCGGCGGGCAAACCCGCTTTGTGGTGTTGCTGTTTGACAGCGAAAGCGGGGAGCTGGTGGCTCTGCTGGAGGCCGACATGCTCGGCCGCCTGCGGACAGGGGCGGCCACCGGCTTGGCCACCCGCTATCTCGCCCGCCCGGACGCCCGAATCGTTGGGATGTATGGGACAGGGCGTCAGGCCGCGACCCAGTTGATGGCGGTGTGTGCCGTCCGCGCCGTCGAGGAGGTCCGGGTTTATAGTTCCACTCAGGGGCATCGGGAGGCGTTCGCCCGCCGTATGGCCGAAGCCCTCGGCATCCCGGTACGGGCAGTGGATCAACCGGAGGCTGCGGCCGAGGGGGCCGATATCCTGGTCACCATCACCTCCGCGCGGGAGCCGGTTCTCCGGGGCGCTTGGCTGCGCCCGGGCGTGCACATCAACGCCGCCGGCTCCAACGCGCTGATCCGCCGGGAGTTGGACGAGGAAGCCGTGGCCCGGGCGGATCTGATCGTGATCGACGATCGGGACCAAGGGAGGATCGAGGCGGGGGATTTCCTGGAGCCGCTGGAGCGGGGGCGGCTCCAATGGGGGCGAATCTACGAATTGAAGGACGTGGTGGCCGGTCGTGTTCGCCGCCTCCACGCGGACCAGATCACCCTGTTCAAGTCCCTGGGGATCGCCCTGGAGGATATCGCTGTCGCGGCTTTGGTGTATGAACGGGCCAAGGCTCAAGGGATCGGAGAGCCCATCCGGTTCCTGAAGGATCTGCTGCAGGAATAGGAGCGGACGATGCCGGAGCTCCCCGAAGTCGAGACGTTGGTTCAAGAGCTGCGGCCCCATCTGGCGGGCCGCCGGATCGAACAGGTGACGCTGCACTGGCCGGGAAGCGTGGCCACGCCCTCCCCACGCGCGTTCCTCCGGCGGATGAGGGGGCGAACGATCCAGGAGAGCCGCCGGCGCGGGAAATTCCTCTGGTTCGTCCTGGACGAGGGCGCATGGCTGGTCCATCTCAAAATGACCGGCCGCCTCTTCCTGCTTCCGGCCCCGGAGCCGGATCCCCACGCGCGGGCCGATTTCGTTCTGGACGACGGCCGGATCCTGCGGTTCCATGACCTGCGCAAGTTCGGCCGTCTGTATTGGGTAGCGGATCCTGAGGAGATCTTTCAGAACCTGGGCCCGGAGCCGCTGGATCCACAATTCCGCCCCCGGGACCTCGCCCAACAGCTCGCCGGCCGCCGGGGGCGTTTAAAGGCCCTGCTGCTTGACCAATCGATCATCGCCGGGATCGGGAACATTTACGCTGACGAGGCGCTCTGGCGGGCGCGTCTGCATCCGATGCGATCGGCGGCCTCCCTCACCGAGGGAGAGATCCAGCGCTTGTGGAAAGGCATCCGGGATGCCCTCCTCGCCGGCCTGCGCCATCATGGGACCACCATCCAGTGGTATCGCCGGCCGGAAGGAGGAAGCGGGGAGCATCAGCGTTACCTACGGGTCTACGGGCGCGCGGGCCGGCCCTGCTTCCGGTGCGGGACACCGATCGCCCGCCAGGTCCTTCAGGGCCGCAGCGCCTACTTTTGTCCGTCCTGTCAGCGCTGAGGCGGGCGGAGGGAGAATCCGCCGGATGTGGGCGATCGGCGTGGATCTGGCGTGGTCTCCTCGGAACCCGACGGCCGCTGTGGTCCTCCGCTGGGAGGAGGATCACTGGGAGCTCAGCGTGTGGGCCGATCACTTGGGTTCCGATGCGGAGATCCTGGAATTCCTGGCGCCTTATCGGGAGGGCCCCTGTATCATCGGGATCGATGCGCCTCTGATCGTCCCGAACGAGGAGGGATCGCGGCCATGCGATCGGCAAATCGCCTCCCGGTTCGGGCGCTACCACGCGGGCGGCTACCCGGTCAACCGGCGCTGGCTGCGCGCCTTCGGCGGCCTGCGGGGAGAGGCGCTGGCCCACCGCTTGAGCGCATGGGGCTTCGCGCTGCAACCCCCATCCGCCCCTCGGGCCCCCGCCCGCACGGTCATCGAGATCTTCCCCCATCCGGCGGCGATCACCCTGTTTGGCCTCCGGCGGATCATCCGCTATAAACGATTGGGCCGGGATCTCTGGAGGCGCGGCCTGCGCCGCTGGCATCGCCAGCTGCTCACCCTGGAGGGATCCCACCCGCCGGTGCGCTGGCCGGACGCCTGGCGCTCCCCCCCGCGGGCGCTCCGGACCCGACGGGCATTGAAGGCGTGGGAGGATCGACTGGATGCGGCTTTCTGCGCCTACATCGCGGGTTATGTCTGGTTCCATGGGCCGGCGGGCTATGAGCAGATCGGGGATCTGGAAACCGGCTATGTGATTGTTCCGCGCCGCGTTTCCTGAGCGAGGAGGGCATCCTGCTGGACAGCGCGTGGAGCGGACCCGATGGGCAGGAAATGGCCTGGCTGCGATGAGCCGCTGCCCGAGATGGTGCGGCGCGGCTTGGAACAGTTCAACGCCGGGGAGTATTTCGAGCAACATGAAACCCTGGAGCAGGCCTGGCGCGCGGAGATGCGCCCGGTCCGGGAGGTCTATCAGGGGATCCTGCAGATCGGCGTGGCCTGCCATCAGATCGAGCGCGGCAACTACGCGGGCGCGGTGAAGATGCTGCGCCGCGGCCTGGCCCATCTCGCGGGGGCCCCCGATCGCTGCCAGGGGATCGATGTGGCCCGTCTGCGGGAGGAAGCCCGCCGCCTGCTGGACCGGCTGGAGGCGCTCGGACCTCAAGGGCTTCACCGGATCGATCGACGATGGTTCCCTCAGGTGATGTTCGAATGAGGGGGAAGGCCAAGCATCCTGAGAGCACATCGCTTGTTGAACACTCCCTTCACTATCCCACCTAAGGAGGCTCTATGAAAGCGGTGGTGATGCGACGGCGGGGCGGGCCGGAGGTCCTGCAGGTGGAGGAGGTGCCCACCCCCACCCCGGGACCGGGGGAGGTGCTGGTACGCGTATACGCCTGCGGCCTGAACCATCTGGATCTCTACACCCGCGCGGGCGCCCAGGGGCGCAAAGCGAAGCTTCCCCATATCCTGGGCCTGGAGCCGGCCGGACAGATCGCGGCGCTCGGAGAAGGCGTGACCGGATGGTCGATCGGGGACCGGGTGTTGGTGGGCGCCTTCATCGTGTGCGGGGAGTGCGAGTTTTGCCGGGCGGGGATGGATAACCTGTGTCAGCGCCGGAAGATCATCGGGGTGGACCGCTGGGGCGGCTACGCCGAATATGTGGTGGCCCCCGCAGCCAATTTAATGCCGCTGGGGCCGAACATCTCCTACGAGGCGGCGGCAGCGGTCCAGGCGGCTTTCGGAACGGCGTGGCACATGCTGGTGAGCCGGGCCCGTATCCGGCCGGGGGAGACCGTGCTGGTGTTAGCGGCCGGCAGCGGCATCGGCACCGCGGCCATCCAGATCGCCAAGCACTTCGGATGCCGCGTCATCGCCACCGCGAGCAGCGATGAGAAGCTGGAGAAAGCCCGCGCGCTGGGCGCTGATGTGTTGATCAACTACCGGGAACACCCCCGGTTCAGCCTGAAAGTTATGGAGGCCACCGGGGGACATGGTGCGGACATCGTCTTTGAGCATGTGGGATCGGACACGTGGAAAGAGAGCGTCGCCTCCCTGGCCTTTCGAGGCCGCCTGGTGTTCTGCGGCTCGACGACCGGCCGATGGGGGGAGACGGATCTCTGGGGGGTTTTTTACAAGGAGGCCGAGATCCTCGGATCCTTTGGGGCCACCCGAGCGGATTTCCAGGCCGTGATGGAGCGGGTGGAACAGGGGATCTTCCGCCCAGTCATCGATCGGATCTTCCCGATGGAGGAAGCGGCACAAGCCCATCGCTATCTGGAGGATCGCCGGGTCTTCGGGAAGGTGATCCTGCGGATCCCGTAAGAACGGTCGGCCTGCGCCGACCGGATGATGCGTCGGCGTAGGCCGACGCCCGGCGCGAAGCGCCCCAGAGGGCCGATCTCCCATCGGCGCTAAGGGCCGGGCTGAAACGCGGCGTTCCGTTAATGTCGATGCCCCTCGAGGAGGAGGCCCAGGCGCTGGGTCAGGTGGGCGAGGATCGCCGCCTGAACCGCCTCCATCGGCTGGGAGGCGTCCACAATCACCCAGCGGGCGGGGTCTGCCGCCGCCATCGCCCGGTAGCCTTCCCGCACCCGTTGATGAAACGAGAGGGCCAGGGCATCCAAACGGGTCCAGGCCTCCCCTGAGGCCCGACGGCGCGCCAGGCCCAGCTCCACCTCGATATCCAGCAAGAACGTGAGGTCTGGCTCCAGCCCTCCGGTCGCGAACCGGTTCAGGCGGCGCAGCTCCTCGAGATCCAGCCCCCGCCCGTATCCCTGATAGGCGAGCGTGGAATCCGCATAGCGGTCGCTGACGACGATGCCGCCCTTGGCGAGAAACGGCCGGATCACCTGCTCCACCAGCTGGGCCCGGGCGGCGCAAAATAAAAGCGCCTCCGCCCGGGCCGCCATATCCGCGTGCTCATGGGCGTGAAGGATGCCTCGGATCGCCTCCCCAATAGGCGTTCCTCCAGGCTCGCGGGTGAGGAGCACTGGATATCCTTTCGTCTGAAGAAATTCGCTCAACCAGCGAGCCATCGTTGTTTTGCCGCTTCCCTCAGGTCCTTCAAAGGTGATCAGAAGACCGCGCATGATGGAACCCGCCCGCCTGCATCCGAGATCCGTTTGAGGCTCGCCCCCAACCCCCTCCCCACGGCCCAATGGGCCGTGGGGAGGCCATTCCCTTTCGCCACCACACATCCTCAAAACAGAAGTGGAACTAGAACCCCTGGATCCAGTGCGCGTAAAGGTAAGCCAGCATACCATTCCAGAGCAGGCTATCCAGACGATCCAGCATCCCCCCGTGCCCCGGAAAGAGGTTCCCGGAATCCTTCACCCCGGCCCGTCGCTTCAAAACCGAGATGGAAAGATCCCCCAGGGTTCCGAGGCAGCCCATCAGCAGGCCCAACAGCGCGCCCGGCCCTGCCCCAAGCTCGATGAGAAACCCCAACAATGCCCCGACCAGGAGGCCGGCCAGGCAACCCCCAAAGAACCCCTCCCAGGTTTTGCCCGGGCTCAGCCGGGGAGCCAGTCGATGACGCCCCCACCGACGGCCGACCAAATACGCCCCGGTATCCGCCCCCCATGTGACGAACAGGACAAAGACGACCCACCAGCGGCCATAAGGCTCCGGGAGATTCCGCAGCCAGACAAATGAACGCCCCAGCCACCCTAGATAGAGGCCGCCCGCAGCGGTGAAGGCCCAGTCGGCAATGGGATGCTCTGTGCGTCGGACCCACCAGAACCATACCAGGGCCAGCGGAGGGACCAACGTGAGCGTGAGCTCAGCCAGACGAGGGCCCAGGAGGGGGATCATGGCATCGCCCAGAAAGCCCAGGATCATCACCCCGATCCATCCGGAAGAAGGAGAGAACCCGATATGCCGGATCAGTCGGGCATATTCCCAGGCCGCGATCAGCAGGACAATGCCGACCGTTCCGGACCACAGCCATCCCCCCCGATGGACCAGGGCGGCGAGCAAGGGGATGGCAACGAGGGCGACGAGGAGACGCTGGCGCAACACGGCTAACGGGATGGTGGATGAGGGGCCAGTTGTTCGCTGATCTGTCCGAACCGACGTTCCCGCCAGCTGTAGGCTTCAATCGCCTTCAGCAGCTCTTCTCGATCGAAGTCCGGCCAGTAAACCGGGGTCACGTAGAACTCCGAATAAGCAGCCTGCCACAGCAGGAAATTGCTTAAACGCATCTCCCCGCTGGTGCGGATGATCAGGTCGGGGTCCGGCAACCCCGCCGTATAGAGGTAACGGGAGATGAGGGATTCATCGACCGCCTCCGGAGGGATCCCATCCGCGATGATCCGACGGACCGCCTCAACGATCTCCTGGCGCCCGCCATAGTTGAAAGCGACGCACAGGATCAGCCGGGAGTTCCCCTTCGTCCGCTCGATCGCCATGCGGATCTTTTGCTGGAGCCGTTCCGGCACCCCCTCCAGGCTGCCCAGATGGCGGATCTGCACCCCATTCCGATCCAGGTTGTCCAGCTCGCGATCGATCATCTGCTCCAAGAGACCAAAGAGACCGTAAACCTCATCGAGGGGGCGACGCCAGTTCTCCGTAGAGAAAGCATAAATCGTGAGGATGCGAACGCCGAGGTCCGCGCACGCCTCGATCACACGGCGCAGGTTTTCGGTCCCTGCCCGATGCCCGGCCAACCGGGGAAGCCCTCGGGCCTTCGCCCAGCGGCCGTTCCCATCCATGATGATCGCAATATGGGTCGGGATTTTCAATGTCTTCACTGCCTGCTGGCTGTTTTGCTGGCTCACGAGACCTTCCTTCATCGATTTCGCTCCTGCATATAACGATTAACGGGTGGGGACGCAGACTGCCTTCCGCAACCTGCATCCGCATAAGAGGAAGCGCTCAGAAAGACATGATCTCCTTTTCCTTCGCTTGGGCAACTTTTTCAGCTTCCTCAATGTAACGATCGGTGAGCTTCTGGACCTCCTCCCGGGCCTCTTCCAGCTCGTCATCGGACATTTCCTTATTCTTATGGCGGGTCCGGAGCTCCTCCAGCACATCCCGCCGGATATTCCGAATAGCGATCCGGGTTTCCTCCAGGCGCTTGTGCACCAGCTTCGTTAATTCCTGACGACGCTGCTCCGTCAGCCTGGGCAGGACCAGCCGGATGATCCGCCCGTCATTGCTGGGAGTCAGCCCTAGATCGGACTTCAGGATCGCCCGCTCGATCTCCGGCAATACCTTCGGATCATAAGGTTGAATCGTGAGCAGGTTAGGCTCCGGCGCTCGGATGATCGCCAGCTGTTCAAGAGGAACTTGGGCCCCGTAATATTCTACCGGGATCCGCTCCACCAGCGCGGGGGAAGCCCGGCCGGTGCGGATGCCCTTCAACTCGTCCTCAAAAACCCGAATGGCCTTGCGCATGCGCTCTTCCGCATCTCGGAAGACCTGTTTCGGGATCATCGCGAGCTTTCACCTCCATCCAAGATGGAAGACTGTGAGGAGAAAAAAGCCCAACCGCCCAGAGGCCTCCTTCCGACGGCCCCTCATCCCCGAAAATCCCCACCGCGGGAGGGCCGTTTAACCGTCAATTAACGTCCCGACCGGCTCTCCCCTCACCGCCCGCTCCAGACTATCCGGCTGCCAGAGGTCGAGAACAATGATCGGCAGGTTGTGGTCCATGCACAAGGACAGGGCTGTGCTATCCAGGACCTTCAAACGAAGGCTCAGGGCCTCTATATATGTTAGTTTATCAAATTTGCGGGCGTTCGGATTCACCAGCGGGTCATCGTCATATACCCCGTCCACCTTGGTGGCCTTGATGAGGACGTCGGCGTGGATCTCCATCGCCCGTAGAGCGGCGGCGGTGTCGGTAGTGAAATAGGGGTTCCCGGTTCCAGCCCCCAGGATCACCACACGGCCCTTCTCCAGGTGGCGGATGGCCCGCAATCGAATGTAGGGCTCCGCGATCGCCCGCATCTCGATCGCCGTCTGAACCCGGGTGGGCACCCCCAGGCGCTCCAGGGCGTCCCGCAGCGCCAACGCGTTCATCACGGTGGCCAGCATCCCCATCTGGTCCGCGGTCGCCCGGTCCATGCGATGGGCGAGGCCATCACGGCCCCGCCACAGGTTTCCAGCGCCGATGACGATCGCGATTTCCACCCCCATTTCCTTCACGGCTTTAATCCGGGCAGCCAGCTCGGTCGCCCGCTCCGGGCTGATCCCGAATCCCCCAGGACCCGCCAGGGCTTCCCCACCCAACTTCAAGAGGATCCGTCGATATTTCGGTTCAGCCATCGAGAACACTCCCTCCAGTCAAATGCCGTTTCGAGGGCGACACCTCAACATCCCACGCTCTCCGGCTTTCCGCAGAGGATCTCGGGTGGTCCCAGAGAACCAAAATATGTAGCAGAAGCATGACAAGTTACAAATCAAAGGCCGGGCTTGAGGCCCGGCCTTTGATTTTACTCGACGGTCTCTCCAAGCTCATAACGGGTGAATCGGCGAACCACAATGTTTTCGCCCACCCGGGCGATCACCTCCATGATCACTTGTCCCACCGTGCGATCCTCATCCTTGATGAAGGTCTGCTCCAAGAGGCAAACCTCCTGAACAAAACGGGCCAGCCGGTTCTCGGCGATCTTCTCCGCGATGTGAGGCGGTTTGCCCTCGTTCAGGGCTTCCTTCAGGTAGATTTGGCGTTCGCGCTCCAGAACTTCCGCCGGGATGTCCTCCCGCCGGATATAACGAGGGTTCGCGGCCGCAATCTGGAGCAACAGATCATGGGCCAGCTGCTGGAACTCCGGCGTGCGGGCCACAAAGTCGGTCTCGCAGTTCAATTCCAGCAGCACCCCGACCCGGTTGCCCGGATGCACATAGGCCACCACCAGGCCGTCCCGGGCTGTCCGTTCCAGCTTCCGGGCCGCCCGTGCCAGGCCTTTCTCCCGCAGGTAATCGATCGCCTTCTCGAAATCCCCTCCGGTCTCCTCCAGGGCCTTGCGGCAATCCAGAACACCAGCCCCGGTCATCTCCCGAAGACGCTTCACCATGTCTACTGTGATGTTCAAGGAACCTACCTCCGATATAAAGTTCATGGATTATACGCTGAGGGGCTGCCCTGGATGGGGGATAGGGCGCATCCCCTTCTCGCAGCCCCTGGGGTTGTAATGGCGAAGGCTCAGCCTTCCAGCTCCTCGAGCTCCCCCTCGGCCTCCTCGACCACCTCGCTCTCCTCGGATTCCTCCTCCTCGGCCTCAAACACGCGGCGCGGTTCCAGGATCAGGGCTTCTTCTTCCACTTCCTCCTCCGGCACCTCCGCCACGCCTATCTTCTCCCGCAGCTGGAGGCCTTCCAAGACGGCGTCGGCGATCAGGCGAGTGACCAGCTTGATCGAACGGATCGCATCATCGTTCGCCGGAATGATGTAGTCAATGGGATCCGGATCGCAATTCGTGTCCACAATGGCGATGATTGGGATGTTCAGGGCGTTGGCCTCCCGGATGGCCGTCGCCTCGCGCATGGTATCCACGACATACAACATATCCGGGAGGCGCTTCAGCACCCGGAGGCCTTCGAACTTGAGACGCATCTTTTCATATTTTCGGCGGAGACGGATCGCCTCCTTCTTGGGCATCGACTCCAGCCCACCATTGCGGATCAGCTCATCCAACTGGATGTAGTAGCGGATGCGATCCCGGATCGTCCGCCAGTTGGTGAGCGTGCCGCCCAGCCAGCGATAGTTCACGTAGGGCATTTGACACCGCTGGGCCTCCGCGGCGATGGTCTCTTGGGCCTGGCGTTTGGTGCCCACAAAGAGGATGGTGCCCCCCTGGGCGACCCGATCCCGGACGAGCGCGTAAACGCTCTCCAGGGCGCGGATGGTTTGCTGGAGGTCAATGATGTGGACGCCGTTTCGTTCGGTGAAGATGTAAGGTTTCATCTTGGGGTGCCATCGGTTGGTTTTATGGCCGAAGTGCACCCCCGCTTCCAGCAGCTCCTTCATCGTAACCAAAGGCATAAGTTTCCCTCCTGGTGCGTTTTGGTCCGCCACCCCTTCCTCCCGGTGGAAGCCAGCGCGAAACTGGCACGCCCCAGCCGGTCCAGGGTGTGTGGGATCCGGCAGAACGAAAGTATACCATACGATGGCCGATTCGGCCAGCTCACCCCCAGAAGGCACCGGGCTTTTCAAAGTTCTAACGGATCGGCCAGATACGAGCAACCGGTGGGGGTGGGTGATCGGTGTATACCGGATGCCCCGAGCATCTTCCCTGGCGATTCAGCCATCTTTGTTAGGAATGGAAAAATCCCTGCAGGAGGGCGTGTCCCAATTTTGTCGGGTGAAGGGGAATCGAGGGATCACTCTATTCGGTGGCGGGTTAGGCATCCATCGTTGAAGCGCGGGGCTGAAGATCAACACCAGCGCTCTGAGCACCAGGCGGATCCAGAAGCGGGTGCGGAACATCCGCTCGTGTCCGGTTCGGTTTGAGATCGGTTCATAGAGCGCCTTCGCAAATCGCGTTCATCTTGGTGGATCAAACAAATTGCACTTTGTCATGACGCGCCAGTCCACCCAACGTTCCGCCTCACCTGCGCCACAACCTGATCTGAGATCATCGCCGCTCATCCTCCTCCAAGTGCAGCCTGTGGAGAATACGATGGGCAAAGGGCGCGATCAGCACGGCAGAGGCGCCCAGGAACGCCACCCCCGCATACAAGGCATAGAAGGATGCGAAGAGCTTCCCCCAGTCGCTCGTCAGCTCATTTACAGGACCCATGCCGCCGAGAATCATCGCAGCGTTCAGAAGAGCGTCAATCCAGGAGAGGCCGGCAATGAAATGGTAACCAAACACGCCGATACCAAGGGACAGAGCGACCAAGCCAAGCGCAAGCAAGGCATGGAACAGCAGCCTCCTGAGGAAGAGACGCCGCGGCAAGATCGGTTCAGACCGGTGTTCGTAACGGAAGACTCGGTACACGCGTTCGCGCGGCATGGGGCCAGGCCCTCCTGTACAATGAGGCACCTCACAACAGTCGGGTTCAACCGCGTTGTGAAGCGTAGCGGCGTGAGGTGAAGCGCCGGTTGTGCTGCCATCGTTAGTCAGGCCGCAATTGCATCACCGAACTGTTCTTCTGTTTTGACAGTTCGATGATTGTATCCGCAACCCATCTGAGGTTTGTTGAGATATCCTCTAGCAGGCGTATTGCTTGTGTGAAGTCTCCCATTTCCCTCGCTATCTCGGCTTTCATTATCCCGTCGTTGGGATTACGTTCATCTAATAGGACGAATAGGTTGCGTAAATTCTCGCGCAACTTTTCTATATATTTTGCTGGAATCTTTGCATTCGGATTTCGGCGCACGATATCATTGACCGCCCACCAAAAGTGCACACGAAGATATCGCTCCTTTTCCGCATCAGTGCCAACCCCCGCATCAAGCGCTTCAATGTATTCGTCGATGGTCAAATGCTCGATGGGCTCAGCACGCTTCCACTCTTCAGGCACACGCTCCGATTTATCATCAAAGGGTTTTATTTCACCCTTAACTTCAGCCTCATCTACCCAGTAGAAACGTTTGCATCCACGACACTTGGTCACCGCTGGAAACTCAGGGAGCATGGGAGCTTCCATTTTTCCATCAGACCACAGAATGGCGCCGATGGTATTGCCAGACAGTAACGTGTGCTGCTTTGCAAGAAAGCCACAATGGGGGCAAGCGATTATTCGGTCCGGTCCTGGAATCACGAGAGCTCCTCCCCCACTCATCTTGTCTTTCAAACAGACTCGTTTCACACAACTGACCGCATAACGACCCGCGCTTCACCCGGGGCGAGGCAACGCCTGTCGGATGCATGCCCTGGTTAGCCTGCAGTATCTGACTGAAACGCGCTCCTCGCAAACGTCACCCCTTCCACAAAGCAATGTACATCCAATCCGGGAAGTCACTAACGTTCGTTACCGGTCTCCAATGCCTTAACGCGCTGGGCCATGACGCTATGACGTCGTTCCACTCTTTCGAATCAGGAGCAAGATAGAATTACCCGCTTGTTGGGATTGCTGATTTCGTCTAGCTTTTTGAAATCTCTTATCAGCCCAACACGATCGTCCCGGAAGTAAAAGCGCAAATCGCGGTGAGCTCCTGCCACTTGGCTGATACATAATGCTTTCAGCTCGCACAGGTGCTCTTGACCCTGAAGGTAAAGCCTGAAATCAACCTGCTTTCGCTATATGGGGAAGCAAAATCTCCTTTCGACCCACCGCTTATTGAAAAGGCAGACCAATGAGTTGCGCTTCGCCTGGACCACCGAAGGCGCTGTCAGATGAAAAAGGAACACTCCAGCAAAGCGCAACCAACAACTTGATGATGTGCTTCAATAACGAAGCAGTTACCTGCACGAACACAGCGTTCAGCAAAAGCGCAGCGCTGCTTGCTTTGTTGAGCGATATGGTCAAGCTCACAGATGGCATTAACATCGATTTTAGCTGCTGGGCGAACCGAGAACATCGTGATTGATCGAAACACTTCGGTTATCGTCCCACACGCCCTGATGGCAGGGGCCATGAAAGGCGCTGGCCAACCGCCTGCGGTTGATCCGCGCCGCGCAGTTTGCGGCCTCGGCTGTAACCGCTTGTTAGCCCGCCGTTGGTGGCTCTGGTTCACATGGGCAGCTTCAAGTGTTCTGCCACCTTGCGCGCGATCTCCATCGGGTCGTCGTCCAACTCGACGCCGATGGATATGTGCCCCTCCCGGTAAGGTATGAGCAACTGGTACTGCGTGCCGTACCTGATAATCACGTAGCGCATGCCGTTCATGTCGATGTTGCCACGCCGCCTTGCGATCTCAAGCACGATGGGGTTGACAATCAACTCCTCCATCCGGTCGGTTTCATGCGGGTTATAAGTAGGGTGCTGCGGGCTTTGCTCCATCTCCACGATCGCGCCGTTTTGGTTCACAGCGACGTAGCGGATCTTCGGCTCAAGCTTGAAGAGCTGCGGGCTGATCTTCTCGCTCATCGAGGGTGCCTCCCATTCGTCCGACGATAGTGTCGTGCTCTCGTCCGGTCGCTCGTGCAATGTTCATTACCTGAGCCATGTCCCGGTCCATCGGCAGCGCAGTAGGGGTAAGCCAGTAGTTCTTCATCAGTTTGTAGGTCGTGCGGCCGAACATCAACGCGTTACGGGATAGGTCGGCGTGTTCCTATGCATCCCTATTCCACTCGTTGTCATGAACCGCTTGAAACCATCAGGAGAGGCTCGACCACCCCAGAACCACGAGGATGGTACGCACGACTGCGACGATAGGCGGGTATGGCAAGTCGAATCCCCACCAGTAGACGGCACCGGGAGCCAGTAGAGCAAGCGCGAGGACGCCTCCCGCCCTATGGCCGCCCCAAAGCAACCAGCCTGCGATGGCCTCAAGCATGCAGACCAGGAGG
>NZ_JBHOQJ010000112.1:0-3053 GCF_042408365.1 Thermoflexus sp.
GCCTTCGGCGGCCCCCAACCCCCAAAGAGTTTTTCTCATCCCCCCCGCAGCCCAAAGGGTTACGGGGAAGGGGGAGGGACCATCAGCCTCTTCCCTACCGGGCGGCATATAGTAACCAAAAGGTAGAAACCAGGGAAAACCAACAGGACGCGGAGGGCTTCTCCGTGCCCCCCCTCATCTCTTCATCTGGTCTCCCCGAGTGAACCGAGAGAGGGAACGCTTGGGGTTCAATCGCACTGAAAACGGTATCCGATCCCCCACTCCGTCAAGATGTAACGTGGATGTCTGGGATCCGGTTCGATCTTCTGGCGGAGATAGTGAATATATAGCTTTAGGTTGTCGATATCATCCGTGTATTCCGGACCCCAAACCTGGGTGAGGAGATAGCGATGGGGAAGTAACCGGCCGGCGTTTCGCATCATGATGCTCAGAAGCCGGAACTCCAGCGGGGTCAGCTGAACAGGTCTCCCGGCCACCGTTACTGTGTGCTGGTCCAGATCCAGCACGATCTCCCCACATCGGTAAATCCCTTGCTCCGGCAACGCCCGGCCGCTCGCCCGGCGTAGAAGGGCTCGGATCCGTGCCAAAAGGACATCCGCTTGGAACGGCTTGGTCACATAATCGTCCGCCCCCAGTTCCAGACCATATACCACATCCGTGGTCATTCCCTTGGCGGTCAACATCAGGATCGGGATCGTCGAGATCTGCCGGATACGACGGCAGACCTCCCAACCATCCATCTCGGGCATCATGATGTCCAAAATCACCAAATCCGGCCGCTCGGTCTCAAGGATCTGAAGGCCAGTCGCTCCATCCAGCGCAATTCGAACCTGATAGCCGGCCCCCTCCAGGCGCTTCCGGAGCAGCTCCACGAACTCCCGATCATCGTCAATCACCAGCAGAGTAGGCGTCATTGATCCTCCCTTGAAGAGTTGGGCTTGAAGCCTGTAAAGCCCAATCGGCATGATGTGACAGTCCCCCAAGAGGTGCCGATCGTCCGACAGCTTAGCGGATGCGAACAACCCGCTCCCTGGGGCATCCACAGGAATGCCCCTACTCCCTCCCAGTGCGGCCCTGCGACCCAGGAAGGATATAGGGGCAGGCCTTGTGCCTGCCCCAAAGCTCATCCGCACACGTTGGGGCGACCACCCGGGTTCCAATTATTTTGAAAATCCACATGTATGATGATGGAAGAAAATCAGCTCACCAATATAGGACTTTCGTCCCATAGCATGAGGAGCAAGCGCCCTTGTGCAGGGAGGCAAGCGGACGGTTCGTGAAGCCGTTCCGCGATGTAGGAACACCCTTGTGGGTGCCCCTACCTTTGGCCACGTCCCATCGAAATTCCATGTGAAGGGGCACCCTCACGCCTTGGGGCGACGATCTCACCCCAACTCTCCGAATTCCATTGCCCTGGAGACATCGGCTGGGCGCGGGTCGGGCTCTTCCAGGGGTCGCCATGGGGCGGCCGGGTCCTCTCGTGGACGCCAGCGGGGACCTTCCCGGGTATCCTGAACCTCATATCCCAGCGCCCGGATGCGATCTCGCAACGCATCGGCGGTTGCCCAATCCCGCCGCTGACGAGCCGCCTCCCGCTCCCGGATCAGCGCTGCGACCTCGGGGGGCAACATTGGCTGGGAGAGGCTGGGCGCCCCCGGGGGCGGTGAGGCCTCAATCGGCGGTGGGATCCGGACCTCCCCGAGCCAGGTCATGGGGAAGGCCTCTCCTGACTCCACCTCTCGGATTCCATCCGCTCGCCAGATCGTCACCCGTCCCCGACCCAGCACTTCCACGGTTCCCTTGAGGAAATCAAAAACCGCTATTGTGTGCTCGTCGATCCCCAGGATCACCACCTCGGGTGGGAGGAAACGCCGCATCGCCTCGAATCGCTCGCGCCCCATAAAGCACCGGCTTGTATCCACTTCCTCCCCGCCTTCCTGATTGTTCCAGTGGGAAACAATCGCCAGCTGAAGGCCAAAGTCCCCAAACAGATCCAACCCCCGCACCCAGTGGGGATCGTAGCCGGCTTTGTAAATCTCATAAACCGGCACCGCCCACGTGCTGACCGCGATGGCCGCCGCACTGGCCAGCCCCAGAGCGGCCCCCTGTCGATGGCGGGCCAGGAGATAGCGCCAGGCGACGCTTCCCATCAGCTGCCGGATCGCATACGTGGGGCTCCCCGGGCCCATGAAAATGTAGTCTGCTTCCAAGAGGGGCGCCACCAGGTGGGGGTCATCGGGACTGAAGGGGGTTCCGCGCTTACGGGCCGGGATGACCAGGACGCGAGGCCGGAACTCCCCCAAGCGCTCACGAATGAAATCGGCCACCCGCCCTGCCACCCGCGCGGAGTTCAATTCGAAGCCCGCGGGGGTCTCCAGGATCGCCACCTTCACCGGCGGCTCGAAGTCTTTCATCGCCGCCGCATGCCCCCGTCGCCCTGCCGGCGCGATCTCTCCAGAGCCAAATAACACGATCTTCCCGGGACGGGAGGCCACCGCTGAGAACTGATCCGATAGGCTCCCAGCCCCTCCAGCAATATTCAACGCCTCCTCCTTGCCACAATTTGTACAGCTTGTGCACTTTCATGTTAACACATCTTAAACAACTTGTCCATGCGTGTTTTCGTATTTTTCGAAACATTCCAAAGCAAATAAATGCTGTAGATTGTTATTGAAACAGATTACAGTATCTTTTTATTAAAACCATTAGCCTTAATTCATTTGACAGCAGGCCAAATTTATGATTTACTATAAAGCAATCAGGACCTTCGCTTATTCCTTTGCTCCCGGAGGCAAGCGATGAAAGAAGCACGAGGAGGTATGCGGATTGCGGGGGCTTCGATCGCCTGGATCGTGCTCTACGGCGCCCTCTGCGGAGTGACCGCGCTGGTTCCGATTTTCCCCTATGTCGGCGGAGGGGGTTACGTGCCTCTTCAGAACGTATTCTCCGCTATGGCCCCGCTATTGCTAGGCCCTCTCGGGGGATTTGTGGCCGCAGTGCTAGGCGGATTGATCGGCATGTTCATTGCCCCGGCAGCCTTCCCCCTCCAGCTC
>NZ_JBHOQJ010000114.1:0-2949 GCF_042408365.1 Thermoflexus sp.
CCCGGATGGGGGTTCGCCGTCGCCGCCTCCACCCTAACCGGCCAGGCGCTGGGGGCCAAACAGCCGGAAGCCGGGAAGCGGGCCACCTTCACCGCGCTCCTCCTGGCCCTGATCCTAATGGGGACGCTCGGCCTGGCCCTGGCGCTGGGGGGACCTTTACTGGTCGATCTCTTCACCGAGGATCCTATGGTCATCCGGCAAGGCGCAGCCGCCTTACGGATCGCGGCCCTGATCCAACCGATGATGGCGCTCAGCTTCGTGTTCTCCGGCGCCCTGCGCGGGGCCGGGGATACGCGTTATACATTGCTGATCACAGCCACCTCGATCTGGTTCGTCCGGCTTCCGATCGCGATTCTCTTCGCCCACAGCCTGGGCTGGGGATTGCCCGGGGCCTGGTTGGGTATGCTGGCGGATTTCTCCGTGCGGGCCGTGCTCTTCGGCTGGCGTTTCATCAGCGGGGCATGGCAGCGGGTGCACGTGTGAGCCTTTCCCATCTGAATCTAATACCAATTACCTATTGAAAGGCCGTATCTTCGGTGGGAAGCTGGGGGATTGCTTCTTGGATCCACCGCCAGCCGGCCAACCTTTTGACCCTCTCCGGGTCCGCCGCCAGCCGCTGCAACACTTCCTCAATCGCCGCCTTTTTCTTCTCTCCTTTCCACCGGGCGCCGAAGCTCCTCCACAATCCGCTCCGCCGGATGGAGCTCCGGCGAATCAGGAGGCCGTTCAATCCATTTCACCCCCACTTCCTGAACCTTCCGGGCTCGATGGCTGGGCGCTCGATCCCCAATCCACACCTCCATCCCCTTCTCCCGCCATTCCCGAACCACTTCCGCCATCGTTTCCTGGTTCAATTTCGACGTCCATTTCCATCGGTTAAGCCGCGCTTCAGCTTCAAGACACAACGGATGATCCCTTCCCCTCCCCACAGCCCTTTGGGCCGTGGGGAGGGGAAGGAAAACTCTTTCGGGAACCTTGGGTCCCCGCAAACCCCTAATCGAAGGGAGATGGGAACTCGTGTCATGGGTTATTCAGGAGACGCTCAGGTCACATCTCCTCCTCAGAACATCGTGACTGTTCACTTGTTGGTGAAATTGGGATCGTCGAGGGGGGACACCCCTGGAGGAGGCCCATGCGACGGTTGTTCGTCCTCCCCAAAGCCGAGCCCGAAAAGATCCAACTCCCCACCGTTTGCCCCCGGTCAGGGTGCCAAAGGAGGCACTTCCAGCGGTTTCAGGAGGTGACCCAGCGAGGGCGCGATACCCACTTCTCCGGGGAGCGATGTCCCCAGCATGAAGGTGAAGGGGAAGGGGTGGGGGATGAGTCCACCGGCCGGGTGCTCACGGTCGAGGGGTGGGAGGGGGAGGATGCGAAGACCTTGAAAGAATGGTTGGAGCCGGTGGTGGAGGCCGTGGGGGCCCAGGTGCTGGGGACCGACGATGCGGAGGCTGGCCAGGAGGTGGCCGATGCGTTGGGGCTGGGGCATCCGGTGGGCACGAACCCCGGGTCGCGGAACGGCGAGCGTAGCGGATCGGATTCGGTGGTGATGGTTGGATCGGTGGAATCGATGGGCGCGGTGGATGAAGGATCGGCCGTGGGAGGGGCCGAACGGGGAACGGCGGAACGGGACCCACCATGCGAGCGAGCGATGGGATGGTGGATGAAGGAGCGATATCGGACGATGCGGGGGTATCCGCGGGAGGAGTCCGCAGGGAACGGGAGTCGGCTTCTGGCCGGGTGTGGAAATCCCTTGAAGAGAAGTGGAGCCAGCCTGGCCATGGTGCTGGGCGAAAGGTGAAAAAGAAAAACCGAGACTCCACAGGGCGATCCAGCCTTGCCATCGTGTTGCCGATTTTTGAACAATCACCGCCCGTTACTCCCTCCTGGGTTGTTCGAGCCAGGACCAGAGCAACCCGGCAATCCCCATCCCGGTTATGAAGGCGGCCGCCTGGGCCAAATAGGTAGAAACCCGGAACGCGCCCAGCCAAGCCCGCAGGGGGTCCGGCATGAAGCTGACCAGCTGGAATCCGGGGGGAGCGCCGAGCCCGACGAACAGGAGCCCGAGGGGGATCATCCCCCAGAGCCAGCGGGAGCGCGGGCCGATCCATCGGAGCAATCCCAGGAACAGGGCCAGGGTGAGCCCGGCGAAGGCCAGGTTCAGGCCGACCCAGGTCCAGAGGAGGGGTTCCGATTGGAATGTCCGGGCTCGCTCAGCCTGAGCGGCCTCAAGCCAGCGATCGCTTCCCCAGGCAAAGAGCAGGTAAAGAACCAGGCTGATCCAGGGAGCAAGCGTTCGCAGAATCCGCATGTCGATTCCCCAGTGGGTATAGAGCTCCAGTCTACTTCCGAGAACTCCACTACATTGCGCTGCCTGAAGGGCGATGAGAGGGCATGGGGCATCTCCCATGAGACCTGTTGCATAATTTTGGGGCTGGGAAGGCCGCCGAAGGCAGCCTTCCCAGCCCCAAAAATCTTCTCCATAGGGCCTGAAGAGCCGGGAAGAGAAGGCCCTCTCTTGAATTATGCAACCAGCCTATTATTGTGCAAAAGGTCTATGGATTTCAGTGACTGTTCACCTGTTGGTGAAATTGGGATCATGGAGGGGAAACACCCCCTGGAGGAGGCCCATGCGATTGTTGTTCATCCTCCCCAAAGTCGAGCCCGAGAAGATCCCACTCCCCACCGTTGGCCCCCGGCCCGGGTGCAACGGGAAGTCCTTCCAGCGGGTTCAGGAGGTGACCCAGCGGGTGCGGGATCCCCACCTCTCCGAAGTCCAGGCCGATCGCGATCGATGCCCCCGGTGCGGCGATCTCTTCCGCGTCGATCCGGCCGGGGTCTCCCGAGACCATTTCTCCCAGCGGGTCCAGGGGTTCGCGGTGGTTCTCTCTCTCCTGGAGGCCCTGGGATGGTTGATGAGCCAGACCATGGTCGACCGAACGGTCCAGGAGG
>NZ_JBHOQJ010000123.1:0-5645 GCF_042408365.1 Thermoflexus sp.
CCCTTCGATGTTGGGGATCTGGGCGGCCGTGAAGGCCACGACCTCATAATCCGGGTTGTTACGGAAATACACGTTGAAGTTGTGGAAGTCGCGCCCGGCGGCGCCCATGATGATCACTCGGATACGGCTGGGCATGGCGAAGTCCTCCGTGATGTTTAATTTGGAACGATGGAGCCTGGCCACATTGGGTTCGAAGCCACCGCGAAGCAGCGGAAAGGCCCCACCCCTCTTGATCCCCCTCCCTACGGCCGGAAGGGCCGTGGGGAGGGGGGATCCAGGGGGGCTTCGAACCCCATGGGGCCAGGCTGCATCGTTACAATCGATCAAATATCACGGAGGACTTCACCATGCCCAGCCGTATCCGAGTAATCATCATGGGCGCCGCCGGGCGCGACTTCCACAACTTCAACGTGTATTTCCGTAACAACCCGGATTATGAGGTCGTGGCCTTCACAGCCACTCAGATCCCAAACATCGAAGGGCGCCTCTACCCGCCCGAGCTGGCTGGCCCCCTCTATCCGGAGGGCATCCCCATTTACCCCGAGGAGGAGCTCCCGGATCTGATCCGCCGGTTCGGGGTGGAGCGCGTCGTGTTCGCCTATAGCGACGTGAGCCACGAGTATGTGATGCACCGGGCCAGCATCGCCCACGCCGCGGGGGCGGATTTCTGGCTGATGGGCCCGAAGGTGACCCAGCTCCGGTCCAGTCGGCCGGTGGTTTCCATCGGCGCCGTGCGCACCGGAAGCGGCAAGAGCCCAACCACCCGACGGGTGGCCCGGCTCCTCCGGGAGCTGGGATGGAACCCGGTCATCGTCCGCCACCCGATGCCTTACGGCGACCTGCGCCGGCAGGCCGTGCAGCGGTTCGCTTCCTTTGAGGATTTGGATCGCTATGAGTGCACCATTGAGGAGCGGGAGGAATATGAGCCCCACTTGGCCAACGGCTTCGTGGTCTACGCCGGGGTGGACTACGAGCGGATCCTACGGGCAGCGGAAACGGAAGGGGATCTCATCCTCTGGGACGGGGGGAACAACGACTTCCCATTCTTCGTTTCAGATCTCCACATCGTGGTGGCGGATCCCCACCGTCCAGGCCACGAGCTGCGCTATCACCCCGGTGAGGCGAACCTCCGCATGGCCGATGTGGTGGTGATCAACAAGATCGACACCGCCGCCCCGGAGGCCATCGCCCAGGTTCGGGAGAACGTCTTCCAGGCGAACCCCCGGGCGGTCCTCATCGAAGCGGCTATGCCCATCTTCGTGGAGGATCCCCACGCCATCCGCGGCCGACGGGTCCTGGTGGTGGAGGACGGGCCTACCCTCACCCACGGGGAGATGGCCTACGGCGCCGGGGTGGTGGCCGCCCGTCGCTTCGGGGCGCGCGAGATCATCGACCCCCGGCCCTACGCGGTGGGGAGCATCCAGGAGGTCTACCGGCAATATCCGCAGACCGGCCCGGTGCTCCCCGCCATGGGATATGGGGCGGAACAAATCCGCGAACTGGAGGAAACCATCAATCGAGCGCCCTGCGATCTCGTGCTGGCCGCCACCCCGGTAGATCTCGCCCGCATCCTCCGGGTGCGGCACCCGGTGCTGCGGGTGCGCTACGAGATCCAGGAGATCGGCCGCCCGACCTTGGCCGATGTACTGGCGGAGCGCCTGGGGCGTGGCCCCCAGCCGCCGGAGCGCCGCCATGCGGGGATTTGACGCGGGTTCCGCCTCCCCTCTAAAATGATGATCGAAACCATCGTTTGTGGGACGGATCGCGTTTCCACGGCGTGCGGGAGAACGAGAGGTCGATGCGGTATTACATTCACACTTTCGGTTGTCAAATGAACGTCGCCGATAGCGAGCGGCTGGCCTCGGCCTTGGAGAAGCTCGGCTATCAGATGGCCGAGCGACCTGAACACGCCGATGTGCTTGTCGTCAACACCTGCGTGGTCCGCCAGTCGGCCGAGGAGAAGGCCTACGGCTGGCTCCATATGGTCCGCCCCCTCAAGGAGCGGCGGCCCGACCGGGTGGTGGCCGTGATGGGCTGCTTGGTCGGGGTCAAGGGGAACGAGGGGCTCCGCCGCGCCTTCCCATGGGTGGATGTCTTCATGCCTCCAGCAGACCCCCGCCCGCTGGTGGACTTCCTGGCGAGGCAAATCGACGAGGGGCGCGCCGTCGCCGATTTGGAGCGGATGGTCCGCTACGCCCTCCAGGACGAGGAGCTGGTGCTGCCGGCCACCGAGCGGGGCCGCAAGGTGACCGCTTACGTGCCGGTGGTGCACGGATGCTCCTTCGGCTGCACCTTCTGCATCATCCCCTACCGCCGTGGCCCCGAGCGGAGCCGGCCGGTCGGGCAGATCGTGGCCGAGGTCCGTGCCCTGGCGGAACAGGGCGTGAAGGAGGTCACCCTCCTGGGTCAAATCGTGGACCGCTACGGCAAGGATATCCCGGACGGCCCGGATCTGGCGGACTTGCTGCGGGCGGTTCACGAGGTGGAGGGGATCGTGCGCATCCGCTTCCTCACCTCCCATCCCAGCTTCATGACCGATAAGATCCTTGACGCGGTGGCCGAGCTGCCCAAAGTCTGTGAACACATCGAGATCCCCGTTCAGGCGGGCAACGACGAAGTGTTGGCTCGAATGCGCCGGGGCTATACGGTGGCCGACTACAAGCGGATCGTGGAGAAGATCCGCCGGCGCATCCCGAACGCCTCCATCGCCACCGACATCATCGTGGGCTTCTGCGGGGAGACCGAGGAACAGTTTATGGACACCTACCGGCTGGTGGAGGAGCTGGAATTCGACGTGGTCCACATCGCGAAATACTCCCCGCGGCCGGGGACAGTGGCCTGGCGCCGCATGGCCGACGACGTGCCGCCGGAGGAAAAGGAGCGCCGCTTCCGCATGCTGGAGGAGCTCTACGAGCGGATCGCCCGCCGCAAGAACGAGGCCCTCATCGGGCAAACGGTGGAGATCCTGGTCGAGGATCGCAACGAAAAGGGGAAGTGGTTCGGGCGGACCCGTAACAACAAACTGGTGTTCTTTGAGGACG
Organism: Thermoflexus sp.; assembly: GCF_042408365.1. Classification (GTDB taxonomy): domain Bacteria; phylum Chloroflexota; class Anaerolineae; order Thermoflexales; family Thermoflexaceae; genus Thermoflexus. The sequence goes on from NZ_JBHOQJ010000123.1 coordinate 3,042, forward strand.
GAGACCGTGACTGGCGCGGCCAGTTGGTCCAAGTCCGCATCACCTCGGCCGGCGCCTGGTCGCTTCATGGAGTTCCGGCCTGAAATCCAGCAGGGGCTTCGCCATCGGTTCCCCAAGAGGACTTCAGAGGCAGCGCCCGCGACGTCCCAACCAGATGCGGGGCTGCTTACGCGGCCCCGCATCTGGTCTGCCTGCCCTACCTCCGCATCTCCTCCAGTTTGCCTCACGCCATTCCGGTCGCCTCCTCAGCAACGCCAGAGGAGTCAGAAGGCCTTGGATCGTGAGCGGAATCGGGATCTCCTATTGAAATCTTCCTTCCCCCTCTGCCTCCAGCGTTCGGATCGTCCTCACTCCACCACGATGTTGATCAGCCGGCCCGGCACGTAGATGAAGCGCTGGGGCTGTCGGTCGCCCAGGTGCCGACGGACATTGGCCCGATCCAAGGCGATCCGCCGCGCCTCCTCCTCGGTGATCGAGGCCGGCACCTCCACCCGATCCCTCACCCGGCCGTTGATCTGGATCACCAAGGTGATCGTATCCGCTCGGGCCAGCTCCTCGTCCCACTGGGGCCAGGGCTGCTGATGGATGCTATACGGATACCCCAGCCGCTCCCATAGTTCCTCCGCCAGGTGCGGCACGAAGGGGGCCAGCAGCAACAGCAGGGTCCGGATGGCCTCCGACCACGCCTCGTGGCGGACAACGGGGGTGGCCTTCGCGTCTTGGAGGTAATTGGTGAACTCCATGAGGGCGGCGATCGCCGTGTTGAACTCGAAGTCCTCCAGATCCCGGCTCACCCGCTTGATGGTCCGGTGGGTCCAACGCCGCAGGGTGGCCACCTGCTCGGGGGTCGGTTCCCCATCCGCCTCAGCGGGCTCCAACACCAAGTTCCACACCCGATGCAGCCAACGGTGCACCCCTTCGATGCCCGTGGAGCTCCACGGCCCGCCCATGTCCCAGCGGAAGCCGAACATCAGGTAAGCCCGCACCGTGTCCGCCCCGTACCGCATGACCAGCTCATCGGGCGCCACCACGTTGCCCCGGGATTTGGACATCTTCTCCCGGTCCTCCCCCAGGATAACGCCCTGGTTGCGCAGGCGGATCATGGGCTCGTCGAACCAGACCATCCCCATATCCCGCAGGACCTTGGTCCAGAAGCGGGTGTACAAGAGGTGCATGGTCGCATGCTCAACGCCGCCGGTGTACAGATCGACCGGCAGCCAGTAACGGGCTTCCTCCTCATCCCACGGCGCATGGTCTAGGTGCGGGCTCAGGTAGCGGTATTGATACCACGAGGAGTCCACGAAGGTATCCATGGTGTCCGTCTCCCGCTCCGCAGGCCCGCCGCATTGCGGGCAGGTGGTCTTCACGAAGTCCTCCAGGTACTTCAGCGGGGACTCGCCGGTGGGCAGCACGTTGACGCTCTCCGGCAACAGCACCGGCAGCTGATCCTCGGGCACGGGGACGGTGCCGCACTTCGGGCAGTAGATGATGGGGATGGGGGTGCCCCAGTAGCGCTGGCGGCTGATGCACCAATCCCGCAGCCGGTAGGAGACGGCCGGCCGGCCCAGGCCCCGCCGCTCCAGCTCCGCCACCACCGCCTTCTTCCCCTCCTCGCTGGGCAGCCCGTCGAAGGGGCCGGAGTTCACCATCACACCGGGCCCTTCATAGGCCGCCGTGAGCTCCTCCCCCTGCCAGCCCGGCGGGGCAATCACCACCCGGATGGGCAGACGAAACTTCACCGCGAACTCGAAGTCCCGCTGATCGTGCGCGGGCACCCCCATCACCGCCCCGGTCCCGTATTCCATCAGCACGTAGTCCGAGATCCAGATGGGCAACCGCTCCTCCGTCAGCGGGTGCCGGGCATAGGCGCCGATGAACACCCCCGTCTTCTCCCGCTCCAGGGAGAGCCGCTCGATCTCCGTGCGGCGCTGCGCCTCGCGGATATACGCCTCCACCTCCGCCCGGCGGTCGGGGGCGGTGAGCTTGGGCACCAGCGGGTGCTCCGGGGCCAGCACCATGAAGGTGGCGCCGAACAAGGTGTCGGGCCGGGTGGTGAAGACCACGATGGAGTCCTCCCCCTCGGTGGGGAAGACGATCTCGGCCCCTTCGCTCCGGCCGATCCAGTTCTTCTGCATCGTGCACACCCGCTCCGGCCAATCCAGCCGGCTGTGATCCAAAAGCTCATCGGCGTAAGCGGTGATGCGGAGGAACCACTGCTCCAGTTCCTTCTTGATCACTGGCGTCCCGCACCGCTCGCAGACCCGCTCGCCGTTATGGGAGATCACCTGTTCCCGGGCCAGGGTGGTGTTGCATCGGGGGCAGAAATCCACCGCCGAGCGCTTCCGATAGGCCAGCCCCCGTTTGTAGAACTGGATGAAGAACCACTGGTTCCACTTGTAGTATTCGGGCTCGCAGGTGATCACCTCCCGGCTCCAATCAAAGGACGCCCCCATGCTGCGCAGCTGCCGGCGCATCCGCTCGATGTTGGCGTAGGTCCAGGTCTTGGGATGGGTGTTATGTTTGATGGCCGCGTTCTCCGCCGGCAGCCCGAAGGCGTCGAAACCGATAGGGAAGAGGACATTGTGGCCCTTCATGCGCAGGTAG
>NZ_JBHOQJ010000144.1:0-9491 GCF_042408365.1 Thermoflexus sp.
GTTCCGGGGTGCCGAACACCTTCTTTCGGACCCGCAGATGCCGTCGTCGACGTCCCTCGTCGCGTGGATGCTCCCAACTCATCGAACCATCCTCCTGAGGGCCAGGATTCTATCCCTGAGCCCAAGGATTTCAAAATCAAATGTCCCCTGTTCGCAGCGATCCTTCTTCAGCAACTCCAGGTCTCATCGGGACAATGCCCGGCCGTTCGGCTTCAATTCCAATGCCCCCACGAGGCACCCGCCAGCCGGGCCTCTTACTTCGCCTTGCCGGCCTTGCCAGCCTTGCGCCGGATCGGCTCGTCCTCCCAATGATCGCCTTTCCAATAGGTATAGCGGATCCCCTTGCCTTTGTAGGGCTCTGGCGGGCGCAAGGCCCGGATCTTGGCCGCAACCTGGCCTACTAGCTGCTTATCGATGCCGGAGACTGTAATAATGCGATCCCGGGTGTTGACTTCAAAAGTGATTCCCTCCGGCGGCTCCACGATGATCGGGTGAGAATATCCCAGGTACAGCACAATGGCCTTCCCCATCGGCTCCGCCCGATAGCCTACACCCTCAATACGTAAATGCTGCTGAAAGCCTTGAGTTACTCCAGTCACCATATTCGCTAGCAGGGCCCGGGTCAGGCCGTGGAGAGCCTTGTGCTTCCGGTCATCGGATGGCCGCCGCACCACCAAGAGACCATCCTCAATGGCAATTTGCATGGCCGGATGAAAGGTCTGGGTCAGCGTTCCCTTCGGCCCGGTCACGGTTACTGTGGAGCCCTCGATGCGAACCTGGACCCCGGGTGGGATCGGGATCGGCTTCTTCCCTACGCGCGACACGGTTTCCTCCCCTCACCAGACGTAGCAGAGGACCTCACCGCCGACGCCCAGGCGGCGGGCCTGTTTATCGGTCAGGACGCCCCGTGGGGTTGAGAGGATCGCAATCCCCATCCCGCTCATCACCAGCGGGATATCCTCTTTGCCCACGTACACCCGACGCCCCGGCTTGCTCACCCGCTTCAGGCCCGAAATAGCCGGCTTTCGGAAACGCCGCTCTCCGATATATTTCAACTTGATAACCAGCTTCGGTTGGGGTCGATCGTTCGTCACTTCGAAATCCTCAATATAACCTTCCTCCTTAAGCACCCGGGCGATGGCCACTTTGAGCTTGGAGCTGGGGATGGCCACCCGGCTATGCCCCACCATCGAGGCGTTCCGGATTCGGGTGAGCATGTCGGCGATCGGATCGGTCACAGCACTCATCGTTTCCACTCCTGTCCAGATATCCATCATCGGACATCTAAGGGCCTTTCTCGAGCCGGACCTGGCAGGCTCGGAAATCTACCAGCTGGCCTTACGGACGCCAGGGATCAATCCCTGGAGGGCCAGTTCCCGGAAACAGATCCGGCAAAGACCGAAACGACGAATGAACGCACGGGGCCGGCCGCACCGGCGGCACCGGTTCCGCACCCGCACCTTGTATTTACGCCGCATCTCTCGATAGATCATGCACTTGCGCGCCACGTCGTCCTCCTATGAATTCGCCATCGATCGCTCTTATCCTTTGCGGAACGGCATGCCGAGCAGCTCCAAAAGCCGCCGCGCCTCCGCATCGGTCTTCGCCGTGGTCACAATGGTGATCTCCATCCCACGGACCTTATCCACCTGGCTATAGTCGATCTCCGGCCAAACCAACTGCTCCCGCAACCCCAGCGTATAATTTCCCCGGCCATCGAAGGAATCCGGCGATACCCCCCGGAAATCCCGGATCCGCGGAAGGGCGACGTTGAACAGCCGATCCAGAAACGCCCACATCCGGTCCCCCCGGAGGGTCACCTTCACCCCAATGGGGCGCCCGGCCCGGAGCTTGAAGGCAGCGATGGATTTACGGGCCTTGGTGACCAGGGGCTTCTGGCCGGTAATGGTGGCGATGTTCTGGACCGCATAATCCAGGGCTTTGGGATTCGTCACCGCTTCCCCCACCCCCACGTTCACCACCACCTTCCAGATCCGGGGGACCTCCATGATGTTTCGATAGCCGAACTCCCGCATAAGGGCCGGCCGAACCTCCTCCAGATAACGTTGCTTTAAACGCGGAACCACTTTGGTGGTTGCCTCCGCCATCCTTGTCGCCTCCCCAGATCTCGCCGGATATACAGCGAAACTTGACGACTTAGACAAAAGTGGCTTCGCACTTCTTACACTGGCGAAGCTTGCGCCCGCCAGGTTCCACCACAAAGCCCACGCGCGTCGGCTGATTGCATTTCGGGCAGATCAACATCACATTGGAGATATGAATGGGCGCCTCGAACTCAATGATGCCGCCCACCTGGGACCGCCCGGTGGGTCGGGGCCGTTGGTGCTTCTTCACAATGTTGACCCCGGCGACTACCACCCGATTTTCTTTACGGAGCACCCGCAGGACCTGCCCTCGAGCTCCCCGATCATTCCCTGCGATCACCAGGACGGTATCATTCCGTTTGATCTTCGCAGCCATGCGCGTCTTACCCCCTACTCGAACTCTTCCAAACTTCTTACGCTCGTATTTCTTGTAGCAGGGCCGCCATTCGCTCCGGATCCAAATCCTTTGTGACCCCTCTGCGCATAGCGTTCCCTCACCGCCCTCATAGCACCTCGGGCGCCAAGGAGATGATCTTGGTGAAGCCCTTGTCGCGAAGCTCCCGGGCAACCGGGCCGAAAATCCGCGTCCCCTTCGGGTTGCCGAATTCGTCCAGAATCACCGCGGCGTTATCATCGAAGCGGATCGTTGACCCGTCCGGCCGGCGATATTCCTTGGCCGTTCGGACGATCACCGCCCGCACGATCTCGCCCTTCTTCACTGTGGCTGTTGGGATCGCATCCTTGACCGCCGCCACCACCACATCCCCGACGTAGCCATACCGTCGGTAGGAGCCGCCCAACACTCGGATGACCAGGATCTCCCGGGCACCGGTATTATCTGCGACTTTGAGACGAGTCTCCTGCTGAATCATGGATACGCCTCCCTCGATGCGACTACCACCTCGTCAATTTCAAGGAAGCACTGATACTTCTTCCATCTATGATTTCGGGATGTGCAATTCGGAAGGACAGATTTCTTTTGGGGGCTGGGCCAAGGGCCGAAAGCCCTCGGCCCAGCCCCCAAACCCTGAATCGAATTCAACTGATTAGGAGCTACGCAGTTATGAAAACCTCACTCACCTATCCCATCGATCCAGATCCCGAACCCTCAAGGCTACTCGGCCAGGATCTCCTCGCCGGGCAACCGCTCCGGCACCGGTTCCATAGGCTTCTGAGCTCGCTCCAGGATTGCCTCCACAACCCACCGCTTACGCCGGCTCAAGGGGCGGGACTCCACAATTTGTACCAGGTCCCCCATCCGGGCCTGGTTCCCTTCGTTATGAGCCATAAATTTACGGCGACGGCGGATCACCTTCCCATAGAGGGGATGGCGCACCAGCTCCTCTACAGTCACCACCACCGTTTTATCCATCTTGTCGCTGGTCACCCGTCCGATAAACCGTTTGCGTCGATCCTTCATTGCCCACCTCCTCGAGCCAACTCCCGTTCCCGCATAATCGTCAACATGCGGGCGATATCCTTCCGCAAGGCCCGGATCCGATTGACGTCCTTAAGCTGGCCCATCATCCACTGAATCCGCAGGTTGAACAGCTCCCGACGGGCCTGCTCCAGACGGTTCCGAAGCTCATCGTTTGACCAGTTGCGTATCTCCTCAGGACGAAGGGCCACAGCTCCCTCCCTGCAATATGTCTGGACATGCGTCTAAAAATCAACAAGCTGTTCCGTCTGGCAGATCACGCCCCCGGCTCGGCAATCCCTTGTGAAAATTTACCCGAGGGCATGCTTTTAACGTGCTCCCACCATGAAAAGCTTCCCCAAGCTATCCGACCTGCTGTTCCTCTGCCGCGATGATCTGGGTGCGTATCGGCAATTTATAAGAAGCCTGGCGTAAAGCCTCATGGGCGATATCGGCGCCCACCCCGCCGATCTCAAAAATAATGCGGCCGGGCCGCACCACGGCCACCCAGTGATCCACATTCCCTTTGCCTTTCCCCATTCGGGTCTCAGCCGGCTTGCGGGTCACCGGCTTATCCGGGAAGACCCGGATCCAGTACTTGCCGCGCTGACGCAGGAACCGGACGATCGCGCGGCGGGCCGCCTCGATTTGACGGGCGGTCAGCCAACATGGTTCCAGGGCCTGGAGACCGTACTCCCCAAAAGCCAGCTCCGTCCCCCGCGTCTCCTTGCCCTTCATGCGCCCCCGCATCTGCTTGCGATATTTGACTCGCTTCGGCATCAACATCGCTTAACCTCCTCGCTGCGCCGACGTCACCCGAGCCACCATCTCGGCGGTTTGCTGAACGTAGAGGCCCGGCTCCGTATCCCCACGGTAAATCCAGACCTTGACGCCGATCTTCCCCCACTTCGTGATCGCCTCCGCCAGGGCATAATCGATATCCGCCCGCAATGTGTGACGCGGAACCCGGCCCTCCATCAGCGTCTCCGTGCGGGCCATTTCCGCCCCGCCCAGCCGGCCGGATACGGTGATCCGGATCCCTTTCGCCCCGGCGCGCATGGCTTGCTGGATCGCCCGTTTCATGGCCCGGGCATGGCTGACCCGCTTCTCGATTTGCTGAGCGATGCTCTCAGCGACGATCGCTGCCTCCAGCTCAGGCTTGGGGACCTCCACGATCTCCACCCGGGCTTTCTTGCCGGTCATCTCCTCAATCGCCTGGCGCAATTGCTTGATCCCCAGGCCTCGCCGGCCGATGACGATGCCCGGCCGTGCCGCATGAATGTAAAGGTTGATCTGCTTGGGGAACCGCTCGATCTCGATACGGGCGATCCCCGCCTCCTTGAGCTGGTCTTTCACAAACTGCCGGATCTTAAGGTCTTCGTGGAGCAGCTCCACGTACTCCCGGCCCTCCGCATACCAGCGGGCCAGCCAGTTCTTCGTGATCCCCAAGCGGAAACCGATGGGATGAACTTTTCGACCCAAGATGACCTCCTCACATGCGATAGATCCAGGACCTCAAACCTACACGCCGGCTCAGCTCGCCCGTTCCTCCAGGACCACGGTGAGATGGGTGGTTCGCTTCAGGATAGGGCGAACCCGGCCCCGAGCGGCGAAGCGAACCCGCTTATATCGGGGCCCATCATCAGCCCGGATATCGACTACGTAGAGATCCGCAGGCGAGAGGCCATAGTTGTTCTCGGCATTGGCCATCGCGGAGCGGATCAATTTCTCGATATAGCGCGCCGCCTTTTTGGGTGTGAAACGCAGCACGCTTAACGCATCCTCGGCCCGCATCCCCTTGACCAGGTTGCAAACCAGGCGCGCCTTATAGGGCGAGATCCGGATATAACGGGCCACTGCCCGAACCCGATTCGCCATCGCGATCCCCCACCTGTTCCAGAATTGAACCTATTTGGCTTTGTAGAAACTCTGATTCGAATCTTTCTTCCCCCTCCCCGCCACCCCGCGGGCGGCGGGGAGGGGGAAGAAAGAGCTCTCACTGGTTGGGAGCTACCGAAGGCAGCTCCAATCTCCCTCCAAAGCAATCCCAGCTCAAAACGCCATGAAGAACCGGGCTCTACTTACCTCACCCCGGTCTTTTTCTCTTTCACCGTATGACCTCGATAGGTCCGCGTTGGCGCAAACTCGCCCAGACGGTGGCCAACCATCTGTTCGGTGATATAGATCGGCACATGGCGCCGTCCGTCATGAACAGCGATGGTATGCCCCACCATCTGGGGGAAGATCACCGAGGCGCGAGACCAGGTACGGATGACCCGTTTCTCACCCCGGCGGTTCAGCTCCTCGATCTTCTTCAACAGTTTCGGATCACAATACGGACCTTTCTTCAGCGAACGCCCCATCCCGAATCACCTCCTGAATCCCTCGGGTCGAAAACAGGTTCCCATTCATGCCTTCTTCTGACGACGCTGGACAATGTATTTATCTGTGGTCTTGTTGCGCCGGGTCTTCTTCCCCAGCGTATGCTTACCCCAGGGCGTCTTCGGATACGGCAAGCCGATGGGCGCGCGCCCCTCGCCGCCTCCATGGGGATGATCCCGCGGCGACATCGCCGATCCACGCACCGTGGGGCGAATCCCCAGCCAGCGCTTGCGACCGGCCTTGCCCAACCGGATGTTTGCATGTTCCAGGTTCCCCACCTGGCCGATGGTCGCATAGCACTCCAGGCGGACCTTCCGGATCTCCCCGGAGGGCAGGCGCAGGATCGCATAACCCTCCTCCTTCCCCAGCAATTGCGCAACTGCGCCCGCCGCCCGGGCAATCTGGCCGCCATGCCCGGGATACAGCTCCACATTGTGCACCAGCGTCCCCACCGGGATATTGGCCAACGGCATCGCGTTGCCGACTTTGACCTCCGCCTGAGGTCCGCTCATCACCACATCCCCAACCTGCAAGCCCAGGGGTGCCAGGATGTAACGCTTCTCCCCATCGGCGTACTGAAGGAGGGCAATGCGGGCGGTGCGGTTGGGATCATATTCGATGCTGATCACCTTCGCTGGAATGCCTTCCTTATCCCGACGCTTAAAGTCAATGATCCGATAGAGCCGCTTATGACCACCACCCCGATGGCGGACAGTGATCCGGCCCTGGAAATTCCGACCAGCATGTTTCTTCAAAGGAACGACCAGGGATTTCTCCGGCTCGTCCTTGGTGATTTCCTCGAAGGTGTAACCGGTCGCATTGCGGCGGCCGGGTGTGGTCGGCTTATAAACCTTAATCCCCATAAGCTACCTCCTTCCGCATCCCCCCCGCCCAGCATGGCTTATGAGGGAGGCGGAGAGAAGAAATTTTTAAACCTCGAACAGATCGATACGCTGGCCCGGAGCGATTTTGACGATCGCCTTCTTCCATCCCGGGCGACGCACCACCTGCTTGGGCTTGCTGCTCAGAATCCGTGCCCGCCAGTCCCGTCGCCGTTTTGCCGGGACGTTAATGACGCGCACATCCAGAACACGGACGTTGAAAATTTTCTCGACCGCCTCTCGGATCTGATGGCGGTTCGCTCGCGGATCAACTTCGAATACATACTGATTCATTTCCTTAAGCCGGGTGGTCTTCTCGGTAATCACCGGCCGTTTAATCACTTCGTAGAGATCCATCTTCCATCCCCCCGCTCAGGGCTCTCCATCAAGACGACGCTACGGTTTCCGCTTGGGGCAGCGCAAACTTTTTCCGGATCACCGGACGCGTCAGCCAATCTTCGATGACGGCCAACGCATCTTGTGGGATGATCAACGTCTCATACTTAAACAGATCGCGGATGTTCAAACACATCGCGTGAAGGTAGGCCACGTTGGGCAGATTCCGAACCGCCCGCTTCACGTTTTCGTTCGAACCGGCGAGCAGGATAAGGGCGCTCTTGCCAACAGGGAGCCGATCCAGGATCTCCTTCAGCAACCGGGTCCGCGGCTCCGGCAGCTCCAGACGATCCAGGATCAGGATCTGGCCCTCCTTCGCTTTCACGGAAAGCGCCGAGCGCAAGGCCGCCCGCCGCATCTTCTTCGGCATCTTCTGCTCATAGCTGCGCGGCCGCGGCCCGAACACCACCCCACCGTGATACCAGTGGGGCGCATCCCGGCTCCCCTGCCGGGCTCGCCCCGTATGCTTCTGGGGCCACATCTTACGGCCGCTGTAATGCACCTCCCCACGGGTTTTCGTCTTATGGGTCCCCAGGCGAGCGTTGGCCAGCTGTCGGACCAACGCCTGGTGCATCAACGGGATGTGGATGGGAGCCTCAAACACCTCCGGCCGCAGTTCGATCTCTCCCACCTGTTGTCCTTCCATGTTCCAAACCGGGACACGCATTGGGATGCCTCCTTAAACTGATCCCCAAACGATTCCAGCGGACTTTGCGTGCAATCGCACGCGCCCTGGTTCCCACCCCTTACGTCAATCAATAAGGCCGTTTGGCCTGCCGTATGATCACCAATCCCCCTCGGGGGCCGGGGACAGCGCCTTTTAGGGCGATCAGATGCCGCTCCGGATCCACCCAAACTACCTGGAGATTCCGGACGGTCACCCGCTCGTTCCCATAATGGCCGGCCATGCGCTTCCCTTTAAGCACCCGGCCCGGATCGGTGTTGGTGCCGATCGATCCCGGCGCCCGGTGGCGGTCGGATTGGCCATGGGTCTTCGCCTGGCGGGCGAAGCCGTGGCGCTTGATCCCTCCCGCGAAGCCGCGGCCCTTGGACCAGCCGGTTACATCCACCCGCTCCCCAGGCGCGAAGATCGAGACCGTCAGCAGCTGACCCTCATGATAAGCCGCCAACGCCTCCGGGCCAGGCAAGCGGATCTCCCGCAGCACCCGCAATGGGGGTAGGTTACGCTTGACCAGATGCCCCAGCTCCCCCTGAGTCAGCCGCCGAGGCTTCGTCTCCTCAAAGCCGAGTTGGATCGCCGCATAGCCATCCCGCTCCGGCGTCCGCACCTGGGTCACATAGCATGGTCCGGCCCGCAGGACAGTTACGGGGACCACCTCGCCTTGTTCATTGAACATCTGAGTCATCCCGATTTTGCGCGCAAGCAGACCCTTCATGGTTGAACCTCCCGAGGGGACTGGTCGCCCATCCGGCCCATCATCCCCTGAAATCAGCACGACCATCCGCTTCACATCCCTGTTGCAAGGGAAATGGATGCAAAAGCCGCCGAATTCCCGAATCCCGGTCGCGAGCTTGAGAAGGCCGAATAATCCCCAACCCACCGAGTGGTCTCTTCAATCCCGCGAAGCGCCTCAGGCCGGCTGGATATCCATTCCGCCGGAATCAGATCTTGATTTCGATATCCACGCCGGCTGGGAGGTTCAGGCGCATCAGCTGGTCAATGGTCTTTGGATCCGGATCGAGGACATCGATCAGCCGCTTATGAGTGCGGATCTCAAAATGTTCTTGCGAGTCCTTATCGATGAACGGCGAACGGATCACTGTGAACCGCTCCCGCTTCGTCGGGAGCGGGATCGGGCCGATGACCCGTGCGCCCGTGCGCTCCGCCACCTCCACGATCCGGCGGGCGGATTCGTCCAGGATCCGGTGATCATAGGCCTTCAAACGAATTCGCAATCGCTGCTTGGCCATAGACCTCACCATTGCCCCCGAGATGGTTAGTGAAAGCTTTCAATCTGTTGGAGCCTTGCAGTAGCCACCCCGATTCGCAGGGATGATCCTTTGTTTGTGGGATTTCCATGGGGTGCGGGTCGTTTGCGCGGCCCGCACCCCATGGAAATCTTTCTCTACCTCGGTTACTCCAGGATTTTGGTGACGACGCCGGCGCCGACGGTGAGCCCCCCTTCCCGGATGGCGAACCGCAACCCCTCCTCAATCGCCACCGGGGCAATCAGCCGCACCCGCAGGTTCACATTGTCCCCAGGCATCACCATCTCCACCCCCGCCGGCAGCTCAATCTCCCCCGTCACATCCGCCGTCCGAAAGTAAAACTGCGGCTTGTACCCACTG
>NZ_JBHOQJ010000155.1:0-1551 GCF_042408365.1 Thermoflexus sp.
GCTCCGGTTTTGCCCGTTCGCTCGCTCCGGGCCAGGGCCAGGGCCCGACGGAAGCCCTCCGTGAGATCGACCCCGGTGGCCTCCCGAACGAGCTCGATGGCCCGGGCGGCCTGACGGATCACCAAGCGCGGCTCCAGGCGATCCAGATCCTCAAAGAACCACCCGCAGCTGGCGAACATACGCTGGCGATGGACCTGGGCTTGGAGGGCCCACAGAAGTCGCTGCTCAACATCCGCGGAGAGGGGGCGATCGGCAAACTCCCGCAGCAGCGAGCGAGCGTCCATCACCCCCAGGACCACGTGAATATACTCATCGCGCAGCCGCCATGGATTCCCGATGCGCCCGTGGGTCAGATCCAAATAGGTGGCGTCGATTTCCTCCGCAAGCAGATCCATCGCCGCTCGCAAGATCGCTTTCCAGCGCGAATCCCCCGGGGTACACGCACACCCGATGCTCCAGCGGGCCAGCCCGTGGGCGCAACTCCAGGCCGTGTTCTGAATCACTTCGATTTCCTCCACCGGCGGATGCGCCCGCAGATACTCGGGGAGGATCGTCACCTCATAAGCCGGGGTCTGAGGCTGAAGCAGGCGCTCCAGGAAATCCACTCCTTCCCGGTGATGGTGGCCGAAGGTCTCCCCATCCATTGCCAGCAACGTCAAATGGGACCTTCCCCGCAAGGCCCCTTTGGCCCAACGATCCGCCGGCCCGAGGGATGGCATCGCAAAGGAGACCTGGTTGGAAAGGTCACGGTCGCGAACGAAGACCGTGAAGTAAGCATTCGCCTCCAGGCGAACCCGATAGGGACCTGCCCCCTGGGTCAGCGCCCCCCGTACCTGCTCGGATGAGAGGATCGTGAACGTCAGACCGGCCTCCGCCAGCACCTCCAGCGTGGTGAGATCCACCGCCATTTCCGGCAGCCACATCCCCCGGGGGTGCCGGCCGAAGCGATGCTGAAAGGATTTGATCCCCCAATAGACCTGGGTGATTTTATCCCGCCGTCGAGCGAGGGGGAGGATCGTGTGGTGGGCCGATTGAGCGATGGCGTTCCCCACCCCACGAGCCACGTTGGCCCGATCCGCCTCCAGGATCCGCCGATAGGTCTCCGGGGCACGGCGCGCCAGCCAGGCGATCAGCGTGGGCCCTACATTGAAACTGATCCGCTCGAACAGGCACCGCTCCGCCAGCGGGCGATAGCATTCCGCGGTGATCTTCTCGTTGAAATCGTGATAAGGCTCCGCGCCCGGCTCCGGGGGAACCTCGCCGGTCCATGGGTCTTCACGCGGGGGCTGATAAAAATGTCCATGCACAGCTAACAGTGGAAGAGATCCGCTCAATGGAAACCTCCGTTTCCCTTGCAGCGTGCGTCAGAAAACTCCGGCCAAAGGCCATTCCCGAACCCGAGGCCTCATGGCTCTGGCTGTCGCACGAATGCTCCTTTTTAAGGATATGGGGGTGAGAAGCCGATGACCCCGCCCCCCTGGATCCTTCCTCCCCGCGGCCCAAAGGGCCGTGGGGAGAGAGGATAAAAAAAGATAGGGTTTGGGGGAGCCG
>NZ_JBHOQJ010000161.1:0-13579 GCF_042408365.1 Thermoflexus sp.
TTTCTGGCCTGGTGTGGAAATCACTTGAAGCGAGGTGGAGCCCACCTGGCGATGGTGTTGGGCTAAAGGGGAAAAAGAAAAACAGAGACTCCGCAGGGCGATCCCATCTTGCCACCGTGCTGCCGATTTTTGAACAATCACTGGCGGCTGGCTACCCGGATGAAAGGGGGCGAGCGTGGCAGCGTATAAATGCCTTCATTGCTTCCTTTAGAAGGCTGACCCCCGCTTGATCCTCTGGCAGTTGCTCAGCGGCCAGGCGAAATTGGTCAATGGAACCAGCTTGAATAGTTACGCTCCCGCCCAGCAAGCTTATGGATCTTGCTCTGAGAGCGCTGCCTGCTGCAAGCCTACCACCTGGATCTATCCTAAACCGAACCGCACAATCGGCTGGCCATCCTCCACGAACTCGCTCTTGGGCCAACCGCTCAAAGCCCTCCCTTCGAGGATGAGGTGGCACGCCTCTTGCACAATTTCCACAACTTTCGGGCAACGCCGGCCGGGATGGCGATCCCCGATGTGTGCGGGCTCCAGTTGATGCGAGGCCACTTGTCTCGGAGTTCGTCCAGTGTAACAACGGGTCGTTCCCAAAGCTCTTCGAGCCTAAGTTCTGCATAGAGCACCTCGCGGCGTCGATCCGGGGCGTGGGATGCATAGGGCGCCTTGGGACGCCAATCCTCGTCAAACCACGCTTTGCCTGTAGTGCGACCGATCGCGACGATACCCTTGTCGGGTACGCCGAGCCGTATGATGAAAGCCATCGCTCCACGAGGAATCTTCTGCGGATCCTTCCTGTTTCCACAGGACCACTCAAGCTCCCCGTGTCGCTTCCTCATGAACTTCTTCACGAGCTTCTTCCACCTCGACTCGTTCATAGTTGGATGATTGCGAGGATTCCAGGTAAACAGAAACGCGATCTCACGACTGCTCGAGCCCCGCCCAGCTGGCCTGCGGGGTCCACCGTCCCTTCCCCTGGGAGGCCGAGCTTTCACCTCCGAATAGATCCGCCTCGACTCCCGGTAAGCGCGCACGAACGATTCATCCAATGGACGCGCCCGCTTCCATTCGGCCTCAAAAGCCGTCCGTAGGGCACGGAGTAATGCATCCTCCCACTTGCCGCGCACCTCAAGCACCAACTCCCCCTCTCGCCAGAGGCCTGCGGTCAGGTTCGCAGAGCCCACCCACGCTACTCCTTCTTCACCCACTCTCCATAGGTAGAGCTTGGCATGGAAATCACGGTGCTGGCCACAATCCCAGATGCGAGCCCGGACCGACCCGCCACGCCTCAGCTCGAGAAGTCGCTTAAATGTCTGCTGGCGGGTTTGCCTTCCGAACGTACCTGTCAATATCCGAAACATGCAACCCGCTTCCCGCCTCTTCATGATTTCTTCCAACATGTCCCAGTTGAGGAAAGCGGTGGCCATCCACGCCTCGCTGGCTTGCTCCGTCAGTTTCAGGAACCCCTCTCGCAGCGACCGGTTTGGGCGGCTCAGAAGTACTCGGAAGCGACCACCGGACCACGCCCCCTCCAACCGCTCGCTGGCCATTCCTAATCAGCCTCCTTACAGTTTAAAAAAAGGAGTGGCTCCTATCAGCGTTGGGGTGAAGCAGCGAAATCGGGGATCGCCACAGGGCAACAGGGTCTCCGTGCGATCCGAAGGATCGCGCGGCCTCCCAACTTCCCAGGGAACTCCCGGTAGGATCAGCTTGGTTCTCATCCGTCGCCAGGCGGCTTTTACCCGCTTCCCACGATCCAGGCCAGCGGCTTGGAGAAACAAAAGAGGACCAAATGGGCAGCCGTTGTCAACCCCCTGACTTCAGGCCTATCCCATACGGCTTGGAAGATAATTAAGATGGGGCCGCGGGACTTGCTGAGCGGCCTGATGCGGTATTCTATAGCGAGGACATTTCTCTGTCTTCATCTGGAGGGGAAGTGCTCTCTCTTCCCACCATCTGGTTGCTGCTCATTTTAATACTTGTGACCAGCCTGTTGATCAGTGGGGCATTGCGGCCGGACCTGGCGGCGCTGATCATGGCCCTAGGGCTTTCCTTCAGCGGATTGCTCTCCCCCCAAGAAGCCTTCAGTGGGTTCAGCCGTTCCGCGGTCATCGCCCTCATCGCCTTGTTCATCCTCACCGCTGGCCTGAACCGGACAGGGGTCTCCCAGATCCTGGGCGAGCGGCTCAGCGGATGGGCCAAGGATTCCCCTTGGCGTCTTGTGGCGGGGATGACGTTGCTGACCGCTCTGCTCTCGCTCACAATGAACTCGGTGACCGCCGCCGCGGTCGTGATGCCTCTGGCGGTCCAGGCGGCCCGACGGATCGGCTTGGCCCCCTCTCGTGTCCTGATCCCCATCGCCTATGGCGCGTTGCTGGGAGGGATGCCGACCCTCTTTACCACCGCCAACCTCCTGCTCAGCGGGCTCCTCCGGGAGAGCTATGGGCGCTCCTTAACGATGGTGGATTTCTTCGTCGTGGGCCTGCTCCCAGCGATCCTCGGCCTGCTGTGGGTGATCCTGGTCACCTGGCGAACCCTCCCGGAGCGTTCCCCCGCCGGGCAATTGATGCGCCTCCATCGGCTCAACCGGGAGCTGGCGGAGCTGTATGGCTTGAAAGATGGACTGGTGGAACTCCTGGTGGAACCGGCCTCGCCGTTGTCGGGCGTTTCTTTGGGGGAGAGCGGGCTGGCCTCTCAATACCATCTGATGGTCGTGGGGATCCGGCGGAAGGGACGATTGCTCCTCTCCCCCAGCAGCTCGGAGGCGCTGCAGCCCGGGGATGTGCTCCTGATCGCCGCGGGGCTCTCTGAGGAAGAGAGCCTGGAGGAAGCCGCCCGGGCTTTGAAGCTTCGGAAGCTCCCCCGCCCGGTGGCCCCCGAGGTCTTAGAGGCCGGGGAGATGGGGCTCATCGAGATCCTGCTCTCCCCTCACACCACCTTGATCGGCAAAACTTTGCGTGACCTGCGTTTCCGAGAACGCTACGGTCTCCAGATCCTGGCAATCTGGCGGGAGGGACGTCCCATCCGAGCAGGCCTTGCGGATGAGCGCTTGCGCTTCGGGGATGCCCTCCTCGCGTATGGCCCCTGGGAGCGCATCCGGATCCTCCAGGGCGATCCGGAGTTCATCGTCCTCCAGACCAACGGGGAGCCCATGCGGACCTCCCGTCGGATCCCAGCGATCGGGATCATGCTGGGGGTGATCCTGACCTCCGCCCTGACCACTCGATCGATCGCCGAGGTGACCATGGCCGGGGCGGTGCTGATGATCCTGGTCGGTTGCCTAACTATGGAAGAAGCTTACCGGGCGATCGAATGGCCGACGGTGTTCATGGTCGCGGGGCTGCTCCCGCTCTCCATCGCCGTCTCCCGCACCGGGGCGGCGGAATGGCTGGGAGAGATCGTACTCCGAGGGATCGGTGGGGCCTCGCCTTGGATCGGCGTGCTGGTGTTCACTGGGGTGGCGGCGGCTTTAACCCAGGTGCTTTCCGCCTCCGTCACCGCGGTGGTTTGGGGGCCCATCGCGCTGCGGGCGGCGCCTATCCTGGGGATCCCTCCGCACTGGATGGGGTTGGCCGTGGCCCTGGCCACCTCGGCGGCCTTCCTGACCCCCATGGCCCATCCCGCCAACGCCCTGGTGATGGGCGCCGGCGGCTATCGGCCGAAGGATTTCCTCAAAGCAGGACTCCCTCTGTGGGCGCTCAGCGTAGGGGCCATCACGGCCTCAACGGTGTGGTTCGGGCCGTGGCTTCGCCCTTAGGATCGGGCGCTTCCAGAGGCGTGTAATAAGGCTCCCCTGCGCACGCGCGACACAACACCTCCCCATCCCGGACCACCTCCCGACCATCGTTAATGCCTTCGCCACAGCGCGCGCAGAAGACCCGCCGCAACGGATGGCCCGGCAGATCTTCCGGGGGGATCGTCACCTGAACCAGTTGGATCCGGAACAGATCCTCATCCGGCATGATCCGATACGCGTGGCGCTGGGCGGCGGCTTTGCTGAGACCGGGGGGCGCAAGATGGAGAGCCGTCTCCCGAGCATCATCCCGAGCCACAATCCGGATCGCCCGGCCGGTCCGTGTATCCACAAAGGTCGCCGCCGCTTTCCCGTAGTCGACGTGCTTGAGGGTGCGCCGTCCCAGCCGGCATCCGGTCACCGTAGCGATGGCATCCGTCAGGCACCGATCGATCTCCACATAGACGATCAACCGACGTCGATCCCCGGGATCCTCCGGGTTCAAGCCCAGGAGCTGACATCCCAGAAGCGCCATCCGGACCCCCAGGATCTGGCCCGGGCACAGGTGCCCATGGAACGCCGCGGCTTCCTCCAGCCACTCATCCAGTGTGCGCATCCTGAACTCCAAGGGCTTAGGATGGCTTGTCCGGCCGCTTCTCCGATTTCGCCCCTTGCTCCTCCTCCGAAGTGAGCCCTCGCCGGAATTCCCGAATGCTCTGCCCCAGCTCCCGAGCCAGGTTGCTCAAACGGCCAGGCCCGAACAGCAACAGGGCGATCAAGAGGATGATGATTAACTCTGTGGGTCCCAGTCGAAAAGGCATGCGCAGCCTCCGTGGTCATAGGCTTCCCGAACCGCCTCACGCTTCGTGAAGATCGTCACAGGTACTGCTGTTTCCTATAATACTTCCTTTTCTGGAAGCTCAGCAAATGGGATGATGATGCGCCCAGTTGTGATCCGTGAGAAGGGACGCACAGCGCAGCGGACGAGGTTTAGCCCGGATATCCCTCCGGATGAGCCTGCATCCACCGCCAGGCGCTGAGCACGATGTCCCGTAGCGTGTGTCGAGGGGTCCAGCCCAGATCCCGCTGGATGGCCTCCGCGGAAGCCACCAGCATCACGGCATCCCCCGGCCGCCGCGGGGCCTCGACGGCTGGGATGGGGTGTCCGGTCACCTCGCGGCACACCTCCAGCACTTCCCGCACCGTATAGCCGATCCCCGTCCCCACGTTGTAGACCATCGCCGGCCGTTCCGACAGCGCTTCCAGCGCCAGGAGGTGCGCTCGGGCCAGATCCGCCACGTGGATGTAATCCCGCACGCACGTCCCATCGCGGGTTGGATAATCGGTCCCGTAGATCTCCACCCAGGGCCGGCGTCCCAACGCCACCGCCAGGACGTTCGGGATCAGATGGCTCTCCGGCCGGTGGTCCTCCCCCCGGGTGGCCGTCGCCCCGCCGGCGTTGAAGTAACGCAGGGCGGCATACCGGAGGCCGCGGGTGCGGTGCAGCCATGCCAGGATGCGCTCAACGGTCGCCTTGGTCTCCCCGTAGACGTTCACCGGCCCGATGGGCGAGGATTCCGTCAACGGCTCGGGGGCAGGCGCGTAGACCGCCGCGGTGGAGGAGAACACCACGCGATCCACGCCCGCGGCGAGCAGAGCCTCCAGGAAGGTGATGGTGTGTGCGATGTTGTTCCGAAAGTATTTAAAGGGATCCTGCATCGATTCCCCAGCTTCGATAAAGGCGGCGAAGTGCATCGCCGCCTGGCACGGCCATCGGCGCAGGGTCTCGACGACGCGTTCCCCGTCTCCGATATCCCCCTGCACGAAGAGCGCCCCTTCGGGAACCGCAGCGCGGAACCCATGAGACAGGTTGTCGTAAACGACGACTTCATGGCCTGCCTCCAGCAGGAACTCCGTCACAATGCTTCCAATGTAACCCGCTCCGCCAGCGACCAGGATGCGCATAGGGCCTTTTGGATCCTCGGGATGGGTTCTGCCTGGACAGGGCTGGATCAATCCAGTCCCGCGCGGCCAGTCAATCATAATCTATTCACACTCGTCGACTTTGTCCACGTCATGCTCGCTGGGCCTTAGGATCTTCCAGAACAAGCACTTAAGCGACGGACTGCAAACGAGATCCCCAACCCTCGAAGTTTTTTCTCCGCTTTCCACCACCCTTTGGAGCGCCCCTGCTATGTTTAGAATTGTTAACCAGACTGTTAAAAAGAGCGTTTTAATCAAAGCGTTTGACAGCGTATGAAGGACCGGAGATAATAAGTAATGTAAGAAATGAGTTCCATTCCCCCGTTTTCCCCTTAACAGAGAAAGGAGTGCCGCCATGGCCCGTGGGCGTAGTCTTCTGACAGCTCTTGGGCTGCTCGGATTGGTTCTCGGGGCATGTGCTCCGGCGGCGCCGACCCCCACGCCTCGGAAGGTCGTGAAGATCGCCATTGTTTCAGACATCGGCGGGCGGGGCGATCTCAGCTTCAACGACATGGCCTTCAAGGGCGGTGATGACGCGAAGCGGGATTTCGGTGTGGAGGTCGTGGAGGTCATCAGCAAGGTGGAAGCGGACTACGTCCCCAACCTCACGACCGCCGCCCGGGATCCGGATGTGCAGCTGATCGTGGGGGTTGGCTTCCTCCTGAGCGATGCCCTCGCGGAAGTCGCCCGCAAGTTCCCGGATAAGAACTTCGTCGGCATCGATACCTACGCTCAATCCATCATCCAACAGAAGTACCCCAACGAGTACCCGCTTCCCAACTTGATGGACGTGGTCTACGAGGAGCATAAGGGGAGCGCCTTGGTGGGCGCCTTAGCCACCTTCTTGGCCGCCGAGTACAAGAAGCCGCACATCGGCGGCGTCTTCGGCATCGAGATCCCAGTCCTTTGGAAGTTCGAGATCGGCTACAAGTGGGGCGCTCGCTGGGCCACCGAGTGGCTGGCGAAGAACAAGCCGGACAAGGCCTTCCCCTACACCAAGGACTTCGTCCTCTGGACCTACACCGGCACCTTCAGCGATATCACCAAAGGCTATGAGGCGGCCAAGGCCATGTACGCGCGGGACGCCGTGGCCGTCTACAACATCGCCGGCCCCTTGGGGCTGGGCATCAACCAGGCGGTGGAGGAAATCGCCCGGGCGCAGGGCCTCAAAAGCGGCCCGCCGTTCTGGATCGGCGTGGACGCCAACCAGGACTGGATCAACCCCGGGTTCGTGATCGCCAGCATGATGAAGCGGGTGGACAAGGGCGTTTACTACACGACCAAGCTGGTGCTGGATGGGAAGTTCCGGGACCTCGTGAAGCGCAACAAGGGTGTTCTGGTCCTGGGCATCGGCACCAAGGTGGACGGCGAGCTGATGGAGGGGATCTCAGTGAGCACCCTGGCCGATCTCGACGAGTTCATCAAGATGGGGGAGACGGCCGAGAAGTTGACCGGGAAGAAAGTCCTCCCCGCTCCGCCGGACGAGATCCGGCAGCGGGTCAAGGCGATGCGGGAGGCCCAGCCCGCCTGGATCTGGGAGGCCGTGGCGGAGCTGGAGCGGAAGATCCGCAACGGCGAGGTCCAGGTTCCGATGGTCACCACGGAGGAGGAAATCAAGAAGTGGCGGGATGAGCTCGGCTAAGGGCTCCAGCCCCCCGCGCTTGAGGCGAGCGCATGGGAGGGGTGCAGGTGGAGGATCCGCCTGCACCCCTTTTTGCAAAGGCATTGGGGCCAGGCGGTCCCTCTCAACGCGTGGAGGATTTCAGTGAGGGATGGCCGCAGGGGACACCCTTTGTGGGTGCCCTTGAGGGCGGGCACAAGGCCCGCCCCTACGGACATTCACGCCATTCGGTAGGGGCACCTCCTGTGGGGATGGGTGGGACTGTCTTCAGCGGCCCCACCCACCTTAACCCCTTCCCCACGGCCCTTCAGGCGTGGGGGGAACAGAACCGGACGATCTCGAAACGCTTTCTTTGCTTCCGGGCACAGGCCTATGGGACCCCGAATCGAGATGCGAGACATCCATAAGGTCTATCCGGATGGGACGGTGGCGCTGCGCGGGGTGGATTTCCACCTGCAGCCTGGGGAGATCGTGGGGCTTCTGGGGGAGAACGGCGCGGGCAAGACCACATTGATGAAGATCCTCTCCGGGCTCCTCCCACCCACCCGGGGGGAAATCCGCATCGATGGGCGCCCCGTCCGTTTTCGGAACCCCGCCGATGCCCTTCGGGCCGGCATCGGGATGGTGCATCAAATCTTCACCTTGGTTCCCCCCTACACGGCCTTGGAGAACATCCTCCTGGGCCAGGAAGGCTCGGTGCTCTGGCTCTCTAAAGATCGGGCCCGAGATCAGGTGCAGCGCCTGCTGGAGGAGCTTGGGCTCTCGATCCCCTTGGATGTCCCTGTGGAATTGCTCCCCATCGGGGTTCAGCAGCGGGTGGAGATCGCCAAGGTCCTCTACCGCGGGACGCAGGTGCTCATCCTGGATGAGCCCACCTCGGCCCTCACACCGTTGGAGGTCGCGGAGCTCTTCCGGTTCCTGCGCGATCTGAAAGCAGGTGGCCGCTCCATCGTCTTCATCACGCATAAGCTCCGGGAGGTGCTGGAGATCTCCGACCGGATCGTCGTGTTGCGGAACGGCCGGGTGACCGGCGAGATCTCCACCCCGGAGGCCACGCCGGAACAGCTGGCCGAGTGGATGGTGGGTCGAGCGGTGGTCCCTCGGGTGAGTCGCTCGCCCCGCCCGCCGGGGGAGGCGGTGCTGGTCGTGCGGGAGCTGGAGGTCATAGGGGATCTGGGCTTGCCGGCGGTGAAAGGAGTTTCATTTGAGGTGCGAGCGGGGGAGATCTTCGGGATCGCCGGGGTGGAGGGGAACGGCCAGAGCGAGCTGGCGCAGGCCTTGGGTGGTCTGCGCCCGATCCGACGCGGCGAGATCCTCCTGGATGGGAAGCCCTTAACTCCGTTGACGCCGATCGAAGCCTATCGAAGGGGGATCGCGCACATCCCTGAGGATCGCCTCCGATTTGGGATGGCGTTGAACTTCGATGTGGCCGAGAACAGCATCCTGAGCCGTCAGTGGGAGCCGGCTTTCCTGCGGGGATGGGGGCGCCTGGACTGGGGTCAAATTCTGAGTTTTGCAGGGAGGTTGCTGCAACAATTCCAGGTGATCGCCCCGGGCCCCCGCGCCCTCGCCCGCTCGTTAAGCGGCGGCAACCAACAGAAGCTTGTGGTGGGACGGGAGCTTACCAAGGAGCCCAAGCTGATCCTCGCCGTTCACCCGACCCGGGGTCTGGATGTGGCTTCCACAGCCTATATCCGAGAGCTGTTGGTTCAGATGCGGGATGCCGGGAAGGCGGTCCTCCTCATCTCCGCGGATCTGGACGAGGTGTTGGAGCTGAGCGACCGCATCGCGGTGATGTATGAGGGGAAGTTCCTCGGCGTGGGCCCGGTGGAGGCGTTCACCCGGGAGACCATCGGCATGATGATGGGGGGCATCGTCCCCCAGGGGAGGGTCGGATGAGGCAGGCACGGCCGTTGCTGGAATCCTTGCTGGCGATCGGGGTTGGCTTGATCGCCGGGGGGCTCCTCATGCTGCCCTTCGGGTATCACCCGCTGAGGGCCTATCAAGCCCTTTTCCAAGGCGCCTTCGGCACCCCCCACGATACGCTGGAGACCCTCGCCTTCGCAACCCCTCTGATGCTCACTGCCCTGACGTTCGCTGTGGGGGTGCGGGCGGGTCTCTTTAACATCGGAGCGGAGGGTCAGATGTATATCGGCGCGATCGGCGCGGTGTGGGCCGCCAGCTTCCTCTCCCTGCCCCCCGGCCTCCACCTCCTTGTCGCCACGTCGGTGGCGATCCTCTGCGGCGCCCTGTGGTCCCTGGCCCCAGCCCTGTTGAAGATCTGGCGCGGCGTCCACGAGGTGATCTCCACGATCATGTTCAACTGGATCGCCTTCCACCTGGCCATGTATCTGGCGATCCGCTACCTGGCCGAGCCCGGCCGAGCGGAGCGGACCCGTCCGGCGTTGCCCACCGCCCGTTACCCGATCCTGGCCGAGGGCTCGACGCTGACGGCTGTGATCTTCGTGGCGGTTCTCTTCTGCCTCGCGGTGTATTTCATCCTGTGGGGAACCCGTCTGGGTTACGAATTGCGTCTGGTGGGTGAGAACCCGGAGGCCGCCCGGTACGCAGGGGTGCGGATCGGCTGGGCGCTGCTGTGGAGCTTCCTGATCGGCGGGATGGCCGCCGGCCTGGCCGGGGCCAGCCAGATCATCGGCCGCCCGCCGGCTTGGTCCCTCTATGCGACCTTGGGGAACGTGGCCACCTTGGGGTTTGACGGCATCGGCGTGGCCTTGGTC
Source organism: Thermoflexus sp. (assembly GCF_042408365.1). GTDB lineage: Bacteria > Chloroflexota > Anaerolineae > Thermoflexales > Thermoflexaceae > Thermoflexus. The sequence continues at coordinate 10,070 of NZ_JBHOQJ010000161.1, forward strand.
GGCCGCAACCATCCCCTCGGAGGGATCCTCGCCGCGATCCTGTTCGGAGCGCTGCAGCACGGCGGCCGTTTTATGGAATACCACGCCGGCGTGGTCTCGGAGCTGGTCCGAGCGGTGAACGGGTTGATCGTCATCACCCTGGCGGTCCCTGAGCTCTGGACGATGCTGCGGAGGAGGTTGTCGCGATGAGGGGGCTTCTTCAACGCCTGGGCTGGATCGGGCTCATCGCGCTGGCCCTGGGGCTTCTCGCTTACGGGTTCGAGCAGGTCGGGCTGAAGCCGGTTTCCCTGCTGGAGGCCGGGCTCTTGGCGATGACCCCCCTGGCGCTGGCGGCGGTGGGGGAATGCGTGAACGAAAAGGCCGGCGTGGTGAACATCGGCCTGGAGGGCATCTTGTTGATCACCGCGGTGGCAGGGGTTTGGGTGGCGGAGCAATTCGGCAGCGGGATCGCCGGGTTGGTGGGCGGCATGGTGATCGGGGCGCTCCTCGGTCTGGTCCTGGGGTTGCTCGCCGTCTACGGCCGGGCCGACCAGATCATCGCGGGGATGGGCCTCAACCTCTTCGCCCTGGGGTTCACCCCTTACCTCCTGATGAGCCTATGGGCCCTCCCGGGCATCCACATCTTCCCCCGCGAGCTGATGGTCCCCCGCTGGATCACGCCCATCGGGCAGATCAGCCCGGTCACCCTCGTGGCGGTTCTCCTGGCGATCCTGGCCCACATCCTGCTCCACCATACGGTCCTGGGGTTCCGCATTCGGGCGGTCGGCGAGCGGCCGGAGGCGGTGGATGTCGCCGGGGTGCGGGTGGATCGGCTTCGATTGTTCACCAGCGTTCTGGGCGGGGCGCTCTGCGGCCTGGGCGGGGCCTTCATGCCCCTGGCCTGGTTTGGCGGGGTGGTCAAGGAGATCTCCGCCGGTCGGGGGTTCATCGCCCTGGCTTGCGTCGTCTTCGCCGGGCTGGAGCCGTTGCTGGCCCTGGCCGCGGCGTTTCTCTTCGGCCTCACCGGAGGGATCGCTCACGCGGTGGCGGTCACCCCGGGCGTGAAGGAGCGCATCCCCTTTTATTTCGTCAATATGCTGCCTTACATTACCACGCTCCTGGTGGTCACCTTAGTGATCGGACGACGTCGGTTCCCGCGCACCATCGGACGGCCGTATGCGCGAGAGTGAGCACATGATCCCCGCGTCGGGCATTCCCCGGGCAGTGCTGATGGACATGGATGGGGGCGTCGATGACTTTATGGCCCTCGCGCTCCTTCTCACATTGCCCCACATCGAGGTGATCGGGGTGCTGGTCACGCCGGCGGACTGCTATCTGGAGCCGGCGCTCTCCGCGGCGCGGAAGCTTCTCGCGTTGCTGAACCGTACCGACATCCCCCTCGCCCGAAGCCGCGTTCGGGGGCAGAACGCTTTCCCCGCGATCTTCCGGAAGGATGCTTTTGTGGTGGATCTTCTGCCAGTCCTGAACGAGAAAGACCGAGAAGGGCCCCCACTGGCACAGGAGGAAGGCCCGGCGTTCATCCTCCGGCGCCTCCGGGAAGCCTCCCGGCCGGTGACCCTATTGGTGACCGGTCCCCTGACGAACCTGGCCCAGGCCCTGGATCTGGATCCGGGCCTGGAAGCGCGGATCGAGGAAGTGCTCTGGATGGGCGGGGCGCTGGACGTACCGGGGAACGTCGATCCCTTTCTGGAACCGGGCCACGACGGGACCGCGGAATGGAACGCTTATTGGGATCCGGTGGCGGTGCAGCGGGTTCTGGCCTCCGCCGTCGCTTTACGGATGTTCCCTCTGGATGTCACGGAAAAGGTCCCGGTGACCTCCGATTTCCTCCGGCGTCTGGCTCGCCAGCGCCGATATCCGCTCTCGGACCTGGCCGCCCAATGCTACGCCACCGTCGCATGGTCCCGGTATTGCATGTGGGATGTCCTTACCACGGCTTGGCTGGCCCGCCCCGAGCTTTTCACTTTCCAGGAGGCTGAAGTCGCTGTCCACACGGAAGGCCCGAGCCAAGGTCGGATCGTGCGGCAGCCCCGCGGGCGGCGGGTTCAGGTGGCGGTGGATGTAGAGGTCGAGGCCTTTTATCGCTTCCTGCTGGAAGCCTGGGCCCGTTAGCTGCTCACAGCCATCCCCGCCGACGGAAGAAGAGGGCCAGCCCGACGCTGACCCCGGCCATCAGCAGGAGCGCCATCGGGTAGCCCCACGGCCACTCCAGCTCCGGCATATAGCGGAAGTTCATCCCGTAGATCCCCGCCACCAGGGCGTCCGCCATGAGGATGATGGAGGCGATGGTCAGGACCTTCACGATCTCGTTCAGGCGGTTGGATTGCAGGGAGAGATAGCTCTCCAGGGCGCCGGAGAGCATATCGCGGTAGAGATCGATGCTTTCGGTCAACCGCACCAGCCGGTCGTAGAGGTCCTGGAAGTAGGCCATATCCTCCGGCTTGAAGATCGGCAGTTCCCGCCGGAGCAAGAGATTGATCACCTCGCGCTCCGGGGCCACCACCCGGCGCAGTTCCAACAGGGCCTTGCGCATCTGAAAGATCCCCTCGATCAGGCGCCCATCGGACCCCGCGAACAACCGCTCTTCGATCGCCTCCACCTCCTCCGCGATCCGATCGAGGATCGGAAAGTAGCGATCGATAATGGCGTCTAAGAGGGTGTAGGTTAGGCTTCCTGGGGCAACGGGGCCAGGGGGCTCTCGGCCAGCCCAGCGGGCGGCTACCTCCTCTACCGCTGGGATCGCTCCGGGGCGCACGATGACCAAGTAGCGGGAGCCGATGAAGAGGTGGATCGGAACGCGGAGCAAGCCATTCTCCGGATCGTAATCCACGGCGTAGAACACCAGGAAGTAGTGATCGGGATAGACATCCAACTTGGGCCGCTCCCGGGCCCGGAAGGCATCCTCCAGCGCCAGCGGGTGGAAGCCCAGGGCTTGCCGGAGCAGCTCCCGGTCGCCCTCCTTCGGCGGACAGAGATCCATCCAGAGGAACCCATCGACCTGCGCCAGGGCGCCTTGGAGCGCCTCCGGCGTTACCGGTTCGATCGATCGCGGCCCGGGCCAGATCAGCGCCGTCGTCATCCGATGATCTCCCGTTCAAAAATGGGTGGCCACTCCGTTCGGTAGGGATCATTTTCTTCAGGGGGTGTGACAATGCCCCTCACCCCGTGGCCCCTTTAACATGGGGAGCTCGCCACCGGAAAGGAGTGACTACCTCGAAATGCGCTCAGCTGCTCAATACACCCCCCACCACCTCTGCGACCGCCCGGAGGGCCTGGTCGATGTCCGCGTCGTCCACCCAGTAGTGGGTCACCGCTCGGAAGCGCCGGGCCCCCCAGCGTAGGATCCGGACGCGGCGTTCGGCCAGCGCTGCGAGGAAGGCTTCGTCCCCCAGAGGGAGGCGTGGGTCGAGCTCGAAGATCACGATGTTGGTCTGCACCCGGTGGGCCTCGATGCGGATCCCGGGGATCTCGGCGAGGCCTTCGGCCAGGCGCCGGGCCCGCCGGTGGTCT
>NZ_JBHOQJ010000162.1:0-16363 GCF_042408365.1 Thermoflexus sp.
TTTCTGGCCTGGTGTGGAAATCACTTGAAGCGAGGTGGAGCCCACCTGGCGATGGTGTTGGGCTAAAGGGGAAAAAGAAAAACAGAGACTCCGCAGGGCGATCCCATCTTGCCACCGTGCTGCCGATTTTTGAACAATCACCTTCTTGGGGGGCATGGCTTATCAACTCCCCAAATTTTAGACTAGCAAGCCGCTCGACTTCTTGAGAATTAAGTGAGAACAGGGTAGGGTGCCTGTCTTCTCAATCGTATGCCCAGAATTCCTCGGGCAAAGGAAATGGATGAATTTGTCCGAAGTCCGGTTCCGATGGAGGAAACGCAGCGGGTGGGCCACCAAGAACAGCGTCCGCACGAGTGGTCGGTGGCTTGCTCCATGACCTTGACGCCCCTTCTGTCCCTCGCGTAAGATAAAGGCAGAATCTCCTCTCGGTTTCATCATTTTCTCGAATCGAGATCGCGCAAGGGAGATGCCCATGTCGGATTTCCTGTTCCGGGGTTCGCTGGCGGAAGTGGATCCGGATGTGGCCGCCCTGATCCGCTATGAGCATGAGCGTCAGATCCGCAAGCTGATCCTCATCCCCTCGGAATCCTACGCCCCGGCGGCCGTCCGCGAAGCGCTGGCCTCGGTGTTCCAGAATATCTACGCTGAAGGCTATCCCCACGAACGCACCCGCACCCAAACCGAGGCGGAGTTGTTGGATTACGAGGATCAACTGGGCTTTTACCGACGCTATGGCGATCAGCGGTATTACAAGGGCGTGGAATACGCTGACATTGTGGAGGCGCTGGCCCGACGGCGATGCGCAGAGGCCTTCGCGACCCCCGAGATTCCCCCCGAGCGGATCTTCGTCAACGTCCAGCCGCTCTCCGGCGCCCCAGCCAACAACGCGGTCTACGAGGCGTTGCTCCAGCCGGGCGATACCGTGATGGGCATGTCGCTGGTTCACGGCGGCCACCTCACCCATGGTTCCCCCGTCAACCGCTCGGGCAAACATTACCGCATCGTCTGGTACACTGTAGATCCCCAGACGGAGCGCTTGGATTACGATCAGATCCGGGAGCTCGCCCGGCAGCACCGGCCGAAGATGATCATCGCCGGCTACACGTCGTACCCGTGGGCGCCCGACTGGAAGCGCTTCCGGGAGATCGCCGATGAGGTGGGGGCGTATCTGCTGGCGGATATCGCCCACACGGCCGGGATGGTGATCGCCGGTGCTTACCCCACCCCCTTGGGCTATGCCCACGTGATCACCTTCACCACCCACAAGACCATCATGGGCCCGCGGGGGGCATGCATCCTCACGACGGACCCGGACATCGCGAAGAAAATCGATCGGGCGGTGTTCCCCGGCGAGCAGGGCGGGCCGCACGTCAACGTCTTCGCGGCTTTGGCGGTGGCCTTCAAGCTGGCCCGCACGGAGACGTTCCGGGCCTTGCAGCACCAGATCGTCCGCAACGCCCAGGCGATGGCCCGGCGCCTGGCGGAGCGCGGGCTGCGGATCCCCTACGGCGGCACGAACACCCATCTCCTCCTGGTGGACTGCAAATCGGTCCGGGGTCCGGATGGCACGCCGTTGATGGGCGATCCGGCGGCCCGGGTGCTGGATCTGGCCGGCATTGTGGTGAACCGCAACACGATCCCAGGGGATGTCGGGGCGGGGGCGGCCAGCGGCATTCGCCTGGGGACCCCATGGATCACCCAGCGGGGGTTCCGGGAGCCGGAGGTGGAGGCCCTGGCGGACATCATCGCTGACGTGCTGTGGGCGTGCAAGCCGCATCGTTACTACGTCGGACGCGATTTGGTCTATCGCACCAAAGTCGAGTTTGATGTCCTGGAGGAGGCCAAGCTGCGCGTGGCGGAGCTTGCCGCCCGGGCCGGTATTGACGTGGAGCTCCCCCGGAGCGGCTATCCCCATTACTGGTTCATCACCGACCGCCTCCCCGCCGCCGATGGGAAGGCGGTGCTGGAGATCCGGGGGGACCGGACGGCGGAGTTCCTGGACGCTGCCCTGACCCAGCGGGCCGTCGGCCTGAAGGTCGGCGAAGGCGCCCCCACGTTCGTGATGGAAGCCGACGGCCGGATCATGAGCCCCGCCTATCTGATCCGGGACGGCCCTGACGCCTTCCGGCTGGTGGTGCCGGAGGAGCGGGCCGGTCGGGTCGCCGCCTGGCTGCGGGATCTCTCGGATGGATACGTCCGCTTCGATGAGGACATCTGGGCGAAGCTGCCCGGCCCGCTACGGGTGCGGGAGGTTCCTGCGGAGGATCCACGGGCGGCCTCCGCACGAGCCCAGGCCCGCTTCCCGGCCGATCTGCGCGAAGCGGCGGCCGTGGCGCCCCACAAGCCCTTCTTCATCGGCTTCCGGGCGGTCGATGAGGCGCACCGCGATCACCTCCGCCCGTTGCCGGCTTTCTCCTACTCGGAGCCAGAGGGCGCGCCCCTCAAGCGGACGACCCTCTATGAGCTGCACCGCGAGCTGGGTGCGAAGATGATCCCCTTCGCCGGCTGGGAGATGCCGGTCTGGTATACCGGCGTGAGCGAGGAGCACCGGGCGGTGCGCACCGCCGCCGGCCTCTTCGACGTCTCCCATATGGGGGTCCTGGAGGTCAGCGGCCCCGGCGCTCGGGCTTTCCTCGAGCGGGTGACGACCAATGACGTGATGGCCCTGAAGGTCGGCGAGTCCCAATATACGTACTTCCTGGATCCCGAGGGGCACGTTCTGGACGATCTCATCATCTATGCCTTGGCGCCCGATCGCTACATGCTGGTGGTCAACGCCGCCAACAACGACCGCGATTGGGCCTGGCTGAACGCGGTGGCCCGGGGCGAGGTGCAGATCGATCGGGAGCGGCCGTGGGCCGCGCTCACGGATGAAGTCGTCCTTCGGGATCTGCGGGACCGCCGGTGGGGGGACGATTGCCGAGTGGACCTCGCCCTGCAGGGCCCGCAGGCCTTGAGGATCCTCCAGAGCCTGATGGACACCCGGGCCAAAGACCAGCTGGCCTCTCTCCAGCGGGGCCAGGTGATGCGGGCGGAGATCCGAGGCTTCGATCTGATCATCTCCCGCACCGGCTACACCGGCGAGCGGATCGGCTACGAGCTCTTCGTTCACCCGGATCGAGCGCCGGCGCTCTTCGAGCTCCTCTTGGATGCCGGAAAGCCCTTCGGCCTCAAGCCATGCGGCCTGGGGGCCCGCGACAGCACCCGAACGGAGGCAGGGCTTCCGCTTTATGGCCATGAGCTCGCTGGCCCATTGGATCTCACCCCGGGGGACGCTGGCTTCGCTTCCTTCGTGAAACTCTACAAGCCGTTCTTTATCGGGCGGAAGGCGTATATGGCCCGGGAAGCGAAGCGGACCATGGAGGTGGTTCGTTTCCGGATTTCTGAGAAAGGCGTGCGGTTGCCCAAGTTGGGGGATGCGGTGGTAGACCGCCGGGGGCGGGTGATCGGCTATGTGACCAGCTGCGCCCTCGACACAGAGGGGTTCCTCACCGGCATGGCCTGGATCGAGCGAGGGTATCAGGCGGAAGGAACTCCCGTCGGGATCGTTGTGGGGAGCGCGGCCCTGCCGGAGCGCCCCAAGGTCGGCGATCGTCTCACCGTCCCCATCCCGGCCGAGGTGGTGAGCCGCTTTATGAGCCGATAAAGGGATCGGAAGCCATGCCTTCCCCGTTCCCAGGGATGGACCCGTATCTAGAGCACCCGGCGCTTTGGACGGATGTGCATAACAGCCTGATCGCGGCGCTGCGGGATGAGCTCGCCCCGCGGCTGCGCCCGCGTTATATTGTCGCGATCGAGGAACGGATTTACTTGATCACGCCGGAGGGGGCTGGATGGCCGGCGCGGGGCGATGTGGTGGTGGCACGCGCTCCGGAGGTGATCCCGGGGGTGGGGAGGCCTTCCCCGTCCGCTATTGAAGCCCGGGTGGTGGAGGTGCCGCTTCCGGAGACGGTGCGGGAGACCTATCTGGAGGTGCGGGCTGCCGGCACCGGGGAAGTGGTGACGGTGGTGGAGATCCTCTCCCCGACGAACAAGCGCTCAGGGGAGGCCCGCCGGCTGTACGAGCAGAAACGGACGCTTCTGCTGGGCAGCCGAACGCATCTGGTGGAGATCGATCTATTGCGGGCGGGGGAGCCGATGCCGGTGGTGGGGGACGGGCGGGATGGGCACTATCGGATTTTGGTCAGCCGCTGGGAGCAGCGGCCGCGGGCGCTGCTGTACGTGTTCACCGTTCGGGATCCGATCCCGGTGTTCCGGTTGCCGTTGCTGCCGGGGGATGAGGAGCCGGAGGTGGATCTGGGGCGCCTGCTTCAAACGATTTATGAACGGGCGGCTTACGATCTGCGGGTGAATTATGAAGAGGAGCCCGTTCCGCCTTTGGAGCCTCCCTTCTCGGAATGGGCCGACGCGCTGCTGCGGGAGCAGGGCCTCCGGCGATAGCTCTGCCTCAGAGTATATCCGGGGTGGGGACCATCGGAGACGACCCCAACTCCATAAAGAGCGGAGCTCCCAAAAGTCGCTTTCATCCCCCTCCTCGCAGCCTTATGGGCTGCGAGGAGGGGATACAGGGGGTTCTCCCCCTCTGCTCACGGTTCTCAGTGGCGTAACTCTTTAAAACGAATAGGGGGTGCGCGATGAGCCAGGAGATCACGATCAGTGTGATCAAAGCGGATATTGGCGGCATGGTGGGCCATTCAGGGATCCACACGGACCTGGTGGCCATGGCCCGTCAGCATTTGGAGGACGCCCAGCGTCGGGGCGTGATCGTCGATTATTATGTGACCTGGTGTGGCGACGATCTCCAGCTGATCATGACTCATCGCCACGGCGTCGACAGCCCCATCGTCCATGGCCTGGCCTGGGAGACCTTCGAGCGCTGCACCGCCAAGGCCAAGGAGCTGAAGCTCTACGGAGCCGGGCAGGATCTGATCGCCGACGCTTTCTCGGGGAACGTGCGGGGGATGGGGCCGGGGGTGGCCGAGATGTCCTTCGTGGAGCGCCCCTCGGAGCCGATTATCGTCTTTATGGCGGATAAAACCTCGGCCGGGGCGTGGAACCTCCCGCTCTTCCGGATGTTCGCCGATCCCTTTAACACCGCCGGCCTGGTGATCTCCCCTGCCATGCACGACGGCTTCCGCTTCGAGGTCCACGATGTCAAAGGCCACAAGCGGATCTTCTTCAATTGCCCCGAGGAGATGTATGACCTGCTGGTCTTCATCGGGGCGCCGGGGCGTTATATGATCAAGGCGGTCTACACCAAGAAGGGGGAGATCGCCGCGGTCTCCTCAACGGAACGGCTCTCCCTGATCGCTGGCCATTACGTAGGGAAGGACGACCCGGTCTGCATCGTGCGGGCGCAGGGGATCTTCCCCGCAGTAGGGGAGATCCTGGAACCCTTCACGATGCCCCATATTGTGGAGGGCTGGATGCGCGGCTCCCACTACGGGCCGCTGATGCCGGTCCCCCTCCAATACGCCAAGTGCACCCGCTTCGACGGCCCACCCCGGGTGGTGGCCCTGGGCTTCCAACTGGCCGACGGCCGGTTGGTCGGCCCGCGGGATATGTTCGACGATCCGGCCTTCGACGAGGCCCGGCGGCTGTGCAATGTGATCGCCGATCATTTCCGACGCCACGGCCCCTTCGAGCCTCACCGCCTGCCGATGGAGGAGATGGAATACACGACGCTTCCGGAGGTCGCTGAACGCCTGGTGGGCCGTTGGGAGCCCCTGCCAGAGCCCCAGCCTGCCATCGCGGGCGGGGACGGCAGCGCGGCCGAGGCGGATTAGCTTTAGCGAAGAAAACGAAGGGAGGTGGGGCATGTCATTCCCGCCCCACCTCCCAACGGATTTCATCTCGCTCGCATGCCCCGAACACCCCACGGGATCCCTGTTTGCCCTCTACCCCCAGCCCGGTTACACTCATTAAGAACCGTCCAATTCCACACCAGATGCGGGATGGAGAGAGGGCACGGGCCATGGGGATCCCCTTGAAAAGGTCCAGACATCCTGGGGAGCTTTCGCCAGCGAGGCAGCGGACTCTTCTCTCGCTGATCGTGGGGATCGGGTTCTTGATTCTGCTGAGCTTGGGGTTGACGTGGCAGGGCATCGCCGTCGTTGCCCGTCCCCAGGAGGAAGCTTCCTCGATCTGCTTTTACACAGATCCCCTGGATAGCCGGGTTCGTTGTGTCCCCCGTTTCTTTCCCCAGGGTGCTGCCACCATCACGGATCGCGTCTCCCTGCGCCTTCAAGCCTTAGCCACCGGGCCGACCGCCGAGGAACGGGCCTCCGGCCTGTGGTCCCCGCTGCCTGCCGGATCCCGGGTGGCCAGCTTCCAGTGGTCGGGGAACGTGCTGACCCTCTACCTGGAGCTGCCCTCTCGTTATCTGGAGCGTGCAAGCGATGCGGAGCCGGTCCTGAACCCATGGACGGTCGACCAGGCGGCCCATCTGTTCCTGCGACATCTGGAGCCCTTTGGGATCCAGAACGTGCAGCTGATGGCCCGGAATCCGGCGGACGGCCGGTTCTATGCGCTCTCATGGTTTCTCCGGGAGCCTCCTCCGGTGAACAAGCCGGCGGAGCTGGCGAAGGCCAGCGGGGAGCCGCTGGCGCCGATGAGCGCCGCCGGCCAGCCTCCGGCTTACAGCCGCCCCCAGGCTCAAGGCTTCCTCAGCGGGAAGGCCATCTACCTCAGCGCTGGCCACGGTTGGTATTGGTACGCCCCGGGCGGCCGCTGGCTGACCCAGCGGGGGAACACCAACGGGATCGTGGAGGACCTCAACAACGCGGAGGTGGTCAACCAGTTTCTGATTCAGTATCTCTACAATGCCGGTGCGGATGTCTGGCCGGTTCGGGAGCGGGATGCGAACCTTTGGGAGGGGATCGCTGACAACGACAACCCCCAAGTCTATCAGGAGCAGGGGGCCTGGTCCCCCGGAACCCTCCCGGGTTATAACGGCGGCACCTACCGCACGGCTCTGACGGCCCTGGGCACGGTCACCGCGCAGGCCATCTGGACCCTGACACCGTCACGGGATGGCACGTATGCGGTTTACGTCTGGTACACCAGCGGTTCCAATCGGAGCACCGATGCGCAATTTCTGATTGAGCACGCGGGGGGGCGCAGCGAGGTTCGGATCAACCAGCAGGGCCACGGCTACACGTGGCGCTATCTCGGCTCCTTTCCCTTCCGGGGCGGGCAGCCCGCCCGGGTGATCCTCACCAACCGGACCGATCGCCCGGAGAACCTGAACCGCGTTGTGGTGGCGGATGCGGTTCGGATCGGCGGGGGAATGGGGACGGTGACCGGCGATGGGCCGCCCCCCAGCCCGGGGCCGAGCGGACGGCCTCGCTGGGAGGAGGCGGCTCGCTACTGGGCGAAATACCAAGGAGCTCCTCCGTCGGTTTACGATCCCTTCCAGTGTTCCACCTACAGCACGTGCGGGGACCAAATCGATGATGTGACTGCCCGTCCTCGCTATGCGGAGTGGGAACGGGAGCCCTTCGATGATCCGGTGTATTTCTCGTTCCACACCAATGCCTATAACGGGACCCTGCGGGGGACAGAATCCTACGTCTACGACAACAGCGATCCGAACTACCAGCGCGTTCCCGGGAGCCTGGAGCTCCAAGACGCGGTGCACACCCAGGTGATCCAAGATCTCCGGGCGGGATGGGATCCGAACTGGGTCGACCGGGGGAAGAAGCAGGCCAACTTAGGGGAATTGCGCCTGCTCTCCACGATGCCGGGCGTCCTGCTGGAGGCTGCCTTCCACGACAACCCACAGGACGCGGCCGCGCTGAGGGATCCCCGGTTCGCGCTGCTGGTGGCCCGCGCGATTTACAAGGGGATCGTGCGCTACTACGCCCAGCGGGATGGCCGCTCGCCGGTCTTTCTTCCGGAGCCACCCCAAGCGCCGGTCGCCCGCCAGACCGGGCCTGGCCAGGTGACGCTCTCATGGCAGCCCTCCCCCAGCGATGGCGGCAGGCTTCTGGGCCATCCCGCCACGGCCTATAAGGTCTACACTAGCACCGACGGTTTTGCCTGGAGTGATGGAGTGGTCGTCAACAGCACATCCTATACGCTCTCCGGCCTGCCGGGGGGCACCACGCTGTTCTTCCGTGTGACCGGTCTGAACGCGGGCGGCGAATCCTTCCCCACCCCGGTGGTCGGAGTGCGCGTGGGGCCGTGGGGCGCGCCGCGCTTGCTGATGGTGGACGGCTTCGATCGTTTGGACGCGGCCATGCGGCCCACCGAGAGCCTCGGGGGAAGCCTCGGGGTGGTGACGCGCATGCCGATCGCCCGAATGAACGGCTTCGATGCCATCGCGGGGGTGGGCCGCGTGCTCTCGCTGCCGTTTGACGGAGCTACGGATGAGGGGATCTCGATCGGGGCCGTTAACCTGCAGGCCTATCCGGTGGTGATCTGGTTGCTGGGCGAGGAGGGGCTTTCAGAGCCAGCTTTGGAGGATGGGGCGCGGGCGCAGTTGCGGGATTTCTTGACCAAGGGGGGTCGGCTGATCCTGAGCGGCTCGAACGTCGGTCAGGACCTCAGCCAGCGGGATCCAAGCTTTCTGAACGATCTGTTGCGGGCAGGCTTTCTCGCCGACGACGCGGGCGCCCGGACCGTCCGCCCGACCCCAGGGGGCTTGCTGGATGGCATCGATGAGCTGACCCTCGACGATGGGACGATGGGGAGCCATCGGGTGACCGCGCCGGATGTGCTGGCTCCCGGGCGGGAAGCTCAGGTCCTGATGCAGTATCCGGATGGACGGGGGGCGGCCACCCTCTACGGCGCGCCGTGCCCGCAGGTCGTTGTCTTCGGCTTCCCCTTGGAAAGCGCCTGGCCGATGAGCGCCCGGGCGGCGCTTCTCTCCCGGCTGTTGAATTCAATGATGGCGTGTGGGGCGCCTCTCGAGACCACCATCACCGCTCCCGCGCCGGACGCGCTGCTCAACCAGATCCCGGTGATCGCTGGCACGGCCTCCCCTGCGGACATCACTGGGGTGCAGGTGGCGCTGCAACGAACAGCGGATCAGCAGTGGTGGACGGGGACCGGGTGGGACGCAGGGCCGGTCTGGCTGACCGCAACGGGGCAGCTCTCCTGGTCCTGGACCCCGCCTTCGGATCTGACGGATGGGACGTATGGGGTACTGGCCCGAGCGGTGCGGGGGACGGCGGTGGATCCTACGCCGGCAGCTGTGACCTTTACGTTAGACCGCACGCCGCCAGGGGCGCCAACGCTGATCACCCCCACCGTGACGGCCACCTATACGCCCCCCGTTCGGCTCGAGTGGGCGCCCACCGGATCGGAGATCCCGGCCGGATATGTGTTGATCCTCAACAGCAGCCGCTTCACCGTGACCGCCAACGTCTTCATGGCCAACCTGGCTCCGGGAGCCTATCAATGGACGGTGGCGGCGCTCGACGCCGCCGGCAACCTCTCCGGGACGCCGCCCCCTGTGCTGTTCTATGTCGCGCCGGGCGCTCGAGGTTCCACCGTTTACTTGCCGCTCGTTCTGCGAGGAACGAACGAAGGGGGATCTCCGCCGCCACCCGCGTGTGAAGAGCGGTTGCGCAACGGGGGGTTCGAAATGGATCTGGCCGGGACGTGGGAGATCCTCAATCCACATGCTCCTATCGCCCGGGTTCAGAGCCCGGTGTATGAGGGCCAATGGGCCGTCCGTCTGGGCGATCTCCAGGCGACCTCCGCTTCCTATGCGACCCTCTGGCAGCGGGTGAACCTGGATGGGCGTCAGGCGACGCTCAACTTATGGCGCCTCCCCGAGATTCGGGAAAGCGGGGATCGTTTTTACATCGGCTTGCGGAACGCCCGCAATGAGTGGGTGTCCCTGTTAGTGGATCAAGCGAACACTGGGACGTGGGGAGCGGTCACCCTGGATTTGACGCCCTATGTAGGGCAGATCGTTACGCTAACCATTGGCGTTTACAATAATGGGAGCGGGTTGGGCAGCGCTGCGGCGATCGATGGGGTGAGCCTCCAGGTTTGTCGCTAAACCTATTGCTGATTACCGAATTGGGGTCCCATGAGGGCGCAGACGGTTTGGCTGCTCATTTTGCTCAGCGCGATGGTCATCGCGATCCTGGCGACGCCGGTGGCCCGCGCGGTTGCTTTCCGGATCGGGATGGTCGATCATCCCGCTCCGCGTAAACTCCATACGCGCCCGATCCCGCTGCTGGGCGGTGCGGCGCTTTACCTGGCCGTCCTGATCGCCCTGCTGGTGCTCGAGGATCGCTACAACCTTCCTCAACTGGCAGGGGTTCTGGTGGGAGCCACAGCGATCTCCTTCTTAGGGATCTGGGATGACCGTTGGAGGCTGCGCCCGCTGATCAAACTCATGGGCCAGATCGCCGTCGCTGGGGTTGTGATGGCCATGGGGGTGATGGTCTCCCTCTTCCCCTGGCCGGTTCTGAATGTCCTCGTCACATTGCTCTGGCTGGTAGGGATCACCAATGCGTTTAATTTGATCGACAATATGGACGGCCTTTCCGGGGGAATCGGTGCCGTCTCAGCGGCGTTTTTCCTGCTTCTGGCGGCTTTAAACGGCCAGTATCTGGTGGGTGCTCTCTCGGCCGCCGTGTTGGGCGCATGTATCGGCTTCCTGCGCTATAACTTCAATCCGGCCTCGATTTTTATGGGGGATGCGGGGAGCATGTTCCTCGGCTTTCTGATGGCCGTGCTGGGGATCAAGTTGCGCTTCCCCTACAACGTCGCTTTCGTCACCTGGATGGTTCCGGTGTTGGTTCTGGGGATCCCGATCTTCGACACCACGTTGGTGGTCCTCTCGCGCCTGCGCCGGGGGCTGAACCCGCTCACTTCGCCGGGGAAAGATCATCTCTCCCATCGACTGGTGCGGGCCGGGATGACCCATCGGGAGGCGGTTCTCACGCTCTATCTGGCCCAGGCGGCGCTAGGGGCCCTGGCGCTGTTCATCGCCATGGCCGGGGCGGTGGAGAGTTATCTCATCGGCGGCATCGTGGGCGGGATGGCGCTCTGGGCCCTCTGGCGCCTGGAGCGACCCCCGTTCTGGGGAAGCTCATGATGATGAAGAGAACCTGGATCGGCCTGGCTGCCGGCTTGCTCCTTCTGGCGGGGCTTTTGATAGGGCTCGCCCAACTTCGACCCGCAGCCCGTCAGCTTCCCCCTCCTGGGACGGCCCAGGTGATCCTGGTCACTCGTTCTCCTGTCCCAGGTCTCACGCCCGAGGCTTCTTCCACCCCCACCTCAACGCCCGTTGGGCAACGGGCCGTGGTGACGGGAACCGGAGGGGTAGGCTTGCGGCTTCGGGAAGGGCCCGGGCTGCTCTATGCCGTCGTCACCGTGCTGGCCGAGGGGAGTTCTGTTTGGGTTTTCCCGGAATCGGTGGATGCGGATGGCCTGCGCTGGCGTCGGGTTCGAACGGAGGATGGAGCCATTGAGGGGTGGGTGGCGGAATCCTATCTGAGCCTTCCGGAGCCTGAAGCTCCGTAAAGAAACGGATGGTGTTGTGGCGGCGAAGCCGACGCAACACCATCCGTTTCTCTTCTGCCCTATCGGCCGTCCGCAAGAGCCCCCCAAATTTTACGCTACGCCAGCTCCGGTTGGATCAACCCGTAATTCCCATCCCGCCGGCGGTAAACCAAGTTGATGCTGGCGGTCTCCGGGTTGTAGAAGATGAAGAAGTCGTGGCCGAGGAGCTCCATCTGCTCGATGGCTTCCTCGGGGGTCATCGCCGTGACCTCGAACCGCTTGATTTTCACGATGCGGCCAGCAGAGCCCCTTGTCTCCTCCATAGAGGAGGCTTCCGCCGCTTCAGGGCGGATCCGTCCTTCCCGTCGTCCTTTGAAGCGCTCAATCCGCCGCTCCATCTTATCCACGACCAAATCGATCGCCGCCAGAAGATCCGCGTGACGCTCCTCCGCGCGCAGGAGGATACCAGGGGTCATTCGCAGCGTGAGCTGGGCGATCTGACGCTGATCCCGGCTTCGGGCGTTCTCCTGGGCGAGCTCCAGCTCCGCCTGTGAGATGGTGGGGAGGAACCGCTCCAGCCGCGCAATCCGCTTCCGGGCGTAGGCTTCAATTCGTTCCGTCACCTCAATATTCCGTCCCCGGATAATCAATTCCATATCCAACCTCCAGCATGGATTGGGATTCGAACTGAAGTTTAGCCGATTGGAGCGGCAAGAAGACCCTCAAATCATTCATGGGGCGCCTTGCTCATGATCGCCCGCGCCAACGTGAATCCCCACCCCGATGCGGCGCCTGCTTGGTAGAGGGCGGTCGCGCACGCCTCCAGCGGGACAATGCTGGTGCATACATCGTCCACCGCCACGACGCGTTTCCCTTGGTACCCAGCGGGGTCCCCTAAGAAAGCGCCCCGCACATTCTCCCGACGGGCGCTCCGGGCCAGGCCCTCCTGAGATCGAGTCGCGCGCGCCCGGCGCAGCGCGTAGGCATGGAAAGGGATGGCCAGGCGTTCGGCGAGGGCGTGCGCGAGCATCGCAGCTTGATTATATCCCCGCTGCTGCTGTCGGGCCTTGGAGGTCGGGACCGGGATCAGCAGGTCGGCCTCCACCCCGAAGCGGGCCCAACCCTCTGCCATCTGGGAGGCCAGCGCCTGGGCGATCCGATACCGTCCGTGGAATTTCATCCGGTGCAATGCCCGTCGGATGGGCCCGTGATGCACGAAACAGGATCGCACTCCCTCCAGTTGCAGAGGATCCTTCTGGCAGCGCGGACAGCGCTCGCCCGTCACCCAGGGGATCCCGCAGAGGGAGCAGATCGACGGCGTGAGGGGGCGTGTGTCTGCCGCACATGTCGAGCGCCATACAACCCCTGGGCGCCCGCAGCCGGCACAACGAGGAGGGAAAAGGAGATCCGAGATCTCCTCGGCAAGGCCGGCGATCCATTGGGGGAGGCGAAACATGGGCAAAGGGGTTCCCACCTGTTGGGAAGGTGTCTTGCGTTGAATCATATGCTCACGGGGGGAAGCCGCCGCCGAACTGCTTGATGACGATCAACAGGGCCGGACCGAGGAGCACGACGAACATCGCTGGGAAGATCAGGAAGACGAGGGGGAAGAGCATCTTGATGGGGGCCTGTCGGGCCAGCTCCTCTGCCCGCTGTCGACGCCGCAGGCGCATCTGATCGGCCTGGATGTGAAGCACTTTGGCGATGCTCACCCCGAGTTGTTCCGCCTGGATGATCGCGGCAACGAACGTGGTCATCTCCGGGAGATCTATCCGGGCTGCCATGTCCCTCAGCGCGTCCTTTCGGGAACGCCCCAGGGCGATTTCCTGAAGCACCCGCGCGAAGGCCCGCCCCAGCTCATTGTTCCAGCGTTCCGCGACCCGCTGCATGGCGGCGTCGAAGCCCAGGCCGGCCTCCACACAGATCACCAAGAGGTCCAACGCGTCCGGCAGCGTTTTCAGGATCTCCTTCTTCCGCCGGGCGATCTGCTGGTTGAGCCACAGCATCGGATAGTAAAACCCAAGCCCCCCAATGGCCAGGCTCAGCCCCCAGCGCTGCAACGCGGGGGCGCGCAACAGCAGCACGTGGGCGATGCCAAAGAGGCCAAGGCCAGCGATGATCCGCAGCGCGAAGAACTCCCCCGCCCCCAGGCGGACTGGATTGCCGGCCAGTTCCAGTCGGCGGCGGGTGTCTTCCAGGATCGATTGCGGGGTGAAGCGGCTGATGAACTCGGCGATCTGACGGAGGATCGGGACGATCACCCGCTGGGTGAAGGGGATCGAGAGCTCGATCTCCTCCAGGGTGACGGGCACATCGCGGGCAGCGAATTCCGCCAGACGGGCTTGGAGCACCTCCTCCTCCCGCGGGGCGCCCAGGCCAACCACTAGGGCCAGGGCGATCACGCCCAGGACGATCACGCCCAAGATCAGGATCAGGCTCGGCATCCCATCACACCTCAATCCGAATGATCCGCTGGATCACGAAGTAGCCAATCAACATCATCACAAGCGTGCAGGCGATCATAAAGTAGCCCAGGATCCCGCTGTTGAAGAAGTTCAACATATATTCGCGGTTGATCCCGAACAGGATGAGGCCCAGCCCGATGGGGAGGAAAATGAGCACATAACCGCTGATCATCTGCTGAGCGGTTAACACGCGGATCTCCCCTTTAATCCGCACCCGTTCGCGGATCGTGAAACTGATGGTGTCCAGGATCTCCGCCAGGTTCCCTCCCACCTCGCGCTGGATCAGGATGGCGGTGACCATCATCTCCAGGTCGTCGCTGTGCACCCGGCGCAACATATTTTGCAAGGCCTGCTCCAGAGAGAGGCCAAGCTGTTGCTCCTTGACCACGCGATCGAACTCCGTGGAGATCGGCGGGGGCAGCTCGCGGGCAACCGCCTCCATCGCCTGAAGGACGCTGTAGCCGGCCCGCAACCCGTTCACCATCAGGTTGATGGCGTCGCCAAGCTGGGTGTTGAAAGCCTGGAGCCGACGTCGCTGCCGCCAGGCCACGTAGAGACGCGGCGCAAAAAAGCCCACGATCAGGCCCAGCAGGGCCAGAGGGACGAACTGGAAAAACAATTGGGCGAGAACGAACCCGATGATCGCCGTGAGGATCTGGATCGCCAGGAACTCCGCTGGCGTAACCTTCAGATCGGCCCGCGCCAGCTGAAGCCGCAGATCCTCCGCGAACCCGCGTCCGGCGATGGCTCGGTTCAAAGTCTCGCTGAAGGGCATGGAACGCCGGGTCGCGGGCGTACGGGTTCGCGCCTCCTCCTGACGGCCCAGGGCAGGGGCCACGTAGCGCTCCAGCCGTTCGGCGACCTCCTCCTCCTCGCCCCCGAAGATGTACAACAACAGAAGGATGAGGATGAGGAGGCCCCCACCGATCAGCACGTAGGTCTGCCAGGCCATCGCTTCCTCCTACCTTCGCCCGCTTTGCCCGATGCCGAAAATGGAAGGCGGCAGCCGGATGCCGGACGCCTCCAGACGATCTATGAAGCGCGGACGGATGCCTGTGGGTACGAGGCGGCCGACGATCTGCCCGTTTTCCATTCCATACTGTTCGAACTTGAACAGTTCCGTGGTGGTGATCACTTCCCCTTCCAGACCCTGGATCTCCGTGAGCGAGACGATCTTGCGCGAGCCGTCGCGCATCCGCGCGGTCTGGACGATGAGATCGATGGCCATGGCGATCTGTTCCCGGATCGCCCGATGAGGGAGGTCGGTGCCCGCCATCAGCACCATGTTCTCCAGACGGGCCAGCGCATCGCGGGGGCTGTTCGCGTGGATCGTGGTCATCGAGCCCTCGTGGCCGGTGTTCATCGCCTGGAGCATATCGAAGGCCTCCCCGCCGCGGCACTCGCCCACGATGATCCGATCGGGCCGCATCCGCAGGGCGTTGATCACCAGATCCCGCATGGTGATCTCACCCTTCCCCTCGATGTTCGGCGGTCGGGTCTCCAGGGTCACCACGTGCTCCTGGCGGAGCTGGAGCTCGGCCGCGTTCTCAATCGTGATGATCCGCTCCCCCTCCGGGATGAAGCTGGAGAGGATGTTGAGCAGCGTCGTCTTCCCGGAGCCGGTTCCGCCGGAGACCACGATGTTGATCTTCGCCTGGACGCAGGCCTTGAGGAACTCCATCACCTCCGGCGTGGCCGAGCCCAGACGGATCAAGTCCTCGACCGTCAGGGGCGTCCGGTAGAACTTCCGGATGGTCACCACGGGGCCGATCAGGGAGATCGGCGGGATCACGATGTTCACACGCGAGCCATCCGGCAGCCGCGCGTCTACATACGGCATGCTCTCGTCCACCCGCCGGCCCAGGGGGGCGACGATGCGCTCGATGATGCGCATGAGATGCTCATCGTCCTCGAAGACCACATTCGTCCGCTCGATTTTCCCGTTGCGCTCAATGTAGACCTTCTTGGGACCGTTCACCATGATCTCGGTGATCGTGTCATCTCGAAGGAGCGGCTCCAGGGGCCCATACCCCAGGATCTCCGCGACGATCTGCTCGAAAAGCCGCTGCCGCTCCAGACGGCTGAGGACGATGTGATCTTCCATCAGGACAGCATCGAACTTCTCCTCGATCATCGCCCGTAGCTCATCGGTGCGGGAGAAATCGAGCGTAGGCTCCAGCTCCGATAGCAGCTTCGCCTGGATCCGGTTCTTGAGATCCACATAAGCGTCCCGGATCCCCCCAGTCGTGGGAAGCGGACGGCGGGTGGATGGAGGCGAGGCCTCTGGGGTCGATGCGGGGCGCGTAGGCTCTGGGCTCGAAGAAGGCGAGGGCGATGGTTGCCCACCCTGAATTCGCCTTAAAAGGGACATCTTCCCACCTCCTTTGCAAGCTCTTTCTCCCTCCCCGGTGCGGCGAAGCCCCCCGGGCGGG
>NZ_JBHOQJ010000164.1:0-5656 GCF_042408365.1 Thermoflexus sp.
CCTCCGGCGTCACCGCCTCCGGGCGCTCAAGGCGCCCGGCGCGCCCCTCAATCGAAATCCTCCCAATAGGCTTTGGGCAGGTTCGATGGGGGCTAAGGCTTGTGGTCCGTCATCGAGAGCAGCCCGCGGAGGACCTGAGCGTAGACGCGCATCCGTTCCAGGCGCATGGGCCTTTTATGGCCCAGCAAAGCTTTCCCCCCCTCCAGGCCGATTTGCCAGAGGTACTGCCCGATCAAAAAAGCCCGCAGGGCGGCTGCGGCGATCGG
Source organism: Thermoflexus sp. (assembly GCF_042408365.1). Lineage (GTDB taxonomy): Bacteria > Chloroflexota > Anaerolineae > Thermoflexales > Thermoflexaceae > Thermoflexus. Next base: position 267 of record NZ_JBHOQJ010000164.1, read on the forward strand.
GCCGTGATGTTTGCGAAAATAGCGGATCTTGCTGCGCTGGAAGGCGAGGTGTTGCACCGCGGGGACCTGATCGCTGCTGCGCCCGCCGTAGTGGATCACCTTCGCGGGCGGATAGTAGAACACCCGCCAGCCGGCCGCGCGGATCCGCCGGCACCAATCCAGCTCCTCAGCGTACATAAAAAACCCCTCGTCCATCGGTCCCACGTGCTCCACGACCTCCCGGCGGACCAGCATGGCGGCCCCTGTGACCCAATCCACTTCCTGGATCTCCTCATCCGAGCGGTCCAGCGCGTAGTAATGGCGGAGGATGGGACGGGGGGCGTAGGGTTGCCACCAAGTGCTCTCAAACAGAGCCGTCCAGAAAGTGGGGAACCGTCGGCGGGAGGATTGAACCGTCCCATCCGGATTCAACAGCTGGGGGCCAACCACCCCAACCTGCGGATGGGCATCCGCGAAGGCCACCAGGGCTTCGATGGCTCGATCCAAAACGAGGGTGTCCGGGTTCAGGAGGAACAAGTAACGGCCGCGGGCGATCGCCATCCCCTGGTTGTTCGCCGCCGGGAAGCCGAGGTTAACCGGATTGCGCAGCAAGCGGACCTCGGGGAACGCTTCCCGCACCCGCTCCGGCGTCCCATCGGTGGAGGCGTTGTCCACCACAATGATCTCCCCTTTGAGGTCCCCCATCGCCTCCCGTGCCGAGGCCAGGCACCGGGAGAGCCACGCCCACACATTCCAACTCACAATGATGATCGAGACATCCATCGCCTCGCCCGCATGCTGATCCGTTCTATTGTCATCGATCCCGCCGGAGGATCTGCTCTCCAATCCATCGGAGGGCTTCCCGCGCGGGGCCGTCGGGCAGGCTCTGGAGCTGGGCCTGTCCTCGACGCACGAGGACCTCCGCTTCCGCAATGGCGCGGGGGATGGCCTCGGAGTTCCGGATCCGACGTACCGCTTCCTCGATGAGGGCCTCATCCCCGGAGCTCCCGGCCAGGATCCGTGGGATCAACGGGTCATCCGGATGTTCCTCCAGATAAAGCAACACGGGAAGGGTGGCCAACCCTTGACGCAGATCGTTGCCAACCGGTTTGCCCAGGACCCGCGCGTCTCCCGTGAAATCCAGGATGTCATCCATGATCTGGAAGGCGATGCCCAAATCGACGCCGTATTGCCGCAGGGCCTGAACCTGCGGCTCCGGCGCCTGAGCGAGAACAGCTGCCGCCTCCGTGGCCAGCTCGAACATCGCTGCAGTCTTGGCATAGATCCGCCGCAGGTAATCTTCCCGATTGAGCATGGTGGCACGGTTCCCGAATTGCTGGTGCAATTCCCCTTGACAGATCGTCATCAGGGTGCGGGCGAAGATCGCCATCACGCGGACGTTCTCTGTCCGGGCAGCTAGGGAGGCGGCGTAGGCGAACAGATAATCCCCCGTGAGCACGGTCGCGGCGGGGGTCCAGATGGCGTTGAGGGTCGGCACCCCCCGGCGAAGCAGGGAGCCGTCGATCAGGTCATCGTGGACCAGGGTGGCGGTGTGCAGCATCTCAACCGCCGCCGCCAAGTTGATCAACGCTTCGTCCGTCGGCCGGTAAAGGCGACCGGTGAGGAGGACCAGGACGGGGCGAATGCGTTTGCCTCCCGCGGCGAGAAGGTGATCTACAGCGGTTTTCAACGGCTCGAAGGCCAGCGGGATCTCCCGCATTCGGGCCTCAACTCGCTCCAGGTCTGCGCGGAGCCATTCTTGAAGCATCAACGATTGTGGATGGACCGATTGCGTGGTTAGCGGCATTCCCATTTACCCGGTTCAGGATGCGGCCGAAGGGCTGTGCTCATTGCTCCATTTTAAAGCAGTTCATCTGTTCCGGCATAGTGATCCGTCCAGGCCCGTGCTTCTTCCATAATTTGGGGATATGCAATGGGGAAGCCAGATAGCCTCCCTCTTTCTCTCCCCTCCCCGCAGCCTGGAGGGCTGCGGGGAGGGGGGAAAATCCTTCATTCGCTCATCGATCCGGGGAGGCCTCCAGATTTGGGAGCTGGAAAAGCCGGCGTGCGTTTTGGGTGGTCTGAGCCGCGATCTGTTCCACAGGAGCATTCAGAATTCGAGCCAGTGCTTCTACGACATACCCGAGATAGGCGGGTTCATTACGCTGCCCCCGATGGGGTTGAGGCGGCAAGTAGGGCGCGTCGGTCTCGAGCACTAAGGCGGACAGCTCCACTGCCCGCACGGCCTCCCGGAGGGTCTCCGCGCGCGGGTAGGTGATCGGCCCTCCGATCCCCAGGACGAACCCCCAGGCCACCGCCGTCCTCGCCAGGGAGGGATCCCCGGAGAACGCGTGGAGCACCCCCCGGCCGCTCGGGCGGGCGGCCACCCATCGTTCCAGCTCTTCCATCATCGCCTCTTGGGCCTGTCGCTGATGGATGATCACGGGCAGGCCGAGCTCCCCCGCCAGCTCGAGCTGGGCTCGAAAGGCCTCCCGTTGGATCTCCCGAGGGGAAAGATCCCGATAGAAATCGAGGCCGATCTCTCCGATCGCCACGACGCGGGGGTGCTGGGCCCACCGGCGCAGCTGGGCCATCGCCCCGGGCGAGAAGGTGGAAGCCGCGTGGGGATGGATCCCCACCGCGATATAGAGCTCGGGATGGCGTTCGGCCAGCGCCAGGGCCGCTGGGATCCGCTCCAAGGTCACCGACGGGATCACCAGGGCCTCCACGCCGGCCTCTCGCGCCCGGGCCAGCACCTCCTCCCGATCCCCATCAAAGGCGGGGTCATCCAAATGGCAGTGGGTATCGATGAGCGAACGCATGGTTGCGTGTCATCCCAATGGAAGCCCCAGCGGGCGTCCTCGCCCTGAACGTCCATGGATCCTGGAGCTCACTCCAGGCCAGCCAGCTGACGGCCTGCAGCGAGCAGTTGGGACACCCGCTCCGGCGCGGTGGTCTCGGTGTAGATCCGCAACAGGGGCTCGGTGCCGGAGAACCGGATCAGCAGCCAGCCCCCATCCTCCAGATAGAACTTGTAGCCATCGCTCCGATCGATCCGGAGCACCCGAAGCCCAGCCAGGCGCTCCGGTTGGGCTTGGTTCAGGCGCGTTTGGGTTTCCCCTCGGCGCTCCGGTGGGAACTCCACATCGACCCGGGAGTAATAATGAGGGCCGACCAGTTGGAAGAGCCAGTCGATCAGCTCCGAGGGCCGCTTCCCCGTCCGGACCATCAGGTCCAGCAGATACAGGCCCGCCAGGATCCCATCTCGCTCCGGCAGATGACCGCGGAAGGCGAAGCCGCCGCTCTCCTCGCCGCCGATCAGGGCATCCGTCTCCAGCATCTTCGGGGCGACATACTTGAAGCCAACGCCGGTCTCGTAAACCGGGATCCCATAGCGCTCCCCGAGTTTCTCGAGCATGGAGGTGGTGGAGAGGGTTTTGACGATCGGCCCTCGCTGCCCCCGAACCTCCAGGAGGTAGAGGGCCAGCAGGCCGTAGACGCGCAGCTGGTCCACAAAATTCCCCCGCTCGTCCACCAGGCCCACGCGATCCGCGTCCCCATCGGTCGCGATTCCGGCATCGGCGTTCATCGCCCGCACATGCTCCTGAAGGTCGTCCAGGTTTGGAGGGATCGGCTCCGGGCGCTTCATCCGAGGGAAGATGGGGTTCCGCTCGCCATGGATCTCGATGATGCGGATGCGCCCGGGGGAGAGGAGCCGTCGCAGCCAGCCGATCCCGTTCCCCCACATCGGATCCACCACGATCGTGAGGTCCGCCTGGCGCAGGGCTTCCAGGTCCACGAGGGTCTGGAGGTGCTCAATGTAAGCGGGAGCTGGGTCGAAGACCTCGACCAGGCCTTTCGCCAAGGCTTCCGCCATAGGCATCCGCTTCACCCCGCGCTCGTCCGGCGGGATGCGGGCTTCGATCTCCTGGAGCCCCTGAGGGTCGACGGCCCCGCCGAAGCGGTTGCGGACCTTAAAGCCGTTGTCCGTGGGGGGATTGTGGCTGGCGGTGATGTTGATGGCCCCGGCCGCGCCCCGAGCCACCACGCTGTAGCTGATCACCGGGGTCGGCACGGCCCGGTCGCAGAGATAAACCCGGATCCCGTTGCCGGCCATGACCTCCGCGCAGGCTTCCGCGAAGTGCTCGGAGGCGAAGCGATGATCGTAACCGATCACCACACCCCCCTCCGCCTGCCCGGTGTCCAACAGCCATTGGGCGAAGCCCTGAGCGCATCGCCGGACGTTCTCGAAAGTGTAGTCGTCGGCGATGCGGCCGCGCCACCCGTCCGTGCCGAAGCGGATGACCTTCATCTTATCCCTCCCGGATCCCGTATTCCTGCCTGACCAGCTCCAAGTCCGCATCAACCATGATCTTCACCAGCTGCTCGAAGGTCACGGAAGGAGCCCAGCCCAATTTGGTTCGCGCCTTGGTGGCGTCCCCCACCAGCAGATCCACGTCCGCCGGCCGATAGAGGGCGGGATCCACCACCACGTATTTCTTCCAGTCCAGCCCCAGGTAATCGAAGGCCAGCTCCACGAACTCGCGGACGGAGTGGGTCTCCCCCGTGGCGATCACGTAGTCCTCCGGTTCGTCCTGTTGCAGCATCAGCCACATGGCCCGCACGTAATCGGGGGCATAACCCCAATCCCGGCGGGCCTCCAAGTTCCCCAGCCGGAGCTCGTGGGCCAGGCCCAATTTGATCTTGGCCGCCGTGTAGGTGATCTTGCGGGTGACGAACTCCAGACCGCGGCGCGGGCTCTCGTGGTTAAAGCAGATCCCGGAGACGGCGAACATCCCGTAGCTTTCCCGGTAATTCACGGTGATCCAGTGGGCGTACACCTTGGCGACCCCATACGGGCTGCGGGGATGGAAGGGGGTGTTCTCATTTTGGGGAACCTCCTTGACCTTCCCGAACATCTCGCTGCTGGAAGCTTGGTAGAACCGAATCGTGGGGTCCACCAGGCGGATGGCCTCCAGCAGCCGGGTGACCCCCAGGGCGGTGAACTCCCCGGTGAGGACCGGCTGTTTAAAGGAGGTGGGCACGAAGGACTGGGCGGCCAGGTTGTAGACCTCGTGAGGTCGGTATTCCCGCAGGATGTCGATCAGCGAGGATTGATCCAGCAAATCCCCTTGAACCAAGGTGATGCGGTCTTGGATGTGGCGGATCCGCTCGAAGTTGACGGTGCTGGTGCGCCGCACCATCCCGATCACTTCGTATCCTTTCTCCAGCAAGAACTCCGCCAGGTAGGATCCATCTTGGCCGGTGATCCCTGTGATCAAAGCGCGCTTCCGTTCCATATCCTGTGTGCCTCCGGATTTGTTTTGGGAATATGGGGGTAGAGAGAGCGAATGGCCCCCCTTTTTCTCTCCAGAGAAAAAATCTTTTGAGGGCTGGGCCAGGGGCCGAAG
>NZ_JBHOQJ010000195.1:0-27271 GCF_042408365.1 Thermoflexus sp.
CTCCGGCAGTTCCACCCGCACGACATGTCCCCGCCTCTCCACCTCCGTCTGAACCCGCCGCATGGCTTCCTGCAGGGCCTCGTCCAGGGCCACCGGCTCGATGCGCAAACGCAGGCGCCCGGTCTCCATGCGCGAGTGCTCCAATAGATCTTGGACCAGGCCGGCCAGACGATCGATGTTCGAACGGATCATCTCCAGGAAGCGCTGCTGGGTCTCGATGAGGGAGCCGCCCATCCCTTTGAGCAGGAGATCGGCATATCCCTTGATGCTGGTCATGGGCAGGCGCAGCTCGTGCACCGCGGTGGAGAAAAAGACGGCGCGCGCTTCCCGTTCCTGGGCAGCGGATAGAGCGAGGGCGATGAGGAACCCAGCAGCCCTCCAAGCGGACCCATCCGCCAGCGCCTTGGGATCCGCCCCGCGCAGCCCCAGCCACTCTGTGACCCCACCCACTGGGATGGGCAGGAAATTCACTGCATCCTCTTCCCGTCCATGCCAAGCCAGTTCCTCCTTGGGTTCCATTAGCCCCCAATCCCGCTCCCAGAACGCCGGGTCGCCCAGCACGGCCCGACCCCGCCAACCTTCGCGTTCCCGGACAAGGAAAGCCCCATCTGAGGCCCCAGCCCATGTCACTGCCCACTTCAAGGCGGCGCGGCGGATCTCCTGGGGATCCGTGAGACCATATAGCATGCGAGCCAGTTCTTCCAATGCATGGATCCCAATCGCTGCCATCTCATCCCTCGCAGAAGCGCAAGCGATCCTGATATCATAAACCGACTTTATCACATTTGATCCGGCTCCATGATCAGCCTCTCACTTCTGTTAGGAACTTCAGCAAAATGCGGTTGAACGTATCCGGGTTATCAGCAATGATGCCGTGGCCACTCCCTTCCACCACAATATGCCGGGCGCCGGGGATCCCCCGCGCTAAGGCGTGTTGGACAGATGGCGGCACCGTGGTATCCTCCGCGCCCGTTACCACCAGAACGGGCATTCGCAATTCGCTTAAACGGCTCCTTGTGTCAAAGCGCATCAGGGAACGCAAAGCGGACCGATAAGCGCAAGGATTGGTCTGAGCAATCCACCGGCTGAGGTTTTCCCGCAAAAGTTCCTGATCAGGCTGGGGAAAGATACGCCAGGCCACCATTTCAGCCTGTCCCTTTGGGCCGATCAGGTTGATCAGGATCCATCGGGTTAGGAAATAAAGCCAGCCGCTCAGGCTCTGCGGGCGCATGTGGGAAAATGTGCTCACCAACACCAAGGTGCACACCATCTCCGGGTGGTCCAACGCCAGTTGCTGGGCCACCGCCCCGCCCATCGAGATGCCAACGACATGGGCTGGCACAGCGCCCATCCGTTCCAGGAAGAGCGCCATGTCCTCCGCCATCGCCTGGACAGTCACTTCTGGCGGGGCACTGGAGCGGCCAAAGCCCCGCATGTCGGGGGCCAGCACTCGGTATCTGGCTTCGGCAAGAGGGTCGAATTGAAAGATCCAGGATTCGCCGCGGGAGCCCAGGCCGTGCAATAGGAGAACAGGCGGCGCGCCGGTGGGATTCACCTCCTCGTAATAGAGGCACAGGATATCTGAGAGGTCAATCGCGGGCATGCTCATCTCCCTCTTCATTGTTTTTCTCCCTTCCCCCGACCAGAAGGGCCGTGGGAAGGAAGGAGAGGGGGGAAGGGCCACCCGTTTACTCCAAAAACAAACGGAAGAAGCACTACCGGATTCGGGTTATGCTATGGAGAATCATAAAGTCGTTTATGGTTCGCCACAAAGCGAAGCAGATGCCATGATCCACTGGAGAGGGCAAAAACCTCCCGCGGGCTTAGAACCCGCGGGAGGTTTTGATTACAGGACTGGGTTCACGACTCGCCCGACGAATAAAACAGCGCCGGTTTCAATATCCCGGATAAGGACCCCCTGTCCCCTCATCGAATACCCAAAGCGCTATAAATCCCGCGGGTAGCTCATGAAAAACAGCTCCCCGGTTTCTCGGAACCGAAGCACCCGCGGCCAGAGGGCCGGGAAATCCTCGACAACTGGGAGCTCCAGGACGCGTTCGACGGGCACCCACTCAAGCGTCCCTTCCGAGCTCGCTGACACCGGCAGGCGCTCCGGGACTTCCCCGGTGAAGACCGCGAGAAGCACCCCGGGGGATGTGTGGGTATCGATCAGGACCAGCCCTGCCAGGCGGAGCGTTTCAATGCTGATCCCGGTCTCCTCCGCAATCTCGCGATGGGCCGCCTGGCGGAGATCCTCCCCAGGCTCCACGTGACCGCCCACCCCGTTGTAGCGATTCGGGAAAACTTGTCGATTCGGTGCCCGCCGGATCAGGAGCACCTCATCCCCACAGAACAGGAAACAAAGGACACGGGGGATGACCGCCCATCGTCCGCTTCCAATCCCTTGATCCATAAGCCCCATCCGCGTTTCCCCTCGTTCTTTAATGGTTTACAGGCGGATGCTTTAGCGACCGCTCAGATGCTTCTGGAAGAAAGCGATCGCTCGCTGCAACAAGAGGCGCTCGGCCGCGCTTCCGGCCGGGAAGGTGTGAGGCTGGCCGGGATACTCGAACCATTCCACCGGCTTGCCCAGCGCCCGCAGGCGCTCGTAGAGCTCCCGCGACCATTCAGGCGGCACCGTGGTATCGGCCGCACCGTGGTGGATCTGAATCGGGGCGGTGATGTCCTGGAGATAGAAGACCGGCGAGATCCGCTGTAACGCCTCCATGGGAACGCCCAGCTCCTCCCGCCCCGCGCGGCCGCCGGACCATTGGAGGATGCGCTCGAAGTTCTTGCGCTCATCGGCGCTCATGGACCCGTAGAGGGCGGCGGCCTTGACCGCCTCGGGTCGAACCACCAGGACCCGCAGGGCGATCCCTCCGCCCATGGAGTGGCCGAACAGAGCCACAGCGTCCGGTTGCGCCCATGACAGGGTGGGCAGGAGGGCGATCAGGTTCAGCACATCGATGGCGTAACCCACCCGGAAGGGATTGGGGCCCTCATCGGACGGTGGATGATTGCGATAATTCGGGTGAAGGACCAGGAACCCCGCCCGGGCGAAGGCGTCGGCGTATCGGGTGGTATAGGCCAGGGTCGAATACCGTTGAGGGTCCACGTAGCCGTGCAGAACGATCACCACGGGGAAGGGTCCATGGCCACGGGGGACGTTCATGAAGCCGTAGATCGTCAGCCCATCGCTGGGATAGGTGAAGAGGGTACGGGTGAAGGCGGGCGTGACCGCCAGAACTTGCTGGATTTCAATCGATCCCCCTCCATAAGCGCGTCGGCGGAGCGCCTCCACGGTGAGATCGGCATAGGGGTCCGCCGTGGGGGTAGGGGAAGGGATCGCCGTCGCCGTTGGCAAGGGGGTTGGAGATGGACGGCTCTCCCTCGTCCGGGTCGGGAAAGCGGTGGGCGGCGCGGGCGATCCGGCGGGGGCCACCTGCTTAGAGCAGCCGGATCCCAGGACCCCTATCATGAGGCCCACCCTCATCGCCATCTCAATCCATCGCTTCCTCACTTCGGCCTCCGAGAGCGTAAGATAGGATATACTTTATACGCAATCAGGCGCTTTTTGACCTCACCCTTTCTACTCCCCCCTGAGGCCAATGGCCGCGACGGAAGCGGATGGGAATGATCGAGGATCCATCAGGCTCACAAAAGCGATCGGCGGCGATGTATTTCAAACACAACGATGCATGATGGAGGAAACCGAGATGTGGCGCAACTGGCTGGAAGTTTACCGCACCTGTAATTTCCGAGCCGATCGGCCGATGGATCCCATATCGAAGTGGCTCCTCGTCGTTCGCTGCTGCGTGTTCCCCATGACGTTCATTTCCGCAGCGATCGGGGGGCTGCTGGCGGCCTCCGCGGGCCGGTTCGAGCCATTGCCCTTCCTGTTGTCTACTGTTGGATTGTTGTTGGCTCATGCGGCCAACAACATGATTAACGATTACTTCGACCTCGAAACCGGACTGGATTCTGGGGAATACGTCCGGGCCCAGTATGCGCCCCACCCGATCCTCTCCGGCCTGGTCACGCGCCCGCAGCTGCTGCGGGCGATCCTGCTGGTGAATGCCCTCGACGCGCTGATCGCCCTATATTTGACGATGCTACGGGGTTGGCCGATCCTGGCCTTCGCCATCGTTGGTTTGTTCATCAGCGTATTCTATGTAGCGCCTCCGATCCGGTTGAAACGCATCGGGTTGGGGGAACTGGGTGTTTTCCTGGTCTGGGGGCCTCTGATGATCGGCGGCACTTTTTATGCCACCACCGGAATGTTGCCCGCGTGGGTCTGGTGGGCCTCCCTCCCCTACGCGATGCTGGTGGCCACCGTCCTCATCGGAAAGCACATGGATAAGGCGGAGCAGGATCGGGCACGGGGGATCTATACCCTCCCGGTTTTGTTAGGAGAGCGAGGGGCACGGGCCCTGAATATCGGCCTGATGATCGCTTTTTATCTGGTGGTCCTGGGGTTGGTGCTCGCCCGGGTGCTGGGGGTGTGGGTGTTGCTCATTTTGCTCAGCCTCCCGCGCCTGATGGAGGTGTTGCGGACTTACCTGCGGCCGCGCCCGGCCGTCCCGCCCCCGGGCTATCCGGTATGGCCGCTCTGGTATGTCTCGTGGGCGTTCGTGTTCAACCGCCGTGCCGGCGCGTTGTTCCTCGCTGGGCTCCTCCTGAATCTCGTTCTTCCGGTTTACCTTCCAGGCTGATCCCCGCCTCCTCTCTCGCGACCCGGAAGGCCATGGGGGAGGAAGGGCGGGGGAACACCGGTCCGATGGAAGCCCACGTTCGGAAACCGGAGGGCCCGGATGGTGATGCTCCGGAACGTCTGCCGCGCTGCGATCGGTATATAAATGTGGATACCATTGATGGGGGCGACCTTCAGGGTTTGCCCGTTCTCTAACGTGATTCCCACCGCACTGAATCTGGGTTTCGGGTTTCGGCGGCGAGGCCGCCAAGGCCAAAAACGTATCCTTGTTTATCTCGGCCGCCCATTGACATCGTGCGCTCAGCACCAGTATCAGGGCGCTGATCCGCCCTGGGCGACCTTCCCATGCATTTGGTAAAATGCACCTTGAATCTGTGTGAGGAACGCGATGATGAATGCTCCCGTAAGCTCTCAGACCGAAGCGCCAACGTCTTCAAGAGTCGCTCCACCGACGGAGCCTGCTTTCATTCCCCCGATGCCCCGAACGCTGGAGGAAACCGGGCTTTCCCCTGCCTTGCTGGCCGATCTGGCTTTGAAAATCCTTTACAACGCCGGCTACCTGACAGGAGGGCAGCTCTCTGAACGCCTTCACCTCCCCTATACGGGGGTGACCGAAGTGATCCTGGATTTCTTAAAGCGCGAACAGCTGGTGGAGGTGCAAGGGGCCAAGGGGGTAGGTGAGCAGGCGTATCAGTATGCCCTGACCGCGCGCGGCCGTGATCGAGCCCAGGAGGCGCTGAACCGAAGTCAGTATGCCGGCCCGGCCCCGGTCCCCCTCGCTGCCTACAGCGTCGCCATGCGCCGTCAATCCCATAAAGGGACCCGGGTCACCCCACGGGTGATGCGCCAAGCATTAAACCACCTGGTCCTGAACGATCGGGTGTTCCACAAGATCGGCCCAGCCATCAACTCCGGAACCTCGATTTTTCTTTACGGCCCGCCGGGCAATGGAAAGACCTCGATCGCGGAGGCCATCGGGCATCGGGTTTTTGAGGGCATCATCTATATCCCTTACGCAGTCGAAGTTGGGGGATTCATCATCAAGGTTTTCGATGAGGTGAACCACGAACCGCTCTCGAACCATCGGAGCGGGCAGACGGGGGTGCTGAAAGTCCCAGCGGACGCCCGATGGATTCCCATCCGACGGCCCTTCATTATGAGCGGGGGTGAACTCACGCTGGAGATGCTGGATCTGACGTGGAACGAGGTCAGCCGCTATTATGAAGCGCCTCTTCAGATGAAGGCCAACGGAGGCGTGTTCCTGATCGATGATTTCGGCCGTCAGCAGGTGCGCCCACGGGATCTGCTCAACCGCTGGATCGTCCCTTTGGAGAAGGGGGTGGATTATCTGACCCTCCACACGGGCCAGAAGTTCGAAATCCCCTTCGAGACACTGATCATCTTCTCCACCAACCTGAACCCGCGGGATCTGGTGGACGAAGCCTTCCTGCGGCGGATCCGGCACAAGATTGAAATCACTGATCCCACGCCGGCCGAGTTCCGGGAGATCTTCCGACGCGAGTGCCAGGCCCGAGGGATCCCTTACGATGAGCAGGCGTTGGTCTATCTCATCCAGGAATGGTACATCAAGCGCCGGCGCCCGCTTCGCGCGGTTCACGCTCGGGATCTGCTGGCCCATATCCAGGATATCGCCTCGTATTTCAACGTCAAACCGACGCTAAGCAAAGAGCTGATCGATCGGGCCTGCGAGGCTTATTTTGTGGAGATGGGTGGAGCTCCGAGCGCCGCTTCCCCAGCGAAACCGGGATGAGCTGGGCGTCTTGCACATCCGCTTCTTCGTGAGATAAAAAGGCGGGCCGGGCGTCTTCGGTGCCCGGCCTGCCCCCGAACATCCCCACCCTATACTTCGCGTTCCAGCCTGCTTCCCCGTTCTGTTTTGCCAGCATCCTGGGATCGAGAGGTCCTCCCTTCGGTGATCTGCCGCCCAGGAACATACTGGTATGCTTCAATGAGCAGCGGCTTCAGTTCAGAGAAATCGAGCGAATCGGGATTGAGAGGCCGGAAGACAGCCTCGCGGAAACCCCTGTCGTGTCTTTGCAATACCCACGATTGACCTCGAAAGCTCCTGGCTGTGCCCTCGGGCAGTTTGAGTCTTAAGTTCCAGGCATATGTTCCACCCCAACCCACACTGAACACCATCCTGTTTCCAAGCTTGAAGCCAACATAGTACTTGTTCAGATTGTACGGTAACCCCCACCCCTGCTCGACTGCCAGTTTGGCCACGACTTCCACCGCATTACGGAACTGTGCCGTCGCCTCCTTTCCGTGCTCACCCTCATAGAAACCCCAATCCACTCTCCCATCACCCTGGTCACACCCACCTCGGGCAGGGATTAGGATTCCGACACCTTAACAACGATGAACTCTTCCTCCTCAAAGCCATACCGCCTGACCATCAGATCAATGGGATAGCCGATCTTACCTGCTATACGAGGCACGGTGCTTTTGAAGGGAGGGGCGATCAAAATGATGCGAAGGTCCAGGTTTTCCCAATTCGGCTCGATGTCCTCAGGCTTATTCTTGCGCTCCAGCCAAATCGAATGTCCGAGCGCTTGTGGCAGAATATTTTCATCGGCTTCTTTTCTTAAGCTCTATAATGCATATCCGCGCATCCTGATCCACCCCCAACATATCCGGGATTCCCTGTTTGGTGCCTGTGCGAATCTGGCGGTGGATAATGTGGAATCTCTTGATTGTCGAATATATACTGCTCCAATTCTGTTTCGGAGGCAAAGGTCCTCTCGGTCAAACTACATATCTGATCTCGGGGTTTCCAATACAAATTGGACATCTCATCACCCCACATATTGCAAATGTTGTGGCCGTACTAGATTCCTATGACAATAGCCTGACAAGCTGCGCTTTACCAGCAACGCTGACAGCGATGTTAAGTGGAAGCGCGGGTTGGGGCGCTTCTTTCGAGTGGATCGATCCACTCCCCCCGTGCACACTTGGCGGGAACGGGCAGGCTCGCCGGGCCAGACCTGCGTTCATTCAATGAGTCAGCTACCGCACAGGCCAGGCAGGCTTTTCAGAGTTCTCCCATTGGCAAGATACAACTCAGACATTAGCGCCCGCGCTTCCTCCCGGGGACCCCTACCCTCCCCATTGGCGCGCCACGCACTTGCCGATATGATTAGTAAGGCGGTGAAGCCCGCCCGGACGCTGGGGCCCGAACCCCATGGGGATCCGGCGGATCGCCCGGGCGGAACGACGGGCTGTGGATCCCCGATCTTTCGTTTTCAGATCAGGATGGCTTGAACATGAAAAAATCGCAGTCTGTTCAAGTGATGGCCACAAATTCTAAGGCCTACCACGACTATCACATCGAGGAAACCTACGAGGCCGGCATCGCTCTCACCGGGAGCGAGATCAAGTCGATCCGGGCGGGGAAGATCTCCCTGCGGGAAGGCTATGTGCTTCCTCGGGACGGCGAGCTGTGGCTGATGAACGTCCACATCGCGCCTTACGAGCCGGCCGCGCGGGACAACCCGGATCCTCGCCGGCCCCGTAAGCTCCTCTTGCATCGCCACGAGATCAACCGCCTGATCGGTAAGGCCCAGGAAAAGGGATACACCATCGTGCCCCTCAGGGTCTATCTGAACGAACGTGGCTTCGCCAAGGTGGAGATCGCCTTGGTCAAAGGAAAGAAGCAATACGAGAAGCGCCGGGCCATCGCGGAGCGCGAAGCCCGTCGGGAGGTCGAACGGGCCTTGAAGGGGATCGATTGAGACCGAGGATGGCCCCTACTATAGGCGTTCGCATCCTGGTGTAGGGGCACCCCTTGTGGGTGCCCTTCATGGGCAGGCACAAGGCCTGCCCCGACAAAGGGTATCCACGTCCTGGTGTAGGGACGTCCCTTGTGGGCGCTCAGGGAAGGAGCGCGATGTCGGTCGAGATCCTGCACGATCGCTTTGTGGTCGATGGACGAGCCCTCGTCTCTATTCGGGAGATCAATCGCCTGCCGGCGCCGATCCGGCAGGCGATCTATCGTACGCTGATCCCGGATTTCCTTTTGGAACGTTACGGCATCGATCCCCTCACCTTGGCCGATCCCGATGGGCGCCCCCTAGTGGAGATCGAGGCCGCTCCAGGAGGCCCCGATGTCCAGATCCGAATCTGGCGACGGGCGGACGATCAGGATCCGCTGGTTTACCTGCACTTCGCGGAGACGCTCCATAATCGGATCATCGTCCTGCTCTTCATGACCAACGATCCGGAGTCCCCCCGCTTCGATGTGGATCGGGACTGGCAGGGCCGGCCGACGAAATACGGGACGATGAGCCGGAACATCGAGGCGGAGATCGCGGCCATGCAGTTCGGCCTGGCGCCCGGCCAGGTGCGGCAGGGCCTGCGCCTGACCAAATACATGCTCCCATTGTTCGAGCGATTCATCGCCCGCTTGGGCCATGATATGTTCCTGGTGGAGCCCCTGGCTTATCACGCCGCCATCCTGTTCGAACGCTACGGCTGCGGGTATATCCAGGGGCGGACCAAAATGGAGTGGATCCATCGGGAGTTCCAGCCGGGCGGGGAGCTCTATCGTCGCCTGGACGGCTCCACGCCGTTCCGCCAGCCGGGGATGGAGCGAACGGTGCGCGGCCGCTCGTGGGCAATCTACGACGGGATCCTCGGCGAGCCCTTCGACGGCGTCCATATGTATAAACGGGTGGGGCACCACGCCGGGATGTGCACCTTCCCCGATGCGATCTGGTAGCGATGAAGGACCTGACGGTGATCTCTCGGGAGATCCTTGAAACCTCGTTGCGCGCGCTGATCATCCTGGTCCTCACCGGGCTCCTGTGGTGGGGGATCGGGCGGTTGGTGCACGTTCCGCTTCCCAAGGTGGACCCGGAGCGGGCCCGACGGATCGAGGCAGCCCTCTCCCTGATCCGCAGCTTATTGCGCGCCGTGCTTTTGGCCGTGGCTCTCCTCACATTGCTTTCTCTCCTCGGCTTAAACCTCGCCCCCATCCTGACTGGGGCTGGGATCGCGGGGATCATCATCGGCCTGGGTGCCCAGAGCCTGATCCGGGATCTCATCGCCGGCCTGATCATCGTGCTGGAGGATCCCTTCGGGATCGGGGAGACCGTTCGGGTGGCAGGGGTAGCGGGGACCGTGGAACGGATCACGATGCGGGCGACGTACCTGCGGGATGCGGATGGGACGCTCCACGTGATCCCCAACAGCATGCTGGGGGTGGTGAGCAACCTCAGCCGGGATTGGGCCCAGGTGGGGGTCGAGCTTCCGCTGCCGCGGGACTTCCGACTGGAACATCTAGAGCTCCTGATGCAGTCGGCCGCCGAAGCCCTCGCCCAGGATCCCGAGGTCGCAGAGGCGTTGTTGCAGCCCCCCGCGTTCGCGGGGATCGAGGGGATCAGCGAGACGGCGATCACGGTGCGCATCGAGGCCCGGGCGCGCCCGAGGGCGCGCTGGACAGTCGCCCGACGGATGCGGTATCATCTGGTGCAGGCGTTGCAAACGCTGCATTCACAGCAGGTGGAATGAGAGCTCAGCGCATCCCAGGAGGGATCAATGCGTAGCAGAACATGGCGCGATCTCGGGATCCTCATCGGCCTGCTGGCCGCTGCCTGTCAGGGCGCGCCGTTCGGGGGTGCACCGCCCACGGCCACCTTCCCACCCACCCGCACTCCACGTCCCACCGCGACAGCCACTTCCACGCCTACCGTCACGCCCTCCCCGACCGCAACGTTCACCCCGACGCCGACCGATACCCCTACACCGACGCGCACGCCCACGCGGACCCGGCCTCCGTTCACACCGACGCCGCGCCCGACGGCGACGCCCGTCCCTTCCCCCACCCCGGCCTTCGATTTCTACCCACAGTCGATGTCGCTCGCTCCGAACTGCGGGACCGTCTACATGGAGGGTTACATCCGGGACGCCGCCGGCAACCCCATCGACGGCGTGTGGTATCGCCTGCGGATGTTCTTCCCCTCCGGCGGCGGCTATGAGCAGGTCTGCCTCTCGCCGGGGGATGGGAACTGCGAGGACTACAAGCAGAGCGGCGGCCGGGCGCCGGGGATGTGGGGCTTCGCCCCGTTGAACCCGGCGGATTATCACAAGCCCTTCCGGTTCATCATCGAGATCGTGGAGAGCCCGGGCAACCCCCGCCCGCTCTCACCACAGGTGGTGATCGACCATCAGGACTGCAACCTGGCCGGCCAATATATCTTCGACTGGAAACGCCGATATTAATTCCCAGCACTCGTTTAGCCGGGATGCTCGCCGCTTAGGGGCGCCCTGGCGCCTTGCGTCGTCCGACGGGACTACCGCCCGGCTGTGAACGGGGAGAAAATCAGCTTGAAGACGTGTGGGGAGGCCCTTGGCCTCCCCACACCTAAGGATTCCCTAAATCGTGGGGGGTTTTAGGGTAGGCGGGTTCACCGAAGGCGGCCTTGCCCACCCCAAAATCCTTCAACTTCCCCCAGCCAGGAAAGGAGCCCAAGATGTTCGCACGACGCGGGCTATCCCAAAAGGTGTTCCTCCCCCTCATCCTGTTCATGATCCTCGAGGCCTGTCGTCCCACCCCGACTCCAACCCCTACCCCTGTGGTCTCTAAGCTCCCCCCGATCCTGGTCACCCGTACTCCGGAGCCTGGACAGGAAGTCACCCCCGAGATGCCCTTACGCCTGGTCTTCAGCGAGCCCATGGACCGGGCCTCCGTGGAGGCGAACCTGCGAATCATCCCGGCCGTCGCCGGCCGGTTTGCGTGGGAAGCCGGGGATCGGATCGTCCGTTTCCTCCCCCAGGTCCCCTGGAAGCCGGACGCTGAATACGAAGTCCGTCTGGAGAACGCGCGGGCTCGCAACGGACACCCTCTTGCCCGCCCGGTCGCCTTCCGCTTCCGAACCGCTTCCCCGCTGGCTGTGGTGGAGGTGATCCCCACCCCCGATGCACGGGATGTAGACCCCCGGGCCCCGGTGACGGTGGTCTTCAACCGGCCGGTGGTCCCGCTTCGCAGCGACCTGGCCCCGGGTGATCTCCCACAGCCCCTGGCCTTCGATCCTCCCATTAAAGGCACGGGCCGCTGGATCAACACAAGTATTTACTCCTTCCAGCCAGAGGGAGCGTGGGAGGCAGGGCGTACGTACACCGCCCGCGTGGTGGCTGGGTTGAAGGACCTCACCGGGGTCGCTCTCGAGAAGGATTACACGTGGAGCTTCACGATCCGCCGCCCGGCGGTGCGGGATTATGCGCCGAAGCCCGGCCGGCATATGGACCTGGATCTGAGCACGCCGATCTCGATCACGTTCAACATGGAAATGGACCGGGCCTCGGTGGAATCCGCTTTCTCCATGCGCGAGGGCGCGGAGGACGGCCCGATCGTCCCCGGCCGGTTCACGTGGATCAGCCAGACCCTCGTTTTCCAGCCCGCCCAGCCTCTCAAGCTGGAAACCCGCTACTTCGTTCGCTTGGAGCAGCGCGCGGCCGCGCCTTCCGGGGCCACCTTGGACGGATCCGTGGCCTGGGCCTTCACGACCCCCGCCTACCCCCGCTTGCAGAGCGCCAACCTGAGCGCCGAGGGGCTGACCCGCCTCGACCCGGATTCCTCCATCGAGCTTCGCTTCAGCTCCGGAGCCATCCGCCCAGAGACCATCTGGCCGAACCTCCGCTTCGAGCCGCCGATCTCCATCACCCAGGTGTACACCAACTGGAATCCAGAGAACGGCGTGTTCATGCTCTCCGGCCGCTGGCAGCCGGGAACAGTCTACACCCTCACCGTAGGCCCGGATATCACGGATCGTTATGGGAACCGGCTGGACCGCCAACACACGTTTACCTTCGCCGTCAACCACCTGAACCCCTTGGCTTATCTGAACATCGGCAGCCCGTATTCACCGATCGCTCTGGTGGGGACCTACACGGAGACCGCCGCTTTCCTCTCCACCCGGAATCTGAATCAGGTGGCGTTCACCCTCGCTCGGTTGAGCCTGGAGCGGTTCGTTGCCCTGAGCCGGGATCCGGAGGCCGTTTTTCATTACACGGCCCCAGCGGAGGAGCTCGTAGCCCGCTGGACGTTCACGGTCCCAGAGGTGATCTCCGACGTCATCATGCTGAACCGTGTCCCGTTGGGCGGCCCGGCCCGGCGGACCCTTCCCACCGGGCTTTATCATCTTCGAATGGACGCCTCGGTCGCTCCGGGGGATCGACCCGGCCGCTATTTGCTGGCCGTGGTGAACCTCAACGTGGTGGTCAAGATCGCCCCGCAGGAGGCCTTGGTGTGGGTCACCGACTTGGCCTCCGGCCGCCCGGCGCCGGGCGTGCCCGTTCGGCTGTTCGAAGCCCAGGAGGGCGAGGCCTCCGCAGCATCTCTGCGAGCGCTGGGGGCCGGCGTCACCGACGCCCAAGGTCTGGTTCGTTTCTCCTGGTCGGATCCGGCTCCCCTGTGGCGGGTGCGCGTGGCGGTGGCCGGGACCCCGGGCGGCCGCTTCGGGATCGGGGCCAACACCTGGTCCGACGGCATCGAGCCGTGGGCCTTTAACCTTCCTGCGAATTACGAGCCCGCCCGCTTCCGGGTCTACTGGCAGACGGATAAGCCGATCTACCGTCCCGGCCAGACGGTGCGCTTCAAGGCGATCGTACGCACGGACGACGATGCTCGTTACAGCCTGCCGCCCACCCGGACGCTCCCCATACGCATCCACGACCCGGAGGGTCGGGAGGTTTATTCCGCGACCTTGACCCTGAACGACTTCGGCACGGCGGAGGGATCCTTCCCATTGGCGGAGGACGCGACGCTGGGCCCTTATACGCTGATGGCCGACCTCCCGCCCGGGCTCTACTATCACTCCATCTCCTTCCTGGTGGCCGCCTATCGGCGTCCGGAGTTCCGGGTCAACCTGTCCACGGACCGCCCGGCCTACGTCGCCGGCGAGACGATCCAGGCGCTGTTGGAAGCGACGTATTACTTCGGCGGGCCGGTGGCTGGGGCAAAGGTGGAATGGACCGCCCGCGCCCGCCCCTACTTCTTTGAATACACTGGGCCGGGATATTACTCCTGGTCCGACTTCGACCCCTACAGCGCTTACGAAGGGGAAGGGGAAGAGCCCATCGCCAGCGGGAGCGGGACCACCGACGCCCAAGGGCGCTTTCTCATCCGCCTTCCCGCGGATTTGGGGAAGCGGACTGGGAGCCAGGTGGTGATCCTGGAAGCCAGCGTCACGGATCCCAATGATCATCTGGTGGCCGGCCGGACCGATGTCGTGGTCCACGCGGGCCGCTTCTACATCGGTCTGCAGGCGGAGCGCTATGTCGGGGAAGCCGGCCAACCGCTCACCTTCACGGTTCGGACCGTGGATTGGGAAAGCCGCCCGGTGGGGGATGTGGCCTTGGCATGGACCGCCTACCAGCGCCAGTGGTTTAGTGTGTTGCAGGAGACCGACCGCGGGCCGCTCTGGACCTGGACCTACAGCGACACCGCAGTGATGAGCGGCACACTCCGAACCGACGCGGAAGGCTTGGGACGCCTGGCTTTCGTCCCGCCCGATCCCGGGACCTATGTGGTGAAAGCGGAAGGGGTCGATGCGGAAGGCCGTCGCGTCCGGAGCGCGGAGTTCGTTTGGGTCTCCGGGCGCGGCGCGGTCGCTTGGCGCCAGGAGAACAACGATCGCATCGAGCTGGTTGCGGACCGCCGGGAGTATGCGCCGGGGGACACGGCTACTATCCTCGTCCCCTCCCCTTTCACCGGGACGGTGACCGCTCTCATCACTTTGGAGCGCGGGCGGATCCGGCGGGCGGAGGTCCGCACGCTGGAGGGGAATGCACCCACCCTGGCCATCCCGCTTTCCGAGGAAGACGCTCCCAACGTCTTCGTCTCCGTGATCCTGATCCAGGGGGTGACGCGAGAGAACCCCGCCCCGGGCTTCAAGATCGGAATGGTGAACCTTCCGGTGAAGCCGACCCGCCAGGCCCTGCGCGTTGAGCTCATCCCGGATCGGGATGTGGCCGCCGGCGCCCATTATGGCCCCCGCGAGACGATGACCGTCACCGTCCGCACCACCGACGCCGATGGCCGCCCGGTCCCGGCGGAGGTCGCGGTGGCCGTTGTGGACGCGGCTGTGCTGGCCCTAGTGGATCCCAACGCCCCGCCCATCATCGAGGGGTTCTATGGCCGGCGCGACCTCTCAGTCCTCACCGGGGTCTCCCTGGTTTACAACCTGAACCGGGTGACGGTGCGGATCGCCCGGGAGCGCAAGGGCGGCGGCGGAGGGGCCGAAGCGGCTTTCGGGGAGATCCGGCGGGAATTCCCAGACACCGCCTACTGGAACGCGATCCTGCGGACCGACGCCAACGGAACAGCGGTCTTCTCCGTGCGCCTGCCCGATAACCTGACGACATGGCGCATCACGGCGAAGGGGGTCACGATAGACACCCGCGTCGGCGAGGCCACACTGGATGTGATCAGCACCAAGGATCTCCTGATCCGCCCCAGCGTGCCGCGGTTCTTCGTGGCGGGGGATCGGGTCACCCTGGGCGCGGCGGTCCATAACAACACCGCTCAACCGCTGCCGGTCACAGCCCGCCTGGAGGCGCGGGGGCTGACGCTGGAGAGCCCGGCCGTCCAAACCGGTGAGCTGCCGCCGGGCGGCATGGCCCGCTTCGAGTGGACCGGGGTGGTGGAGCGGGTAGAGGCGGTGGATTTGACCTTCTACGCGGAAGGGGGCGGATTCCGCGACGCCACCAAACCGACCCTCGCCCGGCCCGACGGCATGATCCCGGTGCTGCGATACGTGAGCCTGGAGACCGTAGCAGCGGCTGGGATGCTGGAGACGCCGGAGCCCCGGCTGGAGATCATCGCCATCCCGCCGGAGCCGGAGGTTACGGGGGGAACGGTGACCCTGCGGCTCTCCCCCTCCCTGGCCGCGACGGCCCTGGATAGCCTGACCTGGCTCCAGCACTTCGAGTACGAGTGCACGGAGCAGACGATCAGCCGTTTCCTGCCCAACATCACGACCTATCAAGCGCTCCTCCGCCTGAACCTGGCCCGCCCGGATCTCGAGGAGCGCCTCCGCGAGCAGATCGCTGTCGGGCTGCAAAAGCTGTATGCGGGCCAGCACGCGGATGGCGGTTGGGGCTGGTTCACCTCGATGGAGAGCGATCCGCTCACCACCGCCTACGCCGTGTTCGCCCTGGCCCAGGCCCGGGCCAGCGGGTTCGCGGTGGCCGATGACGTCATCGAGCGCGGGGTGGCGTTCCTGCGCCGGTCCCTGGAGGCGCCGAGGGATCTGCCCGCGTGGAAAGCCAACCGCCAGGCCTTCGTGCTGTTCGCCATGGCCGAGGCCGGCGCCGGGGATGCCGGCCGGATCGTCGCGCTGTGGGAGGCCCAGAAAGAGCACCTGGCCTTGTATGCCCGGGCCTTCCTGGCCATGGCCCTCGGCCGCGTCCAGGCGGACCACCCGCTGATCCCCACGTTGCTGAACAGCGTGCTGGAGCAGGCGCACGTCACGGCGACGGGCGCGTTCTGGGAAGAGCGGGGATTGGATGACTTCAACTGGAGCACGGACACCCGGACCTCCGCCATCGCCTTGCTGAGCATATTGCGCCTGGACCCGAAGAACCCCATGGCCTTCCAAGCCGTGCGGGGGTTGATGGCCGCCCGCCGGGCCGATCGATGGGAGACCACCCAGGAGACGGCCTGGGCCCTGATGGCCCTCACCGAGTGGATGATCCAGAGCGGCGAGCTGGAGGGGAACTACGCGTGGACCGTGCGCCTGAACGATGAGACGATCGGATCCGGGACGGTGGACCCGGCCCATCTCCAGGAGACGGTCACCCTGCGCCAGGACATCGCCGGGCTGTTGCGGGAGGTCGGCAACGCCGTGGAGCTCTCCCGCAGCGCCGGGCCCGGGGTGCTTTACTACACCATCCATATGGCGTTAGAGGAACCGGTGGAACGGATCGCGCCGCGTTCGCGGGGCCTTACCCTGAGCCGCCAATACCTCCGGCTGGACGACCCGTGCCTGAAGGATCGGCGGCAACCGTGCACGCCGGTTACTTCGGCCCGCGTAGGGGATATCCTGACCGTGCGGCTGACGCTGGTGGTCCCCCGCGTGGTGCACCACGTGGTCCTGGAGGATCCGTATCCAGCGGGGGCCGAAGCGATCGATCCGTCCTTGAAGACCTCGCCCACCATTGGGCGGCCACCGGAGCTACGGCAGGTGGACGTGGCGGATCCCTTCGGGGGCTACAAGTGGTGGGGTTGGTGGTGGTTTGGGCACACTGCGCTCTATGATGATCGGGCAGCGCTGTTTGCGGAATATCTCCCACCGGGGACTTACGAATACACCTATTTGATCCGGGCCGGGTGGGCGGGCCGGTTCCAAGTGCGCCCCGCGCGGGCCTATGCGTTCTACTTCCCGGAGATTTACGGCCAGACGGAAGGGACCTTGTTCGAGATCACCCGGTGAGGGTCTAATCCTTCGGCGCGAGTGCCGAGCGAAGGCGGCCTTTTTGTCGCGGCGGCCTTCGCTCGGCCTTCATCGAACGGTGGGTCATGCCGATTGAAATCGCCCTCTCGGAGCCTGCGGCCAGGGGTTGGCCTTCGTCGATCCCAGCCCGGGAGTCTTACGCAGCAGCGTTTCCTGTAGAACGCAACCTTCGGGCGGCGGCGATCTCTGCCGCCCGCTTGGTGTATCCATGCGAATCCGGCCCATTATAATCATTGAGAAACCACGCAACAGTCTGCTTGAGCCAAATTCCCAAGGGTGTGGGTTCGAATTTCAAATCGCGCTTGACCTGGGCAATATCCGGAACAAAGCGCTCGTTGACGAACGGCGCTTCGAAATCTGATAAATCGGGTTGCTGGCGAATCCACGACCAGGGAGCGAAGACAATCTTTGCCTCTTGTCCCAGTATGTCGGCTATTGCCTGCACATAATCCGCGATGGAGAGCATCTCCTCCCCAGCCAAGCGGTTGTACTATATTCACTAAACAAGTTGATTATATGCACCTTGCCTGACGGTTTGAAAAAGATGCCTGAAGGCCAGAGGACATGGGTGGATGACCGGCAAGCCCGGAACCCCCGCGTGGCCCTCATCCATTACACCGCACCTCCAGTCGTCGGCGGGGTGGAAGCCGTGCTGGCCGAACATGCCCGGCTGTTCATCGCCGCTGGATATCCCACGTATATCGTGGTCGGGCGCGGCGGCGCCGCGGGCCTGCCGAAGGGGGCAAGCATCCGCATCATCCCGGAAATCGATTCGGAGCCTCCGGCCAATCAGGCCCTGATGGCCCAGCTCCTTGCCTCTCCGCCCGCCGAGTTCGGGGGCGGCGAACTCCCCTCAGGGTTTTGGGCGCTGTCCGGAAAGATCGAAACGGCGCTGGCCCAGGCCCTTGAATCCGTCGATGTGGTCATCGCCCATAACGTGATGACCATGCACTTCAATCTGGCCCTGA
Source organism: Thermoflexus sp. (assembly GCF_042408365.1). Classification (GTDB taxonomy): domain Bacteria; phylum Chloroflexota; class Anaerolineae; order Thermoflexales; family Thermoflexaceae; genus Thermoflexus. Next base: position 18,153 of record NZ_JBHOQJ010000195.1, read on the forward strand.
CGGCCGCGCTGCACCGTTTGAAAGACAAGGGCGTGGTGCGGCACCTGGTGGTCTGGTGCCACGATGTATCACGGTATGTGAACCCCACCTCAGGCGCGCCGCAGCGCTTCGGACCCCCATGGGATCTGCTGCGCACCTTCCGGCCGGACTTCCGCTACGTGGCGGTCTCCCCGCAGCGCCAGCGCCTGCTGGCCGACATCCTCGGCTGCCCCCGCGAGCGCATCCGCGTCATCCCGAACGGAGTGGATCCGGCGGCCCTGCTGGGGCTTTCGGATGTGGGGCGGCACCTGGCCGACGCGTTCGGCCTGCTGTCCGCGGATTTGGTGCTCTTGATGCCCGTCCGCATCACCCGCGCGAAGAACGTCGAGTACGCCCTGCGCGTGACGGCCGCCCTTAAGGCCGCCGGGGTCCGCCCCCGGCTGGTGGTGACCGGCCCCCCCGACCCCCACGCGCGGGACATCGAAGCCTATTGCGACGAACTGCGGGGGCTGCGCCGTGCGCTGGATTTGGAGGAAGAAGCGATCTTCATCTACGAGGGGACATCGCGGCTCCCGCGCCCCTTGTTGCTTGATCCGTCCCACGTGGCCGAACTGTACCGGATCTGCGACCTGGTGCTGATGCCGAGCCACCGCGAAGGCTTTGGGATGCCGGTGCTGGAAGCCGGGTTGGTGGACAAACCCATCTTCGCGACATGGATGCCGGTGATGGAAGGGTTGGACGAAGGCATGTACCATCGGATAGCGCCGGACGAGCCGCCGGAGCACGTGGCGGCCCGTATATTGGAGTGGGCGGAGCAGGATCCGTCCCACCGCCTCCGCCGGCGGGTGCGACAGGCCTACACGTGGTCGACCGTTTTCGCGCGCCTCATCGAGCCGTTGCTTGCGGAGCTGATGGCAACCTCCGCTGAGGGGGCCGCATGAAGCGATCCGGCCGGCTGGTGCTGGTATCCAACCGGGGGCCATATCGCCTGTCCCTCACCCGAGGCGGCGTGAAAGCGGAGCGAACGGTGGGCGGGCTGGTCACCTCGCTGCTGCCCCTGATGGAGAAAACAGGCGGGATCTGGATCGCGTGGGGCGATCCGGCAGGGCGGTATGCGCTCCCGGTGCGCCATCCGCGCTTCGAGCTGCGCCATCTCCCGTTGACATCGGAGGAGGTGCGGCTGTTTTATCTGGGGTTCTCAAACAACGCGCTCTGGCCGCTGTGCCACTATTTTCTGGGCCGGGTGCGTTACGACCGCGCCGAGTGGGAGATGTACGAGCAGGTCAATCAGCGGTTCGCGCAGGCCGTGCTGGAGGAGGCCGGGGACGAGGATGCGATTTGGGTGCACGATTACCATTTGGCCCGCGTCCCCTTGTTCCTCCGCAGGCAGCGGCCGAAGGCCCGGATCCTCTTCTTCTGGCACATCCCCTTCCCGGCCGTCGATGTGTTCCGCACCCTCCCCTGGCGCCGGCCCATCTTGGAGGGCCTCTTGGCCTGCGACCTCCTCGGCTTCCACATCCCCGAATACGCCCGGAATTTTATCGAAACGGTGGAGGAGCTCCTCGGCGCCCGCGCCGACGGCGAAACCGTTCACTACGCCGGACGCGCGACGCGCGTCCTCGCCCGCCCCATCGGGATCGACTTCGCGGCCGTCGACCGCGTGGCCCGCTCCCGAAGGACGGAACAGCGCGTGCAGAAGCTGCGCGAGACGCTGGGGCCCGGCGCGTTGATCGTCGGGGTCGAACGCCTGGATTACACCAAAGGCATTATCGAACGCCTGCGGGGCGTGGAGCATCTCCTCGACCATGAGCCGGAATGGCGTGGCAGGTTCAGCCTGATCCAGATCGTCACGCCTTCGCGGTTGGACGTGGAAGCCTACCGGCAGAAGAAGCGTGAGATTGACGAAATCGTCGGGCGCATCAACGGGCGCTTCAGCGACGGCCTCTGGATCCCGATCCGCTACTTGCACCGCGCCTTCCCGTCCTCCGAGCTGGTCGCCTACTATCGCACCGCCGACATCGCCCTGGTTACGCCGCTGCGCGACGGGCTGAACCTGGTGGCGAAAGAATACGTGGCCGCGCGCATCCACGAGGATGGCGTGCTCATCCTGAGCGAGTTCGCGGGGGTGGCCTACCAGCTTCCCGAGGCGCTGATCACCAACCCTTACAGCGCGGAGGAGATGGCCGCCGCGCTCAAGCAGGCCTTGCAGATGCCGAAGCCCGAACAGCGCCGCCGGATGAAGGCGATGCGCGACCGCCTCCGGGCGGAGGACATCTGGTGGTGGGCCGCCGAGTTCCTGGAGGGGTTCGAACGGTGAGGGGATCGGAGATCCTGATGCGTATCCTGGGGCATCTCCAGGCCGGGGGACGCCTGGTGCTGTTCCTGGACTACGACGGCACGCTGGTGCCGATCGCCCGCACCCCCGCCGAGGCGCAGCCGGACGGCGAGCTGCTGGGCCTGTTGGCCGACCTCGCGCGCGCCCCGACTTTCGACCCCATCCTCCTCAGCGGGCGCCCGCTGGCCGCGTTGGAAGCCATGCTGCCCGTGCCTGGGCTCACGCTGGCTGGAACTTACGGGGTGGAAATCCGCCGCGGGGGAAGGACCATCGTGCGGGGCGCGGACCCGGCGCAGGTTCGCCATGTTGTGGAGCAGGTAAAAGCGGAGTGGGAGTGCCTCACCTGGGGACGCAGCGGGTTTCTGTTGGAGGACAAAGGGTTGGCGATCGCGCTCCACGCGCGCTGGGCTGAACCGGCCGAGGCCGACCTCGTGCTGGAGGCGGCGCGGGCTGTTGTAATGCCCCTGCTTCTCCCCCATCACTTCCGCATATTGACCGGCGACCGCTTCTTAGAAGTGGCGCCGGCCGCTGCCCACAAGGGCCAGGCGGTGGACTGGGTGCTTGATCAGATCCGCAATCCCAACGCCCTGCCTGTCTACTTCGGCGACGACGACAAGGATGAGGAGGCCTTCGCCGTTGTCCGCCGCCGGGGCGGGATCCCGATCGGGGTGGGAGAGCGGTTCCCGCTAAGGTCTGCGCTGGGGCACCTTCCCTCGCCTGAGGACGTGCGCGTTTGGCTGCGGAGGTTTTTGCGGGGCAGTGAAATAGATGTGCAAGATTGACGCCTGGCGCGTAACGCCTCATAAAGGCCGATTTCCAATCGGCACAAATCACGACGCCTCGCTGGCGCGAACCTCCCACCATATCTCATCCGGACGTGCTCGACTCCTCCGGATGAGGGATCACACAAATAAAGCGCAAGGGGCCGGGGCCGGTGTTGCGGTAGCCGTGGGGCTCGTTTGGAGGGATGTAGAGGGCCACGCCGGGCCGCATGGGAACTTCCCCCTCCGGCCCCTCGGCAACTCCTTCTCCCTCCAAGACGAAAATCTCGTGCTCGTAAGGGTGCTGATGAGGAGGGAAGATGGCCCCTGGGGCGAATTCGATGACCCGCATCGCGAAATGGGGCGCCCCCTGGGGCTTCCCAATCACCCAGCGGATGGTGATCCCCTCCCCGACCGCTTCGGCTGGAACGTCACGGTAATCGCGATAAAGCATAACTCCTCCTCTTCGGTTGCAGGAAGCGGGCTTATGATTGTCCCTGATCTGGTCGAGTGATCCGGCTCATCAGGTCCATCGCCAGCCTTTGAAACGAACGCTTGATCTCCGGAGGATCGAGAGGCAGGATCATTTTCACCGGCCAACCGTCGGCGTGATCCGGAAAGCCGGCGGCCCGATTCAACGCGACGGCAAACCAGTAAAGGTCAAAGCCGGGATCCTTTCGAGATGCCAGCTCCAACAACCTCTCCACTGGTTCTCGTTGAAGGATGAAAAATAAATCCACCGCATCCCGCGGTTCAGCCCGACCATAATAGGCCAGCAGCTTGTCCACCGCCAGATCCAGCCAACCGTTCACCTGGACACCGTATTCGGAGAGGACGGTCGGCGCCAGGCGATATGGCGAATCCAAAGCCAGTTCTACCCGCAGTGTCTCTTCCCCATCCGCAACGAGCAGTTCCACCAATGAAGCGAACCGACGCACAACGGAAATTTGCAGCCCCTCGGCCGCAGCCATAGCTTCTACCTGTCGGGAGATCGGCAGGATCAGCTGCCCCTCCGTTGTGAAGAAATCCAGATCAAACGAAATCCGGTGACCGATATAGAATTCAGCCAGCGCGGTTCCACCGGTTAAATAAAACTGGTCCTGGTCGGGCAGGTTGGCCCAGAGGGCCAAGAATCGTCTTTGCAGAGGCTGGAGCAAGCCTTTACCTTTCAACATAGCGCTGTTCCAGGAACATCTTCCAGAAGGCATAAAGGTCGGGTGGAAGATCGAGATCGTCCAACAAAGCCTCCACCTCATCGAGATCCAGGGCTCGGATGTCCTCCGCTCGCCCATGCAATAGAACCTGGCGGATATACCACCGACGTTGAAAAGGATCGGATAAATCGATGGAGTCGGTGCTCCAAACGATATGGCGAGGGGGGCGAATGCGAGCGTTCATTGGATTCTCCGAATATGTTAGCGATGCGCGCTCGTTATCTATGTTACTCCTCCGATCTGAATGCACAACTATTGTAAACCCCCTCTGGATCGCCGCCAGGGCTTTTCAGTAGTCATATCGTTCGGGCCAAGCAACCGGCCCTACCCTATGGATTTCTCCTCCCCACGGCCCTTTGAGCCGTACGGATGACCCATGTGACGCGGCCGAAGTCTGCTTGACCGTTCGGTGACCACCGGTTAGAATTTGGTTTGCGTGGTTTGATAATCGTTGGATACGGCCTCTTTAAGCCGAGCTCATGCGGCCGTGCATCGTCCAGTAACCGGATTGGAGGGTGTCATGCGCGGATCCATTGCGGGTGTGCTTCTGCTCGCGCTGATTCTGAGCGCTGGGGAAGGAGGGAGATCCGAGGAACAGATGACCGGGTGGCCGGCAGGTCAAACGCTCTCCCCCGTAATCTCCTCTGCCTCAGGCAGCACGTTCACCGTTTATCTCCCAGCGGTCTTTCGGAACTGGGGTCCTTCCCTAGGCCGCCAGGTGAACGCCCCTCGCCTGAGCGGTCCGCTCGGCAACGAGTTCCCCCGGATGGCCATCTTCTGGTTCGGGAAAGTGACTCCAACGGCCAATTACGCGGATGTCCGCGTGGCCTACACGGACTCAGAGTTGATCGTTTACGTGGCGGTCATTGACCGTCGCCTGTGGTTTACGACCTCCCCCTCCCCTGCCACGCTCACCGCCTGGGATGCGGTGACCGTGCTGCTCCATCTGGACGGCAACGTCGGGAGCGCGCCCACGGGTTCCAGTTATCGTTTCGTGGGGGGATTAAGCAACGCTGACACCTCCGGGCGCTATCAGGCGGCTTATCGAGGCACGGGCTCCGGCTGGGCTCTGGCGTCGATCCCGTTCACCGCGGTAGCGGGTTGGCGGGGTGAACGGCTGAACGACGATGGGGATGATCGGGGCTGGGCGATGACTTTCCGCATCCCCTTCGCCAGCCTGGGCCGCTCCGGCCCACCCCCCGAGGGAACGATTTGGGGGCTGGGCCTGATGATCCACGATCGGGACGATGCCGCAGGCGCTCCGATCCCAGCGACCCCGTGGCCGGAACGGATGAACCCGGATGCCCCATCCACGTGGGGCCGCTTGCGTTTCGGCCTGCCGGGTTATACGCCGCCCCCGGCCCGGCCGGCGGGCACGGTCACGGTCCGCCACCGCCTTAACGGCGCGGTGGTGAAGGACGCCGCCGTTGGCGGTTACACCGTGTGCGGAGAAGGACGGGATCTCTGGACCCAATGGGGGGAAACCTCAGAGGGGTTTTACAACCCGGAGCGGAGCGACTTCAACATCCAGAACCAGATCGATATCGCGGACTGGCCGTGCTTTTCGAGATACTATGTCACCTTCCCCTTGGAGGCAGTGCCGCGCGGCAAGGTGATCCTATCCGCCACGCTGACCCTCCACCTGGTGGGGAACGCCGGGCCGAATCCCCCGCCCTCGTGGATCCAGGTGCTCACGGTAAGTCAGGATTGGGACGATCAGAATCTCACCTGGAACAATGCGCCGCTGGCCGTGGAAAACATTGGAGGAACGTGGGTCTACCCGGTGACGAGCTGGCCGGGGTGGCCCGGGGTCCCTTACCGCTGGGATGTGACTTATGCCGTGGCCCAGGCATACGCGGCCGGCCAGCCCCTGCGCCTGGCCATGTATTCCGCCGACGCTGGGTATCACAGCGGCAAATACTTCGTGTCCTCGGATACGGGCGACTGGAACGAAACAGGGCGGCCGACCCTCATGGTTGTGTGGGGGGAACCGTAGCGGACATTTTCACGCCAGGTGGATGCCTTCCCGGGCGACGGCACCCGCAACGCCGCGCCCGCTTCGCTTGCCTTCCTCCAGCTGCCGGGTGGATTGCACGAATATCTCCACCGGAACCGGTGCGTCCGGGGAGCTTTCCAACGCCTGATCCCGAACCTTCTCCCGAAGCTTTGGATCCTCGGAAGCGATCTCGACCACGAGATCTGCATCGCTCCGAGGGGTAGCCCGACCGGTTGCGAAGGATCCGAATAAATACACGGCCACCACCTCGCTGCATCGATCCCTCAGCTGTTTGGCACAACGGGGCAGAGCTTCAAGAACGGCTTCCCGATCGATGAGCCTGCTGCTGGCAAAATTTGTAAATGCGCTGCGCGCCATGAATGGCCTCCTGGGCTTCCGGCGCAGTGTAATAATCCTGTGGCGTCCCCACGTCGAATCCGTTTGGATACCGGGAGGGAATGTAATGCTTATCCAGACGCTGAACCATCCGGATCAAATCCTCCGGAACTAGAACCCAATGCCCGGCATCCTTCAACAAATGGGTGATGGGATGTCCCCACCCTTCCCCTCCCAGGACGAGAAGCGATCCTTCCACGGCCTTTTCGGCCGCTTGATGGCTGCAAAGCAAGCCCACTCGTAACCCCCATCCTCTAGAGCATGCCGGGCATGGTTCAGATCATGGAAAGCCTGAGCCAGCCAATCGAGCGCGCGGTTTGCCATTCTGATCCTCCTGGCCTCCCTTTCCCGCAATCTCATGGCCGAAAGCATCCGAGCCAGCCCCAACCGATCATCTGCTTCTCCCATCCCCCTGTAGCTCCCAGGTCCGGAAGCGGGGAGGACCATCCACCTTCCTCCCTAGTCCCCGCCGTCCAGCATCTTGGTGAACCTCGCCTGGCCAAAATCTCCTTTCTGAATGTAGCGATTCCGTTCAGAGCTGCACAAAGGGGCGGAAGGGCTCCATCCCCCTCGATCTCTCCTCCCCACGGCCCAAAGGCTACAGAGAGATCTAAGTCTTTTTGGGGGCAGCGTGGCACGCCAAAGGAATGCCCTACTGCCAGAACGGAGCTCTCGTTTCCCGGCCCGCCTTCCTCCGGGAGGAACGTTTTCCTAACCATCTATTTATCCTCACCCAACCCCTCCCCCTTATCTTGAAAGCCGTACAAGATCGCTTCCCGGAGACCCATGACCTATGCTGCTCATCGCCCGCGCGCCGGTCCGGATCAGCTTCGCCGGAGGAGGTACCGATCTTCCCGCCTATTTCACACGCTATGGCGGTCAGGTGCTCAGCGCCACCCTGAACCGTTACGTTTACACCATCTTATCCCCAGCGCCCCGGGCAGCCCACTTGATCTCGGCGAACTACAGCCTGTTCCATCAATACGCGCCGGACCGGGATGCGATGTGGGATGGGAACCTCTCCCTGCCCCGGGCCATTCTGGAGGCCTTTGGGAACCCTGGCGGAATCGATCTCTTCATCGCCGCCCAAGTTCCTCCAGGCACCGGCCTGGGTTCCTCAGGAAGCCTGGCGGTTGCGATGATCGCTGCCCTGGCGGCCTGGAGCGGCTGGTCCCTTTCGCGGGCGGAGATCGCCGAGCTGGCCTGTCAGATCGAGATCGAGCGCCTGGGGATGCCGGTGGGTAAGCAGGATCAATACGCAGCGGCCTTCGGAGGCCTGAACCGGATCCGGTTCGAGGCGGGCGGGGTGGCCGTGGAGCGGGTTCCGATCGCCCCGGAAGTCCGTCAGGCGTTGGAGCGCCGGCTGCGGCTGTTCTACACCGGGCAAGCCCGCCCTTCCTCGACCATTCTGAAAACCCAGCAGCGAGCGACGGCGGAAGAGGACCCGCAGGTGCTGCGGCGGCTCCATTTATTGAAAGCCCTGGCGGAGGACATGGAGGAACGGCTGACGGTAGGGGACCTCGATGGCTTTGGGCGCTTGCTCCACGAGGCCTGGGCTCTGAAGCGAGGGCTGGCCGCTTCGATCTCCAACGATTTCATCGACCGGTGCTATGCCGCCGCGCGGGAGGCAGGGGCGATCGGCGGCAAGATCACGGGCGCCGGAGGGGGCGGCTTTCTCCTTCTTTACTGTCCAGAACACGCCATGGAAGCCGTCACGAAGGCGATGACGGACATGGAGCTGAAACCGATGGATGTGGCCTTCGACGATCAGGGCGTGCAGGTCTTCCGGGTGGAATGAGACCATGTGGACTCAATGGATCGAGGAGTATTTCGACGGCATCCATCGCGCGCTGACCGCGTTGCCCCACGATACGCTGCTTCAAGTCATCGCTCAGATCGAGACCACGGCACGGGATGGCCATACGATCTTTCTCTGCGGGAACGGAGGCAGCGCCGCCACGGCGTCCCATTTCGCCTGCGACTTGGCGAAAGGCACCCGGCGGCCCAGCGCACCCATGGTACGCGTCGTGGCCCTTACCGATAACATCCCCCTGCTCACCGCCTGGGCGAATGACACCGAGTATCGCTACGTGTTCGCCGAGCAGCTCCGCCCGTTGGTGCGGCCCGGGGATCTATTGATCGCCATCAGCGGGAGCGGGAACTCCCCCAACGTCCTGGAGGCGGTCCGCGTTGCCCGTGAGGCCGGGGCGTTCACCATCGGCCTCACGGGTTTTCAAGGCGGGAAGCTGCGGGAGCTGGTGGATCTCTGCTTGATTGTCCCCAACACCTGCATGGAACAGATCGAGGATATCCATTTGATCCTTCAACACACCATCACCACGGTGCTGCGGCGGACGTGGGAGAACACGTGGACCGCGGTGCCGATCCTACATGAGGAGCCTTTGCCGGATGCGCGCCGTGTTCCTGGATCGTGATGG
>NZ_JBHOQJ010000201.1:0-12446 GCF_042408365.1 Thermoflexus sp.
CGCTTACGCGGCCCACCCCTCATAGGCATTCCACGAATCGAAAGCTCGTCACTACGAGTTTGGGGTAACTTCCTCTATTGTTTACAACAGAGCAAATCCAGTTGCGCGCCCGGATCCCTAAGGAGAGCCGGTACCGGGTCCCCCTGGCCCCGCCTGGGCTCCTCAGCACCAGGGACCCTTGGTATCCTGGATGGGAAGCTTGGGCGAACGGACGTCCGGCCCCCTGGGGGCAGGCCGCTGTCGCCCGTGGAGCTTCTATGTAAGGGCATTGATCAGTGTGATCGCCCTTTGTGGATCCTTGGGTCACTGGTGTTTCGGGCCCTCCATCGGGCTGGAGGATGATCAGAGGCAGCAAGGGATGAGGCGATCGACGTGGCTTCCTATAGGGTTGCTGTTGCTGACGGCGTGGATGCTCGCTTTGGTGCTGTGGCGGCCAACCTTGGCGCACAACGACGAAGCGCACATCGTTTGGGCGATCCGCGCCCACGATCTCCCTGGGCTGATCGCCGCCGAGATCCGCCTGGACGGGCAGCCGCCCCTCCACCCGCTCCTCCTCTGGCTGATCCAGCAGGTCCCGCTCTTCCGAACGGTCCCCATGCTCTATTTCGCCGGCCTGTTCCTGGCCTTCCCGTTTTATCCCATCATGTTCCGGCTGGCCTACGATATGGGGGGCCTTCGGGCGGGGATGTTTGCGCTGCTTCTCGTGGTTTTTAACCCCCTCGTGCTGAGCATGATGCTGTTTCTGCGGGCTTACGGACTGACCCTGATGGGGAGCGCCCTCACCCTCTGGCTGGCCGTGCGGGCGGATCGCCGCCCGCAGCCTGCCCAGGCCCTGGCCTGGGGGCTGAGCGGCCTTCTCCTGTTTTTCACGTTCTACTACGGCGCCTTCCTCGTTCTAGCCACCGCCCTCTACCTGTTGCGGCGTCCTCGCGCGCGCGCCCGATGGATCGCGGTTTTGCTGGGCGTTGGGATCCCTGGGCTCGCCGCTGCGGTTTGGTCCGCCTTGGCCCTGCGTCAAGCGGTTGCCATTGTGATCCGCCATCAGGGGAGCCCGGGGATCCATCCGGGTCCATTGGAGATGGCGCTGAACCTCTGGCTCACCCTGTGGAATGGGTGGGCAGTGGATGCCCGCTGGGCGTTGGGGGTCGGGGCGCTCCTGGCGGTTGGGTTTGCGGCCATGGTGTGGAGCGCCCGTCTTCAGCTCCTGCAGATCCGGTTTTGGCTTCTGACTTTCGGGATTCCCTTCCTCGGCTTCCTGATCGGTGGTTGGCGCTACAATTTCTTTGCGGCCCGCTATGCCGTCGTCGCTGTTCCCTCGCTGCTTCTGGGGATCGCTTGGATGGCCGCCTACGCGCCCCGGCGGCGCCGTGCGGTCTTTTTCGGGCTGTCCGGGCTGATGGGGATGATCGGCCTCTCCCGGGTGATGGTCGCCTACGCGTATCTGCCGGAGAACAACCCTTGGTATGCGGAGGTGGCCGTTGAGCTGAAGGAACACGCCGCGCCGGGGGACGTGGTGATCATCCAGGCGCCGTGGCACTACCAGGCGTTGCTGATGCACGGCCCGGATCTTCCGTGGCAGTTGTTTGATCTCAACGAGGAGGATCGCTGGCGCGCGGCCTTGGTCCAGCGGCCGGTCGTCTGGTTTTTGGGCGTGCCGGCGTATCGAGGCAATTGGGCGCCGGTCGAAGCGGCCCTCGCGGGGTGGATCCGGGAGGAGATTCGGTCATGGCCATCCCCGGCGGATGCGGTCCTCATTCGCTATGTGCCGCCGGCGGAAGCCCCGGAGTGGCGGGAGATCAGTGCGCGCTTTGAGAACGGCCTGGTTCTGGAGGCCGTGGCCTTGGATCACGAGGGCTCCCATGGGATCCTGCGGGTCGGCTTGCGGATCCAGGCTTTACAACGGATCCCACAGTCCTATACGCTCTTCGTTCATCTGCTGGATCCTGAGGGTCGATGGATCGCTGGAAGCGATGCGGAGCCCCCGATTTCCACTTCAGCCCTCAAGCCCGGCGAGCCGATCGCCCTCTGGCGCGCCTTGGAGATCCCCTCCTGGCTTCCGGCGGGCGTTTATCGGGTGACCGCCGGTTGGTATCCCACGGGGTCCAACGGATGGCCGCGGCTGCGGACCTTGGAGGGCGCGGACGTAGCGGTGCTGGGGGAGCTGTTCCTTCGGCCTCGTCCAATACTGGTGGATCGGCCGGGGTCCTGGCGGTGTGGCGATCTTCAGGTCGAAGCTGTGGCCGTCGACCGCCTCACGCCGTACCGTCAGGCGGGGCCGGACATCTTCCCGGACCCCGAGCGTCCGGATCGGCTCCGGGTCAGCCTGATTGCAGCTCTCACGGGATGGGAAAGGCCGTTTCCGGCTGTTGCGGTGGAGGGCGAGGCGGGCCTTCATGCGCTGATGCGGATGGCCCCGCCTTTCCCTGCGGATTATCCAGCAGGGAGTACGGTGCGTTGGGTCTACGAAGGGGAGCTTCCCCCTCAAAATGGAACTCATTCGCTTCGTGTAGGATGCTCAGGGGGAGGGATCCGTATCCCGGCCTGGACTTTATCCCGTCGCCGGTGGTCGTGGAACTACAGCTGGATTCTTTGGAATCGGATGCCGTAGAGAAAGCAAGGATATGAGGGCTTACGCGAACGCGCGCCGGGCAGTCCTTGTGGTCATCAGTTTGACTTTTTGGGCTGCGCTTAGCCTCGCCCCTCTTGAGCTGGCCCAGGTGGATGAGAAGCACGTCCTGGGGCAGGTCAGCTCCTATGGTTTCCTCGACATCGGGCGTAATGTGATGCGAGACAGCCACCCACCGCTTTATTACTGGCTGGCTAAGGCTTGGTGGCACATCGGCCATTTCGATCGCCCATGGGCTTACCGGGTGCTTTCGGTCTTCATCGGTCTGCTTGCGCTGCCCTTCGCTTTTCGCGTTGGGCTTGAGCTGACAGGAGCACGAGGCGGGCTGTTCCTCCTCGCCCTCCTGGCTTTGAATCCGTTTTACATATTCCAGCTGGTGCTGATCCGAATGTACAGTGTGGTTATCGCCGGAGGGGCGATGCTAACGTGGATCTGGTTGCGGTTGCTCCGACGGCCTTCTCAAAGACAGTGGTTGGTATGGGGTGTGGGACATGGATTATTGGCCTTCGCTCATTACTACAGTGTGCTGTTCACTGCCGGCCAGGGGTTGATCATTGTGCTCCGTCGCCCTCGAGGATGGCGGATCGGGATTGCGATCCTCTTTATCTTCCTTGTCGCCTTTGCTGCCTGGTTTGCTATGGCAGTTCAGGCGGGATCGGTTGATTTCACGAGCCGCAACCTGGCGGCCATCCCTGTGCGTCCGCTGCCTGGGGAGGTGATCTTCCATTTCTGGGCCAATGCGTTGGTCGGCCCGTTGGCGGACGGGCGTTTCGCCCAAGCGGTTGGCTTGGCGGTGGGCTTGATGCTTGGGGTGTTGTGGCTGCGCACCCCTAGGGTCGCCCTCTTACCGGCTTGGAAGGACCTCGGAATCGCCACCGGCCTCGCCTTTCTGGGGGGCGTCCTGCTGGTCCTCCGTTGGCCTTTCTTCGGCGCCCGATACTTCGCCGCCCTCCTCGTTCCCTTCATGGCATGGGTGCTGATGGGTGTGCTCTCGCGTCCTTATTGGCCGATTCTTCTATGTCTGGGCCTGATTGGCCTGGCTCAGATGCCGTTGCTCGTTGGGCGCCCGGATGCGGGAGATACTAAGGAAATCAGATGGATCAGCATGGCTCGATCCTCCGATCCTGTTCTAATCCAGGCCTGGTGGCACATGCTATGGCCGGAGTATCCAAATGTCCGGGCTTACTCTTGGAGCGATCCCAAGCAGCGGCAAGCCGTTGTTTCGGGAGCCCCTTCTTTCTGGTTCATCGGCGTCAGCATGTACCGTGGGAATTGGGAAGGCTGGCTTCAACAGCTTCGATCGACGCACCTCGTCGATTTCCATATGGAAATCGATCATCCCATTCGGGAGCGACAAGCGAGCGTCTTCCATCTTGTTCGCAGGGCCCAGCCTGTGATATGGGAGGATGTGGATGCCCGTTGGGAGAACGGCATTCAACTGAAACGAATTGGTTGGGTTCGACAGGAGGCGGAGCCTGGGGCGTCCTTCCAAGTTGCTTTGCAGTTCACGGCCTGGCGTCCGATCGATCGAAGGTGGACGCTGTTTATGCATCTCGTGGACGGTAGGGGCCAGCTATGGGCCAATTGGGATGGTGAGCCGAATTGGCCAACGGATCAATGGGCTCCGGGCCAGGAGATCCCACTGGGCTGGAGCGTGTTGGTCCCCCTGAACGTGCCTGCGGGGTCCTATCGTGTCCAAATCGGATGGTACGAAACGGGAACTCCGGGATTCCCCCGCGTGCCATTGGAAGGGGCGCCAGGCGTGGATTCCCTCCCGTTGGGCGTAATCACGGTCCGTCCTCAGGAGCTTCCCTCACGGATCGGGACCGTGCGCGAGGGGCCGGTGGAATTGATCCCTCCCGTGCTGCGGATGATCGAAGGCCCCCAGGGCTGGCGCTTGGAGGTCCGCACCCAGTGGCGAAGCTTGGAGGGAGCGTCGACGGCCGGATGGCGTGTGTATCTGAAGGCGCAAGGTGCCGTAATCGAGCTCCAGCGTGCTATTCCTATCCCCGAGGCTTGGGTTCAGGGTCCCGGCTGGCTGAGCGAGCTCTGGATCAGCCCCCCGCTTTCCGGGGGGCGCCCTGCGCTGGGATGGGTGGAGATCGCCTACAACGACCGCTTGGTCAGTCGGCGGCCCGTTTGGATTTTCCCGAATGATGTGCGGTGGCACTATGGGTGGCTCTTCTTTAATCGCTATGATCGCTAAAACCAGGCGTTCAAAGTCCATACTCGTTCGAGCGGCCGTGGGGCTTGCGGTCACCTTGACCTTTTGGGCCGCGCTGGTCCTGATGCCATGGGCTTTGTTCTTGTTCGACGAGAAACACGTTCTCGTGCAAACCAGTCATCACGGCTGGCTGGAGATCGCTCGCGCCCTGATGCGGGATAGCCACCCGCCGCTCTATTATTGGCTGGTCAAGGGATGGATGGAGATCGGGGGCTTCGATCAGCCCTGGGCGTTCCGGGTTTTCTCCCTCATGCTGGGGCTGCTGGCCCTGCCGCTGGCCTTTCAGGTCGGGCGTCAATGGGGTGGGGATCGCCTGGGCCTCGCGTTGGTGGCCTGGTTGATGCTGAACCCCCTGTATCTGTTCTTTTTGATCTTGATCCGGATGTATGGCTTGGTCGTCACCTTGGGGGCGTTGCTGACCTTTCTGTGGGCGCGCCTGATGCGTCGCCCTGCTACGCTGGTGTGGGTGCTTTGGATCCTGACCCAAGTTCTCCTAATCTTCACCCACTACTACGGCCTCCTCCTCATCGGCGCCCAATGGCTGGCGGTCGTGATCCGTCGGCCGCGGGGATGGTGGAAAGGCATGCTCGCTTCGCTTCCCGGGGTGGCTGCATGGGGGGGATGGCTTGCCCAAGCGTTCGGGGGAAGCATGGAGCACACGGTGCGAGCGCTCACCGCGATCCCGGTGCGCCCGATGCCGTGGGAGATCTTGGGGCACCTTTGGGCGAACCTCCTGGTGGGCCCGGTCGCCGATGGACGGCTCGCCGTGGCCGTCGCATTGGCGGCGGGTGGTCTTCTCGTGCTATCCCTCCTCTCGCGTCCGTCCCAACGGGCTCGTTTTCCCTCGGACTTGGTCCTTGTGGCGCTCGTTCCCCCGGGGGTTGGCAGCCTGCTGGCCCTTCGCTGGCCCTTCTTCGCCGCCCGTTACTTCGCGATGTCCCTCATCCCGTCGCTTGCTCTCGTCGCTGTCCTCTTCATGCGCTCCCGGTGGAAACGAGCGTTCCCCCTCTGGCTTTTGCCCGGCCTCGTTGGAATCGTTGGCTTCCCGGTGCTGACATCGTGGGTTCTGGATCTGGAGGATCCGGCGCTTCAAAAGACTATTCAGCTGCTGAGCGCCCCTGAGGCGGTGTTGGCCCAGGCCCCCTGGCATCGGGTCTACTTACCTGGCTTCCGAAATGACGAGTGGCCTGATTCTGCCCAGCGCGCTGTAGTGATTGCCCAAGCTCCGGCTTTCTGGTTCATCGGGGTGACGATTTATCGGGGAGAATGGGAGGGCTGGCTGCGAGAGCTCCAGACCACCCACCTTGTTGACTTCCAGATGGAGTTCCCTCACCCGATCCCCGAATACCGGGCCAGTGTTTTCCACCTGGTTCGCAAGGTTCCAGCTGTCCGATGGGCCCCTTTGGATGCCCGGTGGGCCAATGGGATCCGGCTTCACGATGTAGGCTGGGTTCAGGAGTCCACGGAGGTCGGTCATTCGATGCAATGGCGGCTTCGGTTCTCGGCGGATCGGCCGCTCGAAGGCCGATGGACGCTGTTTGTGCACCTGGTGGACGAGGCCGGACGGCTCTGGGCGAATTGGGATGCGGAGCCGGATCCCCCCACGGACCGCTGGGAGCCCGGGCAGATGTATGAGATCGCGCGCAGCTTGCTAATCCCCCGCTTTGTGCCGCCCGGCCGGTACCAAGTCCACATCGGATGGTATGAGACGGGGACCCTGGGCTTCCCCCGGCTTCCGCTCGCCGAGGGCGCTGGCGACACGGTGCGGATTGGGGAGCTGATCGTCCAGCCGCAGGGAAGGCCATGGCGGGTAGGGACGCAGGTGGTCGACCCAGTCGCGCTGGAGCCCCCAGAGGTCCGCGTGCGCCCTGGCCCGGAGGGCGCTCGGATCACCGTTGCGTTCTGGTGGCAGGGCCGGAAGCCGGCCACATTTGCAGGGTGGCAGGTGGTTTGGCAAGGCTCCGAGGGAACTGTTCCTTTGCAAAGGCTTCATCCGATTCCGGATGGGGCCGTGGCTTCGGGGTGGGTTTATGAGGTTTGGGCCAGCCCGCCCATCGCCGGTGGACGGCCGGCGCTGGGCGGGCTGGAGATCCGATACGCAGGGCAGCTCTTGGCCCGGCGTCCGATCTGGATCTTTCCCGCTCCCGTGTCCTGGAGCTATGATTGGCTGTTTCTGAATCGGATTAACCCTTGAAATAACCTCTCTCCCGGAGTTCGGGGTGGTTAGAGGAGAAGGGATGAAAATCCCTGTGGAGGGCTAGGGGCAGCCGAGGGGGCCAGAGATCCACAAGGGAATCAGCCGAGGAGGACGCCCGATCCGATTCAGCTGGGAGGCCTTGCTGAATGCGTGGGCGGAGAAAACTCGGGTTGCTCCATCTTGGCGTTGCGGCGATCTGGATCGCTTTCTTACGAAGCGCTTGGCCGGCCTCCGACCTCTTTCACTCAATCCCCGAGGGGCGGGATACCCTGGAGGTCCTCTGGGCGCTGCAGTGGTATCGGGAGGCGCTTGGGAAAGGCCGGTCGCCGTTTTTTTATCCGCTCGCCTTCGCCCCGACGGGCTGGCATACCGCGAATCTGGCCCACACGCCCTTTCTGATCGGCTTGATGTTGCCCTGGGCCGTTCTGGGGGGCGAGGCGTTCGCATTCAATGTTTTCGGATGGATCGCGCTGACGCTGGCCTTCGGGGGTGCCTACCGCCTGAGCATGCGCCTGAGCCGAGATCCGTGGATCGCCACAGCAGCAGGCATCACATACGCGTTTCTTAACACCGCATATGCCGGGCTGCGCGAGTTCGGCGGCTATCTTCACATTATGGCAGGCCTGGCACTTATTCCCTGGCTGGTCTTGGAGCTGGAGCACTGTCGCTCACATGGATGGCGAGGCCCCTCGGTGTGGCGAGCGGGGGCGCTCTGGGGGATCGCCGCCAGCGTGCATCCTCAAATGCTGCTGATAGGAGGGGTCCCTGTTCTGATTTACCCGGCTCGCAAGGATGACCTGCGGAAAATGATACGGGCCCTAATCATCATCACGGTCTCAGCACTCGCGCTTTCGGGTCCATGGCTGGTGCTCTTTCGCTGGTCTTTCGTCCAGGATGATATGCGGCCTCACACGGTTGATCTGCTCAAAGATACGGGATATGATTGGGGCTTTGCATTCCAGTGGAATCCTTACAGCCCCTTCCGAAGTTGGATCGATCCTGTCCCCGTATCGTCGAAGCCTCCTCCTATCGGATTGCTTCCTTGGGTGATCGGCGGGCCGATCTTGATATGGGGTTTGATCAAAAAGCGAGGCTCGCTCGGAAGCCGCCGCTTGCTCGTCATCGCATGGATCAGCGCCTTCACATCCGCCGGGATCATGCTCGCATGGAGGGGGCCTGTTGTTTTTAATTGGCCCACGTGGCTAGTGAGCGCCCATCAGGCATTGTGGCGCTGGGGATACTTCTTAAATCCTTCCTTTCTCGAAACCCCTCACATCCCACGCGAATTCTTAAATCGGCTGTATTCCCCCCTTTTTTTATTGGGTATTCTGACTCCCGTTCTATCTTACGCGCCCGCGCTGAATCGGTACGTTGGCCTGTTCGTGCTTGGCTCGATGGCAGCTATCACAGAGGCCATAGCGCATACTATCCGTCCACGACTGGCGCGCTTGGTGATTGGACTTATATGGCTTTTGGAGCTGTACAGCGTGGCTCCAGCGGGCTGGCGATGGCCTGTTCCTCCGCATCCTGCTTACGAATGGCTGAAAGCTCAGACTGGGGAGGGCATGGTCCTTGAGCTTGAAGCGAACAGCGTGACCATTCGTTCCAGTTGGGCCTTGTTGGCTACCCTTTATCATCGAAAGCCCGCGGTGAACGGATGGGGCTCTTTTTACCCACGCTGGTTCGTCCAGCTCGATCAGTTGATCGCTGGGTCTATGGATCGCATCCAGCGGCTGGGGGCTGTGGGGATCCGCTACCTTATCCTGCACCGAGGCCTGGAGGGCTCTGCTGCCATCCCCGTGCCGCGCGATCTGCCCACCCAGTGCTTCGACCCGATCCGCGCTGGGGGCCCCTGGGACGACCCGATTTGTGTGATGGACCTATCCCATCATCCGCTCGTTCGGATCACCAATTTGTTTTTGGTAGAAGGATGGTCCGGCGCGGAGAGCTGGGGGGTGTGGGCGGATTCGCTGTCCGCAAGGGCCTTGTGGATGGCCTCCAGACCAACGACATTTGAGCTTGAGATCCATGCGTTCCCCTTCTGTCCAGCTGACTCCCCCCAACGAATCAGCGTCTTGGTGAACGACCGGCCTTTGACGACGCTGTTGTTCCCGGACTGTGAAGAGCAGCTGTGGGTCCTGAGGATCCCTGCGGATTGGATCCGCAAGGGATGGAACACCTTGGATCTCGCTTTCGCTTATGCCCGGTCTCCTGCGGAGGTGAGCGGGGGGCGGAATCCCGACCCCCGAACTTTGGCCGTGGGCTTCCGCGGGCTCTGGACTCGGGAGAAGCCTGGCGGATAGCACCCTATCCCGCGCCAACCGGTGGGGCCCTTTCAGCTCCTTTTATGCCCTTGAGGGCTCTGGGGGAGAGGAAATTGGGCTTCAGGGATCGAAAGGATCGCTATGCGGTGATGAGAGGGCCGCTGTATGGCATAATGGAAGAGCGACCATCCAATCCCTGGAGGACGTCGTGCGGATCCTCTATGTGGTCGCCGAGGCGGCGCCCTTTGTGAAAGTCGGCGGGCTGGCCGATGTGGCCTATGGGCTCCCCCGCGCGCTGCGCGCCCTGGGGCACGATGTGCGGGTGATCCTTCCCCGTTATCGGGCCATCAACGGTGCGGCGTATCCCCTGCAAGCCCTCCGGCCTCCCTTTGAGGTCTCCGTCGGCCTGGCCGGCGAGACCCGACCGGTTGAGGTCGAGGTGAGCGAGGCGACGGGGGTCCCCACGTATTTCATCTGGGACGAATACTACTTCGGGCGCGATCAGGTTTACGGGTATCCGGATGATCCCCAGCGTTTCATCTTCTTCTGCCGCGCTGTCCTGGCTTTCCTCCGTCATATCGACTGGCGGCCGGAGATCCTCCATGGGAACGACTGGCACACCGGGTTCCTCTTCCTCTGGTTGGCGACCGCTGGCCGGCGGGAGCGCTTCTACCGGCCGATCGCCACGGTCTTCACCATCCATAACATGGCCTATCAGGGGATCACCGGCGACGCCCTGCTGGCGTTCGGGGGGATCCACGAGCATGTGGAGCGGCTGGAGGTGGAGCCGCCGGGCCACATCAACTGGCTCGCCCGCGGGATCGCCCACGCCGACGCGATTAACACGGTGAGCCCCCGTTACGCTCAGGAGATCCTCACCCCGGAGTTCGGCTTCGGCCTGGAGCCGCTGCTCCAGCGCCGGGCCGACCGGCTCTTCGGCATCCTCAACGGCATCGACCCTGAGGCCTGGGATCCTCGAACCGATCCTGCGCTGGCTGCACGCTTTGATGTGGAAACCCTCGAGCGGCGGTCTGAGAACAAGCGGGCTGCTCAGGAAGCCTTCGGCTTGCCTCCCCGGGCGGAGGTTCCCCTCTTCGCCTTCATCGGGCGGTTGATTGAACAGAAAGGGGTCGATATGCTCCTGGAAGCTGCGGAGGCCTTGTTCACCCGGGGAGTGCAGGTGGCGATCCTGGGGACTGGGATGCCGGAATACGAGGCGGCCTTCGCCGAATGGCCTTCCCGCTTCCCGGGCCAGGCCGGGGTTCGGCTGGCGTTCGACGAGCCGCTCTCCCGCCTGCTGTACGGAGGGGCCGATGTCTTCCTCATGCCATCGAAATTCGAGCCCTGCGGCCTCGGCCAGATGATCGCCATGCGCTACGGTGCCCTCCCTCTGGTCCACGCAGTGGGCGGGTTGGTGGACACCGTGCAGGATGTTGCGCGTGAGGATGGCACCGGGTTCGTGTTCTCCTCGTTCTCGCAGGAGGCCTTCCTTGCCGCGGTGGACCGCGCCCTCGCCCTCTACCGAAATCCGGCTGCCTGGCGCGCGGCGCAGCGCCGGGCCATGGCCCGGGACTTTTCCTGGGCGGCCTCCGCCCAGGCTTACGAGGCGCTTTACCGGCGGGCGGTTGCATGGCATAATCCCTAAGGGATAGCGCTATCCGAGGCTCCCTCTGATCTCCGCTCCACATCGAGCATTGGGGCGCCCGTTCAACGCCCGGTGGAGCGCTGATCCCTTCGTCTGTTCAAACGGGGGCGGATGGAGTGTCCGGTTAAGGAGAAGCGGCGTGGAAGAGGATTCCCATGCGTACGGTGGCGATGATCTTGGCAGGTGGCAAGGGCACCCGTTTGAGCATCCTCACGCAGAAACGCGCTAAGCCTGCGGTCCCCTTTGCGGGTAAATACCGGATCATCGATTTTTCCCTCTCCAATTGCGTCAACTCTGGGATCTACTTGGTCGGCGTGTGTACCCAATTCCGGCCCCGTTCCCTCCATGAACACATCGGCAGTGGGGCACCATGGGATCTGAACGGGCTCCATCGCGGGGTTTGGATCCTCACCCCTTACCTGGGACGGGCGGATTCCGACTGGTATCAGGGAACGGCGGATGCGATCTACCAAAACCTGGATTTCATCGAGCACCATCGGCCGACCCACGTGCTGATCCTGGCGGGGGACCACGTGTACAAGATGGACTATAACCCGATGATCCGCCTGCACCAGGAGCGGAACGCCGACCTCACCATCGCGGCCCTCCCGGTGGCCCCTGAGGAGGCCTCCCGCTTTGGGATCCTAGAGACCGATGAGGAGGACCGAGTGGTCCGCTTCGAGGAGAAGCCGATCCGCCCCCGCGGGACGCTGGCCTCCATGGGGATCTACGTCTTCCGCCTGGAGGTACTGCGGGAGGTCCTGATCGAGGATGCGCGGGATCCGGGCAGCAGCCACGATTTCGGTAAGGATATCATCCCGAAGATGATCGAGTCCTATCGTGTCTATGCCTACCGGTTCAACGGTTACTGGGTGGACGTGGGGACCGTTCAGGCCTACTGGGAAGCCCACATGGATCTGCTGGCGGATAACCCCCCACTGGATCTTCACGATCGGACGTGGGTGATTCACACCCGGAGCGAGGAGCGGCCGCCCGTCAACATCCGCACCGGTGCCCACGTGGCCCACAGCTTGATCTCCGACGGCTGCATCATCGAGGGGACCGTGGAGTACAGCGTGCTCTCCCCGGGCGTCCGGGTGAAGCGGGGCGCAGTGGTCCGCTACTCGGTGATCATGACGGACTCCGTGATCGAACCGGGCGCGGTGGTGGATCGTTGTATTGTGGATAAAAATGTGATCGTGGGTGCGGAAGCCCACCTGGGATATGGGGTGGATTACAGCCCGAACCGCCTGGGGGATCTCTCTTCCGGGTTGACATTGGTGGGGAAGAACGCCATTATCCCACCGAACGTCCGCGTGGGCCGTAATTGCATTATCGCCGGCGATGTGACCCCAGAAGATTTCCCGGATCTCCATATCCCCAGCGGCACGACCATCGGGGCCATTGCACCGATTTAACGTCTTGGGAGTTACGCAGTGGGTTTCCTCGTGGGGGCTTCAGGGGCGGAGCCGGGCGCCAAAGGCGCCCGG
>NZ_JBHOQJ010000211.1:0-7741 GCF_042408365.1 Thermoflexus sp.
TGTCGGTATTTGTCAAGGCCTTGTTTAGAATACCACCCCGCAAAGAAAAACGACTATGACCAACCGGAGGCCCAAACGATGACGTTTCGCTACGCAGTCATCGGTGCTGGGATGCAGGGCACAGCGGCGGCCTATGATCTGGCCCGCTTCGGGGATGCCGAGATGATCTACTTGGCGGATCGCGATTTCGCCCGAGCGGAGGACGCCGCTCAGCGCTTGAACCGCTTGCTGGGACGGACCTGTGCTTCTCCCGTGGCCCTGGATGTGCAAGATGAGAAGGCCGCGACGGATCTCCTCCGCTCCGTGAACGCTGCGATCAGCGCCGTCCCCTACCGGTTCAATCCCCTCCTCGCCCACGCCGCGATCCAGGCCCGGACCTCCCTGTGTGATCTGGGCGGACACACCCCGACCACCTGGGAGATCCTCGCCCTGAACGAAGCCGCCTGCGAGGCGGGGATATCCCTCATCCCGGACTGCGGGCTGATGCCCGGCCTGGGGAACACCCTGGCCGTTTATGCAATGCGCCAGATGGATCATCCTCGGCATGTGCGCATTTGGTGTGGCGGCCTCCCTCAACGTCCCAAGGGGCCATTGGGATATCAGCTGTTTTTTAACATCACTGGCCTTACCGCAGAATACACAGGAAAAGCCGTCTTTCTCCGCCAAGGACGCATTGTGGAGGTGGAAGCCCTCTCGGAGCCCGAAACCGTAACTTTCCCTCCCCCTGTCGGCACCTGCGAGGCCTTCGTCACCTCCGGTGGCACCTCCACCTGCCCCTGGAGCTTCCAGGGGATTTTGGAGACTTACGAAGAGAAAACCGTCCGCTACCCTGGCCATCTGGAACGGATCCGCCTGCTGGCCGAACTTGGTTTTCTGGAAACCGATCCGATCCAAATCGATGGCGCCCAGGTGATCCCCCGCGAGGTATTCCATCGGTTGGTGGAGCCCCGCCTCCGGTTCCCAGAGGATCCCGCCGATGTGGTGGTGCTCCGGGTGACCTGCGAAGGAACCCACCAGGGTCAGCCTATGGAGCTTACGCTGGACCTGATGGATTTCTATGATCCGGAGACCGGCTTTACGGCGATGGAGCGAACCACCGGATGGCATGCCGCCATTGTGGCCGGGATGATGGCGCGAGGGGAAACGCCGAAAGGAGCGCTCCCCGTGGAGCGAGCGATCGACCCGGAGCGCTTCATGCTCGAATGGTTGAAGCGCGGCATCCCAATTCAGGAAAGCATACGGCGGCCGCTGCGAATCGCCCTTCGAGAGTGATCCCAGAGCCAATCGACCCGGAGTAGAGCGGAGGATCTTCCATGCTGCGTTGGATCACCGCGGAGCAGATCCGCCACGCCCTGCCCATGTGGCAGGCCGTGGAGGCGATGCGAGAGGCGTTCATCGCGTTTAGCGAGGGGCGTGCGTACATCCCTCAGCGGATTTCGATCTCGGTCCCTGAACGCGAAGGGGTCGCCTTGTTCATGCCGGGCTACGTTCCGCCTCGCGATCTGGGGCTGAAGGTGGTTTCCATCTTCCCCCGTAACGTCGAACAAGGCCTTCCCACTATCTCCGCCGTTGTGCTGATGCTGAATCCGGAGACCGGGATGCCCATGGCGTTGCTGGATGGAACCTTCCTCACCGCGTGGCGCACCGGGGCTGCCTCCGGGCTGGCCACTGCTCTGCTGGCCCGACCGGATGCGGAGTCCCTCGCCCTGATCGGCGCTGGGGCCCAGGCCCGCACCCAACTGCTGGCCGTCTGCGCCGTCCGACCGATCCAACGGGTGCGTGTTTACAGCCGGACCCCCGAGCGGGCCCGGAAGCTCATCGAGGAGATGCGGGGGCAGGAAGGGGTTCCGGAGGATATCGCCCTTGCGCCCACCCCAGAAGCGGCCGTCGCCGAAGCGGATGTGGTGTGCACGGCGACCAACGCTTCGGCCCCCGTCTTCGACGGCCGATCCCTGCGGCCGGGAACCCATATCAACGCCATCGGATCCTTCACCTTGGAGATGCGGGAGCTGGATGAGGAGACCTTCCGCCGGGCTTCACGCGTGGTGGTGGATTCCCGCGCAGCCGCTATGGTCGAGGCCGGCGAAGTGGTATGGGCGATCCGACAAGGGATCCTCCGGGAGCAGGATCTGGTGGAGCTGGGAGAGATCGCGGCGGGGCGTCAACCTGGCCGTCAGAGCCCAGAGGAGATCACCCTCTTCAAGTCCGTAGGCCTGGCCGTGCAGGATCTGGTGGCCGCTCGGTGGGTGCTGAAGGCCCTGGAGCAATAGCCCTGCTTAGGGAAAGGCGGGATCCCCGCGTTTTGGGGAGGTGATCCGAGATGGAGGCCCGGGGACGGGTGGTGCTGGTGACCGGCGCGGGGCGCCGATTGGGGCGGGCGATCGCCTTGAACTTAGCTCGGGCTGGCGCCCACATCGCCGTCCATTTTCATACCGCCGCTGAGGAAGCCCAAGAAGCTGTGCGCCAGATCCAAGCGATGGGGGTGGATGCGGAGGCGTTCCCCGCTGATCTGCGAGATCCCCCCCAGATCCCTTCTCTGATGGAAGCCGTGGTCCGTCGGTTCGGGCGGTTGGATGGGCTGGTGAACGCTGCGGCGGTGATGCGGGTCACGCGTTGGCATGAGCTGACGCCGGAGCAATGGGATGAGATCCTGGCGCTGAACCTGCGAGCGCCGATGTTCTGCGCCCAGGCCGCAGCACGCCATATGGAAGAGGGGGTGATCATCAACATTGCGGACGGTTCGGCCCTCAAGCCGTGGCCGGATTATCTAGCCCATACCGTCTCGAAATCCGGCCTGGTGGCCCTCACCCGGGCCTTGGCCCTCGCCCTGGCTCCTCGCATCCGGGTGAACGCGGTGATCCCCGGTCCTATCCTCAAGCCGGTTCATTGGGAGGAGGAGCGATGGGCCCGCCTGGTCCGTCGGGTGCCGATGGGCCGCCCCGGTACGCCGGAGGAAGTGGCGCACACCGTGCGCTATCTGATGGAGGCCGATTACGTCACAGGGGCCGTTCTGATCGTGGACGGCGGGCATCATCTGTTATAAAGTGGAGGTTTTGGAGGCGTGACCGGGCGCCTTTGGCTCCCAGCTACACCCCCAAAACCGTTTTCATCCTCCCTCCCCACGGCCCAGCCGAATCATTACAATCTCGAGGGGCGGCCCGCGTAAGCGGCCCGCCCCTCGCAGAGATCCCACAAAAAAGGAGGAATCGATGAGCGATCGCAAGGCAGCGATCCGAACTCATCTGGAGCAGACCCGTGCAGAGGTGCTGGCGGCAGTGTCCCAGCTAAGGGAAGCCGACTGGGAGAAACCTGTCCAAGGCGAGCACGGGAAGTGGACCGCTCGTCAGGTGCTTGCCCACTTGGCCGCCGCGGAGGTCGGCCAGATGTCCCGCATCCAGCGAGTCCTGGCCGGAGAACGGTATATGCCTGAAGGTTTTAACTTGGATTTGTGGAACGAGCGGCAGGTTCAGAAGCGGGAGAACCAGAAGGTCGAGGACATCCTGAAGGATCTGGAGGCCTCCCGCCAGGCGTTGCTGGGCCTCCTGGATTCCTTGACCGAGGAGCAGCTGGATGTCGAGGGGCAGCACGCCATCGGGGCGATGATGACGGTGGAGCGGATGTTTTATCACCTGGGCAACCACGAGCGGGAACACGCCGCGGAGCTGCGGCGCGCTTTGGAAGGATAACGATCCGGACGGCTATGATCCCTGGATGGGCGACGCTAGAGGGAACCCAGGCTTACACGGCACGCTTTCAGGGCACGGCGGACCCCAGTCATTTCCGGTCCGCCCAGGGTCTATGGCTGTCCTCCATCGGTATCGGCACGTATCTAGGACACCCGGATCCGGAAACAGACGCCCGCTATGTAGAGGCGATCCAGCGCGCCGTTGCGATGGGTTGCAACGTGATCGACACGGCGATTAATTATCGTTTCCAGCGCAGCGAGCGCTGCGTCAGCGAAGCACTTCGTCGCCTCCTCGCTCAGGGCTTCCGGCGTGAGGAGCTCATCATCGCCACAAAAGGGGGCTATGTCCCGTATGAAAGGGACTGGCCGGAGGATCCCTGGCGCTATATCGAAGAGCATTTCCTGGAGACCGGGATCGCCCGTCGAGAGGACTTCGTGAACGGCCATTGCATCGCCCCCGCCTACCTCCTCCACCAGCTGGATCGGAGCCGACACAACCTCGGCTTAGAGACCATCGATGTGTATTTCATTCACAATCCGGAAGAACAGCTCGCAGCGATCCCAAGGGAGGAATTCCGAAGGCGTCTGCAAGCTGCCTTCGCCGCGTTGGAAGAAGCTGCCGCCATGGGGCGCATCCGCTTCTACGGCACTGCCACGTGGACGGCCTATCGCTCGCCCGCCCAGGCGCCGGATGCGCTCTCCCTAATGGAAGTCGAGGCCATCGCCCGAGAGGTCGGCGGGATGGATCATCGGTTCCGATTCGTACAACTCCCTTACAATCTGGCGATGCCAGAGGCCGCCCTTCGGAGGAACCAGCCTCGAGGGGACGCATGGGGAACGCTGCTGGAAGCGGCGCAGGATCTGGGGATCACCGTATGGGCAAGCGCCTCGCTGATGCAGGGGCGCCTGACCCGGGGATGGCCCCTGTGGCTCCAACGCGCCTTCCCGGAGGGTTTCTCAGAGGCGCAGCGGGCGATCCAGTTCGTCCGCTCCACTCCGGGGATCACCACCGCCCTGGTAGGGATGGGCCGGGTCTCCCACGTGGAGCACAACCTCACCTTAGCGCGCCTCCCTCCCTTGTCGCCGGAGGAGATCGCCCACATTCTTCAGGGGCTTATGGGACACCGGTAAACAGTGCGTAATGGAACAAAACAAAAATGTCCTCCGTAACCCGCAAGGCACCAAGAAGGGTAACCGTTCGGGTTGAATGAAACCGCCTGCTTCGAGCGCTCAGGGGGCTTCGGTTCGCCCCTCGGCGCCGATTGATGAAATTAACTTACCCATAGCGGGGTTGGGGGGTGAGCCGGGCGTCTTGGGCGCCCGGCCCACCGGGTATTCTCAGCACGGAATGGGGAGATTAATTTTTAATCAATCGGCCTTCATCGACGCTTCGCTCCCCACGTCGGCGAATGCCGACGTGGGGAGCGATCGGCGCAGGCCGACCATCGGCCGCAGGCCCGGACCAAGGTAGCTTCCGATCAGCGCATGAATGGCTGCCAAGAAGGAAGCTCTCTCAGCGAGAGGCCGAGCAAAAAACAAGGGCCCGGCCTCTCGCCGGGCCCGAGGATCCAGAGCGGACGGCCATGCGCTCTCACTGGACCGGATGGCTCTTCGCCCGTTCCTCTTCCACCAGCACGCGGCGCAGCACCTTGCCGACCATGCTCTTGGGCAGTTCAGTTCGAAATTCGACGTAACGTGGGATCTTATAAGGGGCCAGCTTGTCCCGACACCACTCCCGGATCTCCTCCACCGTTGCCGTCTGCCCTTCATGGAGCACCACCCACGCCTTGACCGCCTCGCCCTGATGTAGGTCAGGGATCCCCGCGACGGCCACCTCTTTGATCTTGGGATGCTGGGCCAAGACCTCCTCGACCTCCCGCGGCCACACCTGATAGCCCCCTGGCTTGATCACCTCTTTCTTGCGATCCACGATGTAGAAATAGCCGTCCTCATCCATACGCGCGATGTCGCCGGTGTAGAGCCATCCGTTCCGCAGGGTGTTCTCGGTCTCCGTCGGCCGGTTCCAGTAGCCCTGGAACACCTGAGGGCCGCGGAGGACCAACTCTCCGACCTCTCCGGGAGGGAGCTCGGTGACCCCATCCTCCAGGCTGACGATCTTCGCATCCACATCCGGGAGGGGGATCCCGATGCTGCCTTCCTTGTTCAGGCCATATAACGGATTGCAGTGGGTGGCGGTGGGCGCCTCCGAGAGGCCATAGCCCTCCACCAGCTTGGCCCCGGTGATCTCCTCGAACCGCCGCTTGATCTCCAGGAGCAACGGCGCGGCCCCGGAGATACAGGCGCGGATCGTGCGCAGGTTGTATTTGCCAGCCTTCACATCGGGGTGGTTGTTGATGGCGTTGTAAAGGGTGGGCACACCGGGGAACATTGTCACGCGATAACGCTGCAGCCCATCCAGCAGGGTGTGCAGGTCCCGCGGGTTCGGCACCAGCACCAGGGTCGCGGCGGTTTGCATCGCCAGGCCCAAGGCCACGATCATGCCATAGGCATGGAACAAGGGGAGGGCGCCCATGATCACTTCCTGGCCCTCCCGCAGCCTCGGATCCCAAGCTCGAATCTGCAGGACGTTGGCCACGATATTGCGATGGAGGGCCACCGCCCCTTTGGAGAGCCCGGTGGTCCCGCCAGTGTATTGGAAAATCGCCACATCGTCCGGCCCAACCTCCACCGCAGGTCGCTGATCCGGTCGGTAGCGCTGGAGCAGATCTTGGAACCACACATCGTTGTCCCGGAGCGTCACCCGGTCCCCCTCTTTGCGCTCCCGAGCCAGGGTATAGAGGATCTTGAGCAAGGGGCTCATATATTCCTTGATGTGGGTAACGACCACCCGACGCACCTGGGTGTTGGACTGGATCGATTTCACCCGCTCGTAGATCCGGCTGAGGACGACGACCACGGTGGCTCCTGAATCCGCCAGCTGGTATTCCAGCTCGCGAGGCGTATAGATGGGGTTGGTTGCCACCACAACGCCGCCGATCTTCTGCACTCCGAAATAGGCGATGACGAATTGGGGGATATTCGGCATGATCAAGGCGACGCGATCCCCTTTGCGTACCCCCAGCTCATGATAGAGGGCGGCGGCAAAGCGGTCGGAGAGCTCGTTTAATTCCCGATAGGTCATGGCGCTCCCAGCGAATCCCTGATGGGCCGGCTTGAAGATCAATGCGGGGCGATCGGGAAAACGGCGGGCGGAGTCCTCGAGGAACCGGAAAAAGGGGATTGGTGGATACTCTAGAGAACGGGGAACGCCTGGGTCATAGAACCGATACCACGGGCGATCGTTCACCATCGCTCCCTCCCAGCGGCGAGAAGATGGTCCAAGGGGAAGAGTGCCCAACCTGCTTTCCAGCGGGGGATCGCCCATCCCACTGGCGTTGAAACCAGAGGCCCCTTTCCCCCAGTGGGCCCGGCAGGATTCGAACCTGCAACCGACCGGTTATGAGCCGGCTGCTCTGCCGTTGAGCTACGGGCCCCTTCGCTCTATCCGGGACATCGCCAATCGGTCCAGACCCTACCGCCAGTCCATGGAAAGGAGCGGGCGACGGGACTCGAACCCGCGACCTTCTGCTTGGAAGGCAGATGCTCTACCATCTGAGCTACGCCCGCGTCCAGTCGGGGCGGTCGGATTCGAACCGACGACCCCCACGTCCCAAACGTGGTGCGCTAACCTGGCTGCGCCACGCCCCGATGTATCCACAGTCCGCTTTTAATTATAACAGAAGTCCCTTCAACCTGCAGTGCTTTGCCCATTTTTGGGAAGCTTTCGGAAGCTGGACCGGGGCAGCCCCCGAAAGATTTTTCCCTTCCCTTGGGGCCCTCTTCCTTATGCGGACCCCGAACGCGCAGCGGTCCGTTGCTTCAGCCGCTCCAGCTCCCCGCCCCGGAAATCCACAAATCGGTATCCTACCCCGCGCTCCGTCAAAATATAGCGGGGTTGGGAGGGATCCGGTTCGATCTTCTGACGAAGATAATTGATGTAAAGCCGGAGGTAATGGGTTTCGTCCCGATATTCGTAGCCCCAAACCTTGGCCAGCA
>NZ_JBHOQJ010000234.1:0-2277 GCF_042408365.1 Thermoflexus sp.
GGGCCGTCAAAGGCGGCCCCCAGCCCCCGAGGATCCCCAAGGGAAACTGCTGGAAAGCGTGCTCGGCATATCCAACAATCAAATGAGAGATAAAGCGCTCCTTATCGGGAAGGCCGCCTGTGGGGAGCGCCCTTCCGGATGCGATCAGGTGAGCGCTACGGAATAGGCAGCGCTGCCGCTTGCTCTCTACCGCCCTTGCCTAAACCGTAGCTAGGATCAGCAAGCCCATTCCAACCCCGATTAAGCCCAGCGTGAATTTCAGCCAGGGACCATGGGTTCGATTCCACCGTGCCAGCTGTCGCAAGGTCGGACGAGCCGCAGCCGCCAGAAGCAGAAGCACTAGTGGGACGATGAACATCAGATTATAAAGGACCAAATAGGCGAAGCCCTGCCACCTGGAGGGCTGAGCGGCAAGCAGGGATAGGATCGCCAGATAGATGGCTCCGCTGCATGGCACGGTGCATAATCCAATCAGGAATCCACCGAGGGCCAAAGCAGGGACAGTCAACCGACGCGTCATCTCGACCGCCCGGGCCACGATCGCCCGCGGGGCCGCCAGCGGAGGGCCCAACTCCGGGATCAGGACATCCTTGATCATCCACAACCCCATCCCGATCGCGATCAGCGCCCCGATGCGTGATGGGAGATGATATTGAGAGAAAGGCGCGGCGGCCGCCAGAAGACCAACCCCTAGGCCCAGGTAGGTCAGGAAGATGGCAGCGATGTAAATGGATCCCATGCTCAGGATGCGGCCCCGCAGCGCCTGGAGATCCGAAGGATCAGTGGTTTGCAGGGTTGTTAGCATAGCGGCGACGAACAGCAACAACACTGTGAAGGCACACGGGTTCATCCCATCCACGAATCCGCTTAGGATCACCGTGCTTAAAGTAAGCGCGGGGAAGGGCATGCCATGTTCAGAGGCGACGATGCGAGGACGGACTAAGTTGAGGAGGACGGCCAGTCCGATCAGAACCGTGAGCAGAAGGGATGCCAGGATCACATACCTCAGGCGAGCTGAGCCCTGTTGAGTGTTCATGTTAACCTTCCACGATGAGTTTGCCCACCATGCTTGGATTCGCCCGGCCGCCGCAGCAGACATCGCAATAGAACGTGAAGATACCAGGTCGGTCAACTTTGAAGGTGATGAGGCGCGTGGAGCGAGGTGGGATCATCAAATTCACTCCTAGTTCGTCGATAGCGAATTGGTGCTGCCCGCCTCCATCGATATGGTAAGGGCTGTCGGGGTTCCACACATTCAGCACGATGGTCTCGCCGACCCGCGCGCGGATCTCGTAGGGATCGAATCCGCCCATGGAGATCGTGAGGCGGACGGTTCGCACAGGTCCGCCCGAAGCGCTTCCCCCCGGCTCGGATCGAAGCCATGGGAGAAGGGGCAGTAAGAGGGCGCCGGCAAGCGCCAGGCTCGTGCCAGCGATCCCAATGAAAGCCATCAAGCGGAGCCGGCGGTCCCAGCGCTTCTTCCGATCCCAGCGTTTCTTCTCGCTCTTTTTTCGAGAAACCGAAGTAACCGAAGTCATGGCGAAACCTCCCACCGGAATGAATGCTCTGGGGCTCCATCGACATCTCGAAGGATCAGCTCCAGGACATGCACGCCTTCACGGATCAGTGCCAGACCAGTGGGATCCCTGGAAGGGAAAAAGAGGCGACCCCGCAGGTGATGTCCACCCCGTCCACCATCCCAGGCGAGCGCCCTCACCTCCTCCCCCCGATCCGTGCGCAGGAAGGCCAGGGCGGCGAGATCGAAATCCAGATCCCTCGTATGCGTGTCCAGGGCGACCTCGAATTCCAGAGTATCCCCTGGAGTATTTAAATTCAGTGGGGTCACAGCGACGCGCACCCCATTGCTTTCATGAATGCGTGTAAGATCCGCCCCGCCTGAATCCAGGCGGTTCTCCGGAACCGATCCTGGTGCCGCCTGACAGGCAGCCATAATCAGCGCTAGCAACCCGATCAGAGGAAGGAAGTTCCTTGAACGCATCCGCACTCCCCCTATCAAGCTTTCTGGGCGGGCTTGCCCAAGATCTTCTTCCCTGTGTCCACCTCGATGATCAAATTCGGATCCGGCACCGGGAGCGGATCCCCTTTCAGATCGGTTTGGGCCACCACCCGACCGCTAGCGTCCTTCAGGTAGATCACGAAGCGATCCAGATCCCGAGGGGCCGGCCCCTCAATGTAAGTGCCGTCCAGCTGGAACTTCGAGCCGTGGCACGGGCATTCAAAACGGAAATTGCTGGGCACCCACTTGTAGAGACAGCC
>NZ_JBHOQJ010000242.1:0-24025 GCF_042408365.1 Thermoflexus sp.
CGATCTCCGGCGAAGATCGCCGGGCCCCCGGCCCTTAGGGGGTGCGCGCTTCTCGAATGAGAGATCCAAGGATATTGGTATGATTTTAATACAAGGGCACGTTGGGGTCAACTTCCCGCGACCAGGCGTTGATCCCTCCGCGCAGGTTGCGCACCCGCAGGCCAGCGGCCTGCATGATCCGAGCCGCCTGGGCGCTGCGCCCGCCGGTCTTGCAGTAGACCACGTACTCCCGGGTGGGGTCCAGCTGGTTCAGTCGCTCGGGCAGCTCCCGCAGCGGGATGAGGACCGCCCCTTGCAGATGGCAGATCTCCCATTCGTGAGGCTCCCGCACATCCAGCAGGATGATCTGCCGGCCGTCCCGCTCCAGCATAGCCTTCAGCTCCTGAGGTGTGATGTCGAATTCCGTCCGCACTTCATGCTCATAGATCGGGACGCCGCAGAAGGCCTCGTAGTCGATCAGCTCCCGGATCGTTGGGTTCTCGCCGCAGACGGGGCAAGACGGATTCTTGCGCAACTTGAGCTCCCGGAAGCGCATGCTCAAGGCATCGTAGAGTAGGAGCCGCCCGATGAGCGGCTCGCCTTGGCCGATGATCAGCTTGATGGCCTCGGTGGCTTGAATGGCGCCGATCACCCCAGGCAGCACACCGAAGACCCCACCCTCCGCGCACGAGGGCACCAGACCGGGCGGCGGCGGCTCCGGGTAGAGGCAGCGATAGCACGGCCCAACCCGCGCGTCGAAGACAGTGGCCTGGCCTTCGAACCGAAAGATGCTGCCGTAGACCAGCGGCTTGCCCAGGAAGACACAAGCGTCGTTCACCAGATAACGGGTGGGGAAGTTGTCCGTTCCGTCGATGATGATATCGTAGTCCTTCAGGATCTCCAGGGCATTGGCACTGGTCAGCACCGCCTCGTGGGTCTCCACCGTGATGTCCGGGTTGAGGTCCAGCAGGCGTGCCTTCGCCGAGGCCAGCTTCGGCTTCCCCACCCATGACGTGCCATGCAGGATCTGGCGCTGCAGGTTGCTCTCATCCACCACGTCGAAATCCACCAGGCCGATACGGCCCACGCCCGCAGCGGCGAGATAGAGGGCCGCCGGCGAGCCCAACCCTCCCGCGCCGATGATCAGGACGCTGGCGGCCTTGAGCTTCTTCTGGCCGGTCAGTCCGACCTCCGGCATCAGGAGATGCCGGCTGTATCGGCGGATCTCCTCGTTGGTTAAGATCACTTCGCTTAAGTTCAACATCTGGACCTCCCATTCGATCAGAATCAGCCAAAGCGCTGGAGTACTCCGTTATCACTTGCCCACGCCATTTCGCGGGAGTTTAAGTTCAGGGAAGGCGAGGCAACTCCGCCGCGCGGATCCGCTTCCCGCGCTGAAGCCGGAGCCACTGCTGGCGGAGGGCCTCCGCCGTAGCCACCCCGTTGTTCACCATCCGGATGGTTCCCGAGGCATCCACCCACATTGTAGTGGGCACCGTCCATACGCGATAACGCGCCGCCGCCTCCGGGTCCGCCGTGACGTCCACCGGCCGCACCCTCACCGCTTCCTTCCATTCCGCTGCCAAGGACTCCAGGATCGGCGCCTGGACCAGGCGGCAGGGCCCGCAGGTGGGCGTGTAGAAATACAACAGCGTCCACGGACCTTCCAGATCCGCAGCCCGCGGCCGCGCCAGCCGGCGCTGAACGCAGGCAATGAGACACCATCCGGCCCAGAGCGCCAACAAAAGCCCCACAGCAAAGAGGAGCCGCTCGATCATCCCTCCGCCTCCCGACGCTCAATCGGGCGGGCTGTGAAGCCGGGGACGCCCAGACGGCTCAGCTGGTAATACACGAAGCAGCCAGCGCAGAACCCGAAGAACAGATTCAAGGCGGCGAGAACGATCACCACCCAGGTCAGCGCCCATCCGACGATCCCATAGCCCAGGAAGAGGGCGATCGCCCCGAGGGCCAGCACCATCCCACCCAGCCCCTGGGCGAACCGATGAGGCTCCGGGTTATCGATCAACACCCGAGGCCGCAGCCAGCCCCGTGGCTTAAGGAGTCGAAAATAAATCTGCTGGAACAGGGCTGCCGCGGGCACAGCTGTCCCGACAAGCATCACCAGGGCCACAAAGGCCACCAGCGCCGGCTGGTTCAAGACCCAGCCCAGCAGGTTGAGCGTAATGATGGAAGCCTGATTAAACTTCAAGGCCGTGTGATCGACCTTCCGCTCGACCATCGTCCACCTCCCGCAATCGAAGGCACAATACTTAAGGTCTGTCCATCTGAAATCGGTGTCTCCTCCCCCTGGAGATAGCGGACATCCTCATCGCCCAGGTAGAGGTTCACAAAGGAGCGCAAACGGCCCTCTTCGTTGAAGAGATGGCGTTTGAGTTCGGGGAAACGCTCAGTCAAGGCCCGCAGGGCCTCCCCCACGGTCCCCGCCTCCACAGTGACCACCTTCTCCCCTTTGGTGTAGACACGTAGAGGGGTCGGGATCAGAACCTGAACAGCCATCGGTTTCACCTCCGAATGGTTTTTGTGTTGGATTTTGGACAAACGGGCGGCCTGACTTCTCGCCCGGGCCCTCCCCTCGTGCGGGGCAAGCCCCCCTCCCCGCAGCCCTGCGGGCTGCGGGGAGGGGAGAGTTGAAGGATTCCGGGGTGGGCTGCTCATGCGGCCGCCCCCATGGAAATTCCATCGACTTCAGGTTAAGGCACGATCTCCAGCCTCCGCTCCACAAACGCCGAGCGATCCTCCATCAGCTCCCACACGCGCCAGTCGGTCGCCTGGCCTTTCTCAACCGAGATGATCAAATACGCATACCATGGCCAGGCGTGCTCGCGATCGAAATTCGAGGGCCGGGCCGGGTGATCCGGATGGGAATGGAAGAATCCCAGGATCTCCAAGCCAGCGGCCGCCGCCGCCCGCTCCGCGGCCAGAACGTCCTCCGGTGGGATCAGAAAGCGATGGGTTTGCTCCGAAGGATCCGCCCATTGGTTATCCACCAAGCGCACCTGCTCCACGATTTTGACGCCCCCCACCTCGCGGCCGAGGAAAATCCCACAGGCCTCAGCCGGGTAGCCGGCCTCCACATGGGCTTGAATCTGCGCGTAATGATCCTGACGCAACCGCAAGGTCATCCGGCGAATCTCCCTCGAAGATTTTTAAAACAGCGCGTTGCCCATCTCAACTTGAGGACCCCTAACATGGAAGCAATCCCTATCATGTCTCCTCGAACCAGAAGTTTTCGCTCAAATACTTGTATCCTGCATCCGGGAAGATCGTGACCACCACACCTGCTCGCAAGCGGGCAGCAACCTTGAGGGCCGCTGCCATCGCCGCGCCCGCTGAGATCCCGACGAATAGGCCCTCCTCCCGGGCCAGCCGTCGGGCCATCGCGTAGGCTTCCTCCGTGGAGATCGCCAGGATCTCGTCCAGCAAGCCCGGATCGTAGATCCCCGGCCGGATGGCCGTTTCCATATGCTTGAGGCCCTCCAGGCCGTGGAACGGCTCATCCGGCTGCACGCCGATCAGACGGATCTCCGGATTGCGCTCTTTCAGATAGCGCCCGACCCCCATCATCGTCCCACTGGTGCCCAGGCCGGCGACGAAATGGGTGATCCGCCCCTCGGTTTGCTCCCAGATCTCCGGCCCCGTGGTCCGATAATGGGCTTTCCAGTTGGCTGGATTGTTATATTGATCCGCATAGAAATAGCGGTCGGGATCAGCCTCATAGCGACGGCGGGCCTCCAGGATCGCTCCGTCTGTTCCTTCCAGCGGATCCGTGAGGATCAGCTCCGCACCGTAAGCCCGGAGGATTCGCAGGCGCTCCGGGCTGGCGTTGGCCGGGATACAGAGGGTCACCCGATAACCCCGGGCGGCTCCCAGCATCGCGTAGGCGATCCCCATGTTCCCGGAAGTCGCATCCAGAATGATCTTGCCGGGCCCCAGCCGCCCCTCCCGTTCCGCCGTCAGGATGATCTCCCGGGCCGGCCGATCCTTCACTGAGCCGCCAGGGTTATACCATTCCGCTTTCGCGTAGATCTCCACCGGCGCAACAGAGGCAGCGAGCCTCCGAAACCGCAACAAAGGGGTATTGCCGATCAGCTCGAAAAGATCCTTCGCTGCCCCCACCCGCATCCTGGGAATGGTTTTCACCATAGCCGCTCCTTTCAGCCTGCGAGAATGATGTTCTCTGTGATTACGTAATTCCATAAATAAAAAGGACCAACACGGCTCGGCGGGCCGGAAAAGGCCAGCGGCCTCAGCACCTATTCAGGCGCGGGGGCGTTGGCCACCCACCGATCGGTTGGTCCTCGATCAGGCAGTAGGAAAGGCCGGGATCCGGCCTTTACCCCAGGCGGGTGGCGTTAACGCCCCCGCCCAGGACAGATGCAGCGGATACGAATCGGACGAGTTTTCATTTTGAATCCACCTTGTTGTCATTATTACACTTTATCATACAAGCCTCATCTGGGCTTGTCAAATTATAGGAGTTGCGCGGTTCAGAGCCCGCGAGCGGAGACGGAAGGGCCCCACTCTCAAAGCCTCCACAAGGAAACCAGCTGTGTACCGCTTTGTCCATCTCAGTTCTTAAGATCTGCAATGGAGGAAGCTGGTGGCCCCCAGCCCCCAAGAATCCCCATGGAAAACCGCTTAACGGTCGTATGATTAGCAAAAGGGAGCCTTACAATGCGCTGACAAAGAAGCGCGCCCATAGATCTCCAAATTCAGGCTGAACACGTCCCATGGGATCCGATAAGCACTCGATCCACAAGCATCTATTTCTTGGGCTGCTGCTCGGCGCCCTCTGGCTGCTCGCACTTCTTTCTTCAGGACCCCAGGGATTGCGCGGGGAGCATGCGCTTGCCCCGCTCCCCGCCACGCCGACCCCTTCCCTCGCGTCGCCGCTTGCCCCTCCCACCCCCTTCCTCCGGAAGACATTGACCATCGCGGATTTCCGCGTTCACCCGGATGGGCCGCTCTATGAGGGCGATCGCTTGAGCTTTGAGGTCGAGGTTCGCAACGCCGGATCCCTCCCGCTGAACGGTGCCCGAGTGGAGATCCGGCGGGGGAATGGGCTTGAATCGGAGATCCTGGCGGAAGCGCTCCTGCCGGAACTCGCTCCGGGCGCCTCCCACCGGACGGTGTGGACCTGGGTCTGGGAGGCGAGGCCCGCTGGAAGCTTTACCTTGATCGCAATGGCCCACCCCCCCGAAGAAGGACTCCAGGCCGGCGATTCGGTGACCCGGACCCTCTTTCTGCGCCCGGAGGGGATGCTTCCCGAAGCGGAACGCCAGGCCCGCTGGGCTCAGGCGGAAAGCCGATGCTGTTCGCACATCTACCTGACCGGAACCGCCGCGGAGCGGGATTTGCCCCAGCTGATGGCCTGGGCGGATGAAGCGGAGGCAGTGGTGCGCGCCCGCCTGGGCATCCCGGCCCGGCTTTCCACCCATATCGTCTGGATCCCCCGCCTTCTCGGACAGGGTGGGTTCACCGTTGGAGATAGCTTGATCCTCACCTATCCGCTATCGGACCGCCTGCCAGCGGATCTTCCGACCATTTTGCGCCATGAACTGACCCATCGAATGACCTGCGTATGGCTGGAGCGGGAGGATTGCCTGGTTCATCTCCCTTCCTTCATCATCGAAGGCATAGCCGTCTTCGTCGCCGGAGGGCATTACCGTCCGGAGCCCCTCACGCCGCGAGCCGCCGCCCTCCTCCACACGGGCCAATGGATCCCCCTGGACCGCCTGGTGGAAGGTTTCTATACCCATCCTCATGAGATCGGTTACCTGGAGGCGGGTGCCTTCATCG
Organism: Thermoflexus sp.; assembly: GCF_042408365.1. Taxonomy (GTDB): domain Bacteria; phylum Chloroflexota; class Anaerolineae; order Thermoflexales; family Thermoflexaceae; genus Thermoflexus. Next base: position 5,800 of record NZ_JBHOQJ010000242.1, read on the forward strand.
AGGAGCTGGTTCGGGAGGGCGGATGGCCTCGCTTCCGGGCCTTCCTTCGGGCAATGGAGCGCCGGCCCGGGGAAACCGATCGGGAGGTCCTTGACCGGGCTCTCCGGGCTGTCTATCATCAAAGTATCCAGGGGATAGAAGCACGGTGGGTGGAGCGTCTGCAGAGGTTACCGGCGGATCCCGATCAGATCGCTGATCTGCAGTTCACGGTTGCTTTCTATGAGGCCCTTCGAGCCTACCAACGGACCTATGATCCTTCCGCCTATTTCCTCGGGGCCTGGCTGCCCGATTGGCGGGAGGCCGTTCGAGAAAGGATCGTCGCGGATTTCATGCGGGAGCCGGAGGATCTCGAAGGAAAGTGGTTCTGGCAGCGGCTTCAGGACGCCCGGCGGCGGGCGGCAACCGGCGATGTGCAAGGCGCGCGGGAGATCCTCCGGGCGCTGTGCGAGCGCTGGGCAAAAGAAAGGGGATTCAGCGATCGCTGTTCCAATCCAGAGTGATTATGCTGAGGGAATGGGCGCTAAAAGACTTGTTGGGACGAGCGAGGGTTGATCCATTCTCCCTTAGCTCCTGGCTACAGAGGGCGTGAAAACGAAAACGACGCCACCGGGCGGCCATCCGGGTCGATCGATTGCAACGGCTCCTCCTAACAACCAATAGAGCGGCGCATCCAGGATCGGCCATCCCGCCTTCCTTATTCCGGAGAGGTTTTCCTTAGGCTTATGCGCGCAGCATATGCGGGCTGGTACAGAGGATCGCGAAGGCATGGGCTGGTGCTGGAGCTTCCCCCGCAAGGGCGTGGGCGCCCGGAGCCGCTTTATGCGATCCTGACCGTGCGCGGTGATCCGGAGGCGCTGCCCCTAGCGGAGGCTGCGCGTCTGTTGCGGACCACCTTCGATCGTCAGCGCGGCAGCCTGACCTCCGCCCTTCGAGAAACCCTCCTGGCTCTGAATCGCTGGCTCCTGGAGCAAAACCGCAATGCAGCGCCCGGGGAGCGCTGGGAGATCGGCCTCACCTTGCTGGCGCTGCGCGAGGAAGCCATCTTCATGATCCAGGCCGGACCGACCTGGGCGGCCCACGTGACCCGCGAGGGGGTCCAGGTGATCGCTCCGGAAGGTGAGACGCCCGCCCCCTTGGGCGCTGCGCGAGCCATCGCCCTTCATTATGGGATGATCCAGCTGCGGCCGGAGGACCGGCTGGTTGTTACCGATGCGGAAACCGGGCCGCTCCTGGATCCGGCGGCGCTGATGGCCCTCACCCGCATCCAGAACCTTCCCCTGATCATCGAAGCGATCGAAGTTCAGGTGGCCCGTGCGGTCCCTCATCCGGTCGCCTTCTTGATCATGGCCCGCGAGCTCGTCCGAGCGCCCCTTCAGGAGCCCTTCTCGCCTGCGCCGCAGCCGATGCCGTCTCCTCCCCCCGTCCGGGCTCCTTCCCTCTTTCGGTGGCGCTTTGGGAAGTTGCCCCAACTGGGCCGGCTCCATCTCCCACGGCCACGAGGGGCCCTCCCGCGCCTTCCACGCTGGGGATGGCCCACGGTTGCATTGCCCGCTTCGCCGGGATGGGTGCGCACCTTGGCGCTGGTCCTGCCCTGGCTGATCGCCCTGATCACCCTTGGGGTTTACATCCAGCAACGGAACACCTTGATCGCCCACCGGTTGCTGGCCCAAGCACAGGAGGAAGCCACAGCGGCAGCCCAAGCGCAGGCCCCCGGCGAGGCCCGTCGTCATTGGGAAGCGGCCCGGGATCTGGCGCGGGCCGCCCGGCAATACGCCGCGCTGCCGGAGGCGGCGGCGTTGCAGGAGCAAGCGCAGCGCCAGCTGGACCGGCTGGATCAGGCCGTCCAGCCGCTGCATCCCACGCGCCTGGCCAGCCTCCCTCCCGGCCGCCTCCGACGGTTGATTTTGCGGGATAACGAACTCTACCTGCTGGACCGCGAGGGTCGCTGTCGGAGCGACGCACCCCGCCCAGGGGGATGCGTGCTCTGGATCGGATACGATGAGATCCATCGGGCCCTGCTCAACGAGCCCGCGCGAGAGCTGTTGTGGAGCGGAATGCTCCTCCAAGGCCAACCGGTCGGTTCGCTGTTGGATCTCACCTGGGCGGAAGCGGCAGGGGGGCGTTCTGTGGGTGCCCTGGTGGCCCTTCACACCCAAGGCCTGGCGGAGAGCCGCAACCAGAGCCCGCGCCGGGTTCCGAACCGCCTCCCGCCGATCCCAGATGGCCTGCTGCGATCCTACGGGGGGAACCTCTACGTGCTGGATCGTGAAAAGGGGCAGATTTGGCGGCTGCGCCCGCTGGGAGAGGATTACTCTCAGAACCCTGAGCCTTACTTTGAGTCGCCCCGGGCAGACTTGGGGGAGGCGGTGGATTTCCTGGTTTATCAAAGCATTTACGTGCTATATCGGGATGGAAGGGTGCGGGCGTTCACAATGGGCAAGGAGGAGGAAGGGTTCCCCCTGCGGGAGCAACCCTCCCCTGCGCTTCCGAGGCCCGTGAGCCAGCCCATCGGCCTGGCGATGGATCCCTCGGCGCCCCGGCCGTGGCTGTACATCCTGGAGCCCGACCGCCTCATCCAAGTCGGCCCGCGAGGCGATTTCGTCCGACAGATCCGCGGGGAGGACCTGAAAGACCTGGTCGCCGCCGCCATCGATGAGAGGCAACACCGACTGTTCTTCCTCCGCGCGGATGGCACCCTCTGGGTCGCCGATCTTCCGCCGGTGGAATAAGGGGGTGGGGGGCGAGCCGGGCGCCCCTTCCCCACAGCCCAAAGGGCCATTGGGAAGGGGGATCCAGGAGGGTGGGGCCATCTGCCCCTCTTCACTGCGTATTCCCAAGACAACAAAGTGGAAGCAGCCTGCGTGGGCTTCCCTTCCCACTGATGACGAAAGTGAGGGTTTTGTCCGATGGAGGAGCTAAACCGTCAGCCGGATTGGATTCCCCCTGAGGAGGCGGGGCTCACGGACCGCGAACGGGAGATCCTTCGCCTCGTCGCTCAGGGGTTAGCGAACAAAGAGATCGCCTATCGCCTGGGGATCAGCCAGAACACGGTGAAGGTCCATCTCCGAAACATTTTCTCCAAGACCAACCTTCAATCTCGGACCGAAGCCGCGATGTATGCGGTCCGCTTCGGTCTGGTGGCGATGCAACTTCCCCCCTCTATCGCCGAAGAGGAAGACGAAACGCTCTTCTCGCCCGCCGAGCCCCCGGTGGAGCTGAAGGAGCCAGCGCTTCCCGTCGTAGAGCTTCCGGCCTTGGCTTTCCCAGTTTGGAAGGCAGCGGTGCTCCTGATCGCAGTGATCGCCGGGCTGGGATGGGCCCTGGGGCCAGCGCCCGCGCCCAGCGAAGCGCCGGAGGTGATCTTCCAAGGGGACCAAGCGGGCCAAGGGACAGAGCGCCGGGAGGCGCTGTCCCGCTGGAAGCTGGTTCACCAGATGCCCACGCCCCGGGCGCGCTTCGCCCTGGCCCGCTGGCAGGACTGGCTGATCGCGATCGGAGGGGAGGCCCCGGAGGGGATCACCGATCGGGTGGAACGCTTCCATCTTACGAAAGGAACTTGGGAACGGGGAACGCCCAAGCCCCATCCGGTGGCCGCGGTGGGCGCCGGGCTGATCCAGGATCGAATCTACGTGCCGGGCGGAGTGAATCCCCAGGGGCAGCCGGTCGATTGGGTGGAGGTTTATGATCCTCAAGCGGACCGCTGGTTCGCAGGTCCTCCGTTGCCGGCGCCGGTGGCGGCTTATGCGCTGGCGGTCGCAGGGGAGCGCCTCTACATCTTCGGGGGATGGGATGGCCGCCGCCTACAGGGAGCCGTTTGGATGCTGGATCCCGTCCGGGGCACCTGGGAGCCCCGCGCTCCGATGCCGACCCCCCGGGCCTTCGCCGCCGCAGCCACGCTGGAGGATGCGATCTATGTGGTCGGGGGCTACGACGGCCAACGGGAGCTGGCGACCTGCGAGCGGTATCGATTCGCTGCCGATCGCTGGGAGGCGTGCCCTCCGTTGAATGTGGGGCGGGGTGGGCTGGCGCTGATTGCCATGGATGGCTATCTCTTTGCCATCGGCGGCGGGTGGCGGATCCCGCTGGCGTTCAATGAACGCTATCAGCCCGGAGCGGACCACTGGGCTCCTTTTGAGACGCCGATCACCGGGACCTGGCGGAACATGGCCGCGGCAGCGGAGAATGGGGCAATCTGGATCCTGGGCGGCTGGAGCGGGGAACTGCAGTCGGGGGTGTGGCGCTTCGCCCCCTTCCCCTTCCGGATCTTCCTCCCGGCGACCCAACGTTGAGAGCCAGCCCGCGCCCCCATGAACGGCTAGTTTAGACAACAATCAAAGAATATTTGGGGGCGAGCCGGGCACCCTACTTCGCCCCCAAACCCCGATGAGGACACCCATTACAAATGGCGATCTGGTTTCTCATCCCAGTTAAACGCTTGGAGCGAGCGAAATCCCGCCTGGCCCCACGGCTATCGCGACGGGCGCGGATGCGTCTGGCCTGGCTGCTCACACAACGCACCCTGCAGGTGGTGGCCCGGGTGTCGGAGGTTCACGCCCTGGTGATCAGCGCAGACCTCCGGGTGTTGGCCCTTGCGCGAAGCATGGGGATGGAGGTCTATTTCGATTGGTGGGAGGATCTGAACCGGGCCTTGACCGCCGCCCGTCGCTATGCGGTCCGCCACGGCGCGGAGGCCATCGGGGTGCTCCCGATCGATCTTCCCGATCTGACCCCTGAGGCGATCCGAGCGCTGCTCCGGGCCGCTTTCCCGGAACGAGGCCTGGTGCTGGTGCCCGATCGACGAGATCAGGGCACCAATGCGCTTCTGCTTCGTCCCCCGGAAGCCCTCCCCTTCCAGTTCGGTTCCGGGAGCCTGAAGGCCTTTCAGGATCAAGCGGATGCCCGGGGCCTTCCGGTGCGCCTCTTCCGCCATGAAGCGCTCACCTTCGACCTGGACACCGAAGCCGATTGGGTGGCATGGCGCTCACGAAAGAACCCCCAGCCAGCCCTTTCCCCATCGGATGCTTCCTCCCCTCTTCTACTTCACGAGGGAGGATAAAAAAAGCTGAAGAGCATGGCGCTTCTTCCAAGGTGATGCAGAGGGGGATCCAGGGGGGTGGGGCCCTTTCCGGGAGAGGCAGGTCCGCGATCCGTCATGCTACAATGAATTCGCTCAATTCGCTCAGGATTTTCCCTTCTGAGGGCTTGGGGGGAAGCGGGGCCTTTGAGCTTGCCAGGGGATTCTGCGTGGTGTGGTCCGCTCACGCGGACTCCACCGCGTGGAGAACTTCTTGATTCGGGAGCGGACCCGATGAAACTGATCCTCGCCATTATCCAGGATGAAGATGCCCCGACCACGATCCAGGCGCTGGTGGATCGGGGTTACCGGGTCACCCGCGTGGCCTCCACCGGGGGGTTCCTGCGCCAGGGCAACACCACCCTTCTGATCGGGGTGGAGGATCAGCAGGTCCCGGATGTGATGGAGGTCCTGCGCCGGTGCTGCCGAACCCGCACCAGCTATCTGCCGGTCGCCGTGGAGGCGACCGGGCTCCTGCAAGCCCATATGATCGAAGTGGAGATCGGCGGGGCCACCATCTTCGTCCTGGATGTCGAGCGCTTCGAGACGCTATAGGGGATGACGAGGGCGATGAAGCTGATCCTCGCCGTGTTGCCAGAGAAAGCCGCCACGCTGGCTTCCGATCGGTTAGTGGCCCAGGGCTATCGCGTGACCCGCCTGGCGTCCACCGGGGGCTTCCTGCGCCGCGGGAATACCACGCTGCTGATCGGGGTGGAGGATGAGCACGTGGAAACCGCCCTCCGTCTCCTGCGGGAGGCCCGACAGCAAACCCGGGGCGATCCCTCTGGGATCGCGATCGTGCTCCATGTGGCCGGCTTCGAGCGCTTCTAGCGCTTCGTCTCGTGGGGAATGGGGAAGGGCTGGCCCCGCGTCGGAAGGGGACATGGGCCATCCATCTTCAGTCCAATGTGCAGAGGCGCCGGAGCGCATCCAGGCCTGGGAAAGATGTGCTGGTGGTATGGTCACAAACTATTCCAAGGAGCAACCCCATGGGACCTGAATGGCAGTCGCTGGCTCAAGTGAAAACCGCACATCTTCCCCGCCTGTTGACCCGCCGCCATGTGGTGGGAGTCGGGATCGGCTACAAGGTGAAGGGAGGACAGACGCTGGATATCCTCAGCGTGGTGGTCTCAGTGGAGCAGAAACTCCCCGCCGCACAACTGGCCCCTTCGGATCTGATTCCCTCGACCTTGGATGGGATCCCCACAGATGTGGTTGAAACCGGACGGTTTCGCGCCTTTCAAGATCCCACCCGCCGTTACCGTCCGGCCCCGCCAGGTGTCTCCATCGGCCACCCCTTGGTCACCGCCGGGACCTTCGGCTGTGTGGTCCGCCGTGGGACGGACCTGTTCATCCTGAGCAACAACCACGTCCTTGCCGCCACCAACCGTGGCCGTCCGGGCGATCGAATTCGGCAACCGGGCCCCGTGGACGGCGGGACGGTAGCGGATGAGATCGCAGAGCTGGTGGAATTCATCCCCATCCGGTTCGGCGATGAGCCTGCCACCTGCCCGTGGGTAGAGCTCCTCGTGCGCTGGTTGAACGAGCTGTTGCGTCTCATCGGCTCCTCCCATCGCCTCCAGGCGGTCCGAAGGCAGGTCGCCTTCAATGAGGTCGATGCGGCCATCGCCCGTCCCTTGAATCCGAACGACATCACCCCTGCCATCCTCCAGATCGGCATCCCCAAAGGGGTCGCCGTCCCCACCCTGGGGATGGAGGTCCAGAAGTTCGGGCGAACCACCGGATACACCCGCGGGCGGATCCTCCAGGTGGATGTGACGGCGAACATCGATTACGATGGGCGGGTCGCGACGTTCCACGGTCAGGTGATGGCGGGAGCGATGAGCGCCCCGGGCGATTCGGGTTCAGCGATCCTGGATATGAACGGCCGCCTGGTCGGCCTGCTCTTCGCGGGCTCCGAGACCACCACGCTGATCAACCCAATCGATCGGGTGCTCCAGGCGTTGCGGGTCGACGCTGTGGTGGAGGCGTGAGGATGGGCGCGCTGGAATGGCTATGGCCGATCGGGTTGATGGCGGTGTTGTGGGCGGGGATGTCGGAGGAGGAAGCGCGTCGAGCGCTCGCGCGAGGGCTGGCGGCCGGGATCGCCGCGTTGACCCTATGGGGGTTGATCGGGTTTGGGTTCGCGTTCGGCGGCCTCGGACTGTGGGTGGAGGGCCCGGAGTTCCAGGCCCTGCGACGGGTGTATACCTTGGGGGCGGATCCCCAGCCCCTATGGAGCCTGATCGGGCTGAGCGGGTTTTTCTTCCACCCCATCGATCGCGCCCCGGCCATCGCTGCGCTGTGGCTGCATTATGCCCCCGCCGTGCTCACCGCCGCCGTCCTCCTGGGCTTCGGGCTGGAGGGGTGGCCGCCGGCCGCGGCCGCCTTAGCGGGCGCAGGGCTTGGGGGGCTGGCGCTTCCCCTGGGGATGCACTGGGTCTGGGGCAACGGCTGGTTGAGCCGTCTGGGCCTCACCCTCAACCTGGGCCACGGCGTGGTGGATCCCGCAGGGGCGGGAATCCTGTTCGCCCTCTCCGGCGGCGCGCTCCTCGGGCTCCTGCTCCCTTGGTCCCGACGCCAGCCCAGCCCTGAGCGGATCCTCCCACCGGTGCATCTCCCGCTCTTAGGGGCGTGGGGAAGCCTGCTCTTCGGGGTCGGATGGATCGCCTGGCTCACGAGCGATCCCCTCGCGGCATCCCGGCCGGCCTTGGAGCCGATGGGGCTAGCTCGGAACGCGTGGCTGGGGGTCCTCGGGGCGGGCCTCGGCGCGGCGCTTTACACCGGCGGGGTCGCCCGCGAGCTGGATCCACTGATGGTCCTACGCGCTATGGCGGTCGGGTGGATTGCGGGGATGAGCGCGGCGCCCTTCACCGGCCCGTGGCTGAGCTGGGGATGGGGGGTTCTGATCGGTCTCGGGACCCCACTGATCGTTTACGGCCTCCGCCGATGGGGCGTGACCCCCCAAAGCCTCGCCCTGCTGTACGGGATCGTCGGGGTTTTGGGATTGCTGGGAGCCGGCGTCCTGGCCGATGGCCGGGCCGGGGTAGGATGGAATGACGTGGGGCGAGAGGCCTTTATGGGGATCCCGGGGATCGGCGTGGTCGGGGTGCCTGGATGGGGCCCGCCGGCCGATCCCGGCCAGCTCACCGCCCAGGGGGTCGGGGCGCTCATCCTGAGCCTGTGGGGGTTCCTCGCGCTGGGCGGGCCTGCGGCCCTGGTCCGATGGGGATGGACCCGATGGCGGCCGCGAGGGAAACCCGGCCCGCTGGAGCCTGCGCCTCCCCAGAGCACAGAAACCGGCGGAGATGATCCCGCCAGCCGATAAGGATGTCCAGCCCTCCCATATGATCCACCAGGCAGAAGAAAAGGGGCGGCTGCAAAACCGCCCCTTTTCGTTTTATCCCCCTGCCTGCTCCTCTTCAAAGGCGTCCGCGAACATCACGAGCACCTGACCCGCCATGAAGCGCGCCAGATCCGCCGAGGCCTCCGCGGCCTCGGGCGAGCGCAGCGCGGCCTCCATCGCGGATCGGTCATCGAAGTACATCTCCACCATCAGGTGGAACGGTGAGGCGCCGATGGGCGTCCCCCAGATCCGGGAGACCTCGAGCCGGCGAAGGTGGGGGATGCGCTCGATGCGGGCCAGATGCTGCACATACCACCGCTCGAAGGCCGCAGCGTCTGTCGGGGTCCGGTAAAGGGTGATCACCTTCACCATTCCCAACCCCCATTGCCTCAAGGATGATGCACATCCACAGCTCCCGGAGTTCCCATTGCCGTCTCTTGGAGGATTGCTCGGGTTTTCGATTAAGAAACCCCCACGCTCTACCGCCCCCGCAGGCGGCTGCGCGCCTCGCGGCAATGGGGGCAATCCCAGCCCACATATTCCCGGCCGCATGTGCGGCAGACCCGAGGGGCCAACGGCGTTTCCTCCGAAAGAGAGGCCAGGATGAGGACCGCCTCATGGCCCTCATACGCGGAGAGCCATTCCTCCAACGGCGTTTCCCCGACCCGCCAATGGCCTTCCGCATCCCGGTGAAGGAGGCCCCGTAACACCCGGGCCTCCAGCTCATAGGCCGCGGTGGCCAGCTCCAGCACGCTCGCTTTCCGCAAAGACATCCCGCTCCTCCTCGATTTCGTGAGCCTCCGCCCGCTCCACCTCCAGATGGCCGTCCTTCAGGATCCGGTAGCGATCGAAATCCCGTGCCACCCAGACGTGGGGGAAGAAGGTCTGCGCCTCCTCCCGAATCTGTCGCTCCCGATATCGCCGCGAGAGGTGGGTCAGGATCAGATGCCGCACCCCCGCCACCCGGGCCAACCACCCGGCCTCCGCCGCCGTGATGTGATCGTGACGACGAGCCAGCTCGCGATCCGCCTCCAAATAGGTCGCCTCGATGACCAGCGCGCCCACCCCTTGCACCGCTTCCACCAGATCGTCCACCCGCCCCGTGTCCCCCACCAGGGCCAGGGAGGCCCCTTCCACCGGTGGCCCTAACACCTCCTCCGGCGTCACCACCCGGCCATCGGGCAGGGTCACCGGATATCCTTGCACCAGGCGGCGCCGCTCCGGGCCCGGCGGGATCCCCAGGGCCTCCGCCTTTTCCACCAGGAAGGGGCGCCGCGGCTTCTCTCGGAACAGATACCCCAGGCTATCCCCCCCGCGATGGGTCACCGGAAAGGCGTGGACGACGAATTTCTCATCCTCAAACAGCACCCCGGGCTCGATGATGTGGAAGGAGATTTCAATCGTAGGCCGCACCCCTCGCAGGACCACCCGATAGATCAGATCTTTGACCCGCTCGATGGCCCCCCGACGGCCATAGATCGCTACCCGGGGGAGGATCTCCCAGCGCATCACCGTCGAGAGGAACCCCGCCAATCCCAGGATGTGATCCAGGTGGGCATGGGTGAGCAGGATGGTCTCCAAGCGCCGGAACCCCAGCCCGCTTCGGAGCAGCTGCCGCTGGGTGCCCTCCCCACAATCCACCAGGAACCGCCGGTCCTCAAACATCACCACGTGCGCGGGGAGGCCCCGTCGGATCGACGGCGCGGAGGCCGAGGTCCCTAAGAAGACGATCTCGATCATCGATCTCCTTCCTCCACAGGATGGACACGCACCTCGCCCGGTCCGCCCTCCTCTCCGATGACCTCGAAGCGGTCCCCCACGAAGTGACATGCCACCCACACACTGGTCAGCAGGTGACCGGTGATCCGGGAGGTGGTGAACCGGGAGGCGCCAGGCGAAAGGGCCATGGGAAGGATCAACTGATCGGCCAGATGGGGATCCACCGCTGCACCGGAACGATGGAAGGCCAGCAGCTCCGATACCGCTTCCTCCGCCACGCGCTCGGCCGGAACCCCCTTCTTGCCGTAAGCGGAGGCCCCCGCCCGGACATGGACGTATTCCGCGATTAGGAAGATCCCCGCTCCCGGCCCTGGGCTCTCCGTCTGGATCGCCTCCACCTCATCCGGAAGGCCGGCCTCCCGTAGCAGCCGGTTCGCCCGTCCGGCCATCCGCTTCGCGATCTCCAGCGGCAGGTTGGAGACCGCCGCCCACCCCCACAACCGGCGGAGCGGCCCCCGCTGATCCAGCAGAACCGGTTTCAACCGATATAACCCATCCCCCTCCACCGGCCCGTAGACGCACACCTGGATCTCCCCACCCCCTACAGGATACCAGCCCCAGCGCTCCAGATGGATCTCCACCTGTAATCCCATCCGGCTCAGGCAGGGCAACAGCACATCCCGCACATAGTGGAATGGCGGACTCCAGGGCACGTGGGTGCCGCCCCGTAAGATCACCCGCGATGTCCCAGAGGCATAAGCGAGCGGCAAAAGGATCGCTTGCAGAATAAGGGTCACTGAGCCGGCGCTTCCCCCGGCGCGGGCCGTTCCCACATCGATCGTGTACACGCTGGGGAAGGGCGGCGACTGGGGAATGAAGGTCAGCGTCGTCGAGCCCAGGGTGGCGCCCTGGACCTGGGCATGGCAGAGCATCGCCGCGGCCTTCACAGCGCTTAGGTGCTGCGCCTGAAGGCCAGGGTTCGGGCGGCGGGCCCGGATGTTCTCCACCCGCACCGGCCGACCGGTGAGCGCGGAGAGGGCCAAGGCCGAGCGCAGGATCTGCCCACCCCCCTCGCCATAGCTCCCATCCAACACCACCATAGACAGCGTCGAGGAGGAGCGCTCGTGAGGTCCAGACATCGCCCCCGTTCACCCCAATCTGGGATAGCGATCCAAGCGCGGATCATCAGGCGTTCAGCGCATTCGGGGAGGGAGATGACCTCCACCGACCCCTCTTCCCATTGATCCCATTCTATCACCGGTAGGGGCACCCTTTGTGGGTGCCCTGATCACGAGGCGGGCACAAGGCCTGCCCCTACAAACGATGTTCGTATCCCCTCTTGTAGGGGCGCCCCTTGTGGGCGCCCTCCCATAGGCGCCCTGATCACGGGGCAGGTGCAAGGCCCGCCCCGACAAACGGTTCCAGCTGCCACATCCGCTGGGTGTGGGCGCGCACGGTTTCCCGGCGCCAGTACATGGGCCGGGCGCGCCCTTCCAGCCACAGGGAAAATTGGTCGCAGTAGTGCCGGGAGATCGGGGAGCCGCCCTGGCCGCCGGCCAGCACTGCCAGGCAGCGATCCCAGTCGCTCAAATCGGCCACGAACCGCCACGAGGGGAGTGCCCCCAGCGCCCCGCCGAACTGGCTCCCCTGGAAACCCGCTTGCAACGGCGTGTCGCCATCGCCGCCCAGAGGGAAGGGGCCCCGGTTGAAGAACGGCGCCAGCCCCGGCACCTGGCCCAGCGCATGCCGCAGCGTCACCCGGTGCACTCGTCCCCACACCCACCGGGTCGGGTCCTTCCCCAACCGATGCCGCAGATCGCGGACGGCTTCCCGGAAGGCCCCAGCCACCCAATCGAGGGCCGTGCGCTCTCCCAGCCAGAAGGGATCCCCGCGCCGCAGGATCTCCCGAAGGGCATGGGGGGCGGTCCGGTAAAACGAATGTCCCGGAAGGAAGGCGTTCAGGGATTCCCCCAGATATCGCCGCCAGGCAGACCCAAGCCGAGGGCCCAGCAGCTGCCGCAACAGCACCCATTCCACCGCCGCCACCACCGTCGGCGCCACCCCCTTCGGATCCATCTGGCCATCCCATGCCTTGACCTGAGCCAACAGCCACGCCTCGTCGGCATCCTTCGGTTCGATCCGAACCAGCCACGGCTTCCACTCTAAAGCCGCCAAGGAGACCACGTCCGTCTGGATCGTCAGGCAATCGGCGGCGGTGAGGTTCGGCATCGCGGCCAGGCGCTCCTGGATCCGCCGCGCCCGATGATCCGGCATCCACTCCGCGCTGATGAAATACGGATAGCCTGGGCCGACGATGCGATGGTTGGCCGTCACGAGGATCCCCTGGGGCGGATCAAAGACCGAGGGGAGTTCCTCAAAGGGGATCTCCCCGATCCAATCGAACTCCCCGCTCCAACCGGGCGCCGGGAGGAGGCCGTGGCCTCGGCGTCGGATGGGGATCCGCCCGGCCATCTGATAACCGATATGGCCTGCGCGGTCAGCGTAGACGAAGTTGAGAACCGGCGCCGGCCAGCGACGCAGCGCCTCCCGAAAGGTCTCCCAGTCACGGGCTCGGTCCAATTGCAGCAAGGCCTCGAACCACGTCTCCGCCTGGGCGCCCGCCCACGCCAATGCCAGGCCCACCCGAGGCCAATCGATCCCTTCGGGCTCATACTCCGGCAACAGATCCGTCAGCACAGGGCCGTGGCGGGTGATCCGCATCCAAAACCGTTCCGGCGCCCGCCTCCCCCGCACCCGGATCTCGATTTCCCGGACCTCCGCCCAGGCCCATCCCTCCGGCGTCTCGTAACGGAGGGGATTTTCCGGGTCGAAACGCTCGATGAACCAGTCCTGGGTGTCCGCGATCACGGCCGTGGCCCCCCAGGCGATCCACTCGTTGTGCCCCAGGACCACGCCGGGGAGGCCCGGCGTCGTCACGCCGGCCACCGCGAACCCCTCCGGCTCGCACACCAACTGCTGCTCATACCAAATATTTGGAAGGGAAAGGGGCAGATGAGGATCGTTGGCCAGAATCGGTTGGCCGGTGGCCGTGCGGGGGCCGGCCACCACCCAATTGTTGCTGCCGATCCCCTCGCGCGGGCCGAGCCAGCGCGCCAGCATCGTATACATCTGCAGCAACCGCTCGGCCATCGGCTCGATCCCTACGGTTTCGGGGAAGAGCGCCGTCTCGCCGAAGATCGCCTCCGGCTCGAGATCGGCCGCCCGTTCCCCCAGCGCCTGAGCCATCGCCACCCGGCACAGCTCGCTGTCCCAGTTCCACGACAGCGCCCAGGCGACCACCAGCCCCCAAGCGGCGCTGTGCTCGACGGTCCAGGGGAAATCCGGCAACGGAACCAGGCGGTCCTCCGGCCCCGTCGGGCCGCAGCGGAAGGCCGCGGTCACCCCCGCTGCATAGGCCTCGAGGAGCTTTCGCAGATCCGGGGGAACCCGCTCCAAACCGGAGCGGGCGTGTTCGGCCCATCCCACCCCACGGGCGAAGCGGTCCATCTCCAGACCCATCGGGCCGAAGACCTCGCTCAGGCGGCCCAGGGCGACCAAGCGATTGAACCGCATCTGCCAACCTCGGTCGCGCCCGTGGACAAACCCTTGGGCGAAGAACAGATCGGCCAGCGTGCGCGCCTCGATGTGGGGAACCCCCCATTCGTCGAACCGGATCTCCACCGGGGCATGCAGGCCATCCAGGCGGAAGCGGCGGGATCGGATCATGGGTGACCTCCATGGGTAAAGAATTCCTGGGTAGTCTCCCTGAAGGGTACGGATGATCCGATGGACTGGCGAATGCGGACAACCCGACCCCTACACCATCCCACGACCACACCCCACCGAAATGCCCTGTGGAAAGCTCACCCCGCGCGTTGAGAGATTTGGGGAATGACAGCGGGCGGTTGAGCGCCCTTTCAGAGGGGCAAGGGTATCAGGAGCCATGCCCCCGTCCCGATCTGTGCGGCCCCAGCAACTCCATGCGCGCGCTGGCCAGTCCGGATCCATCCCATGCTCAGGGTACCTTCAGCATCTTTCCTAAAAAGACCCGTCTCGCCCCGGGGAATGCCCTGGACGAAGCGCGGGGGATCTTTTTGAGAATCCTATCTCCCGATTATAATGAAATCGTGTCCTTATCATTAGGCGGCTCTTATTCCATGCCTGGAGCGGACTCATGCGGATCGAGATTATCGAGGATCGTCTGGAGCAATTGCGGCGTTTGCGGGCGGAAGCGCAGCTCGGCGGCGGGCCGGAGCGGATCGCCCAGCAGCACGCGAAAGGCAAGCTCACGGCCCGGGAGCGCCTGGAGCTCCTGCTGGACAAGGGCTCCTTCCGTGAGATCGATCCCTTTGTCACCACCCGGGTGGCTGACTTCGGGCTGGCGGAGCGCCGTTATCTGGGGGACGGTGTGGTGACCGGGTGGGGAACCATCGATGGGCGCCTGGTCTACGTCTACGCTCAGGATTTCACCGTGCTGGGGGGGAGCCTGGGGGAGGGCCACGCCCGCAAAATCGTGAAGATCATGGACATGGCGATGAAAAACGGGGCGCCCATCATTGGCCTCAACGACTCTGGCGGCGCCCGGATCCAGGAGGGCGTCCTCTCCCTGGGAGGCTACGCGGACATCTTCCTACGTAATGTGATGCTCTCCGGGGTGGTACCCCAGATCAGCGCCATCCTGGGCCCGTGCGCCGGCGGCGCCGTTTACTCCCCGGCCCTCACGGACTTCATCTTCATGGTCCGGGGGACCAGCTATATGTTCATCACCGGCCCCGACGTCGTGAAGGCAGTCACCCACGAAGAGGTCACCTTCGAGCAGCTGGGCGGGGCCGACGTCCACACGACCATCAGCGGCGTGGCCCACTTCGCCGCCGATACCGAGGCGGACCTCTTCTATATGATCCGCAAGCTCCTTTCCTATCTCCCCTCAAACAACATGGAGGATCCCCCTTACGTGCCCAACGGCGATGATCCCCTGCGCACGGAGGAACGCCTCAACACGATCGTCCCCGACGACCCCACTCGCCCCTACGACATGAAAGAGGCGATCCGCCTGATTGTGGACAACGGGGACTTCTTCGAAGTGCAGCCGGATTACGCCCCCAACATCGTCATCGGCTTCGCCCGCCTGGGCGGGCACAGCGTCGGAATTGTGGCCAACCAGCCCGCCGTGTTGGCCGGGGTGCTGGACATCAAGGCCAGCGAGAAGGCGGCGCGGTTCGTTCGCTTCTGCGATGCCTTCAACATCCCCATCATCACTTTTGAGGACGTGCCGGGCTTCATGCCGGGGGTGGCCCAAGAGCACGGGGGCATCATCAAAGCGGGGGCCAAGCTCCTCTACGCTTACGCCGAGGCCACTGTCCCCAAGATCACGGTGATCACCCGCAAAGCTTACGGCGGCGCCTACTGCGTGATGAACTCCCGACATCTCCGGGCGGATCTCGTCCTGGCCTGGCCCACGGCGGAGCTGGCGGTGATGGGGCCGGAGGGCGCGGTCAACATCATCTTCCGGCGCGAGCTGGCCGAGGCGCCGGACCCCGAGGCCCGGCGGGCGGAACTGGTGGCGGAATACCGCGCGAAGTTCGCCAACCCCTACGTCGCCGCCTCCTATGGCTTCGTGGACGACGTGATCGAACCGAAGGAGACCCGACCCCGCCTGATCAATGCCCTGGAGATGCTCCAGAACAAGCGGGATCAGAACCCGCCCAAGAAGCATGGGAACATCCCTCTTTGATCCCTCCGGTTCACCCATAGGGAGCTGATCATGTTTCGAAAAGTCCTGATCGCCAACCGCGGGGAGATCGCGGTGCGGATTATCCGGGCCTGCCGCGAGCTAGGGATCCGCACCGTGGCGGTGTTCTCGGAGGTGGATCGCAACGCGCTCCACGTGCGCTACGCCGATGAAGCGTACTGCATCGGCCCTGCACCGGCCCGCGAGAGCTACCTGCGAATCGATAAGATCATCGACGTGGCCCGGCGGGCGGGCGCGGATGCGATCCACCCGGGCTACGGGTTCCTGGCGGAACGTCCGGACTTCGCCGAAGCGTGCGAGGAGGCCGGCATCACCTTCATCGGACCTCCGCCGCGGGCCATCGGGGCCATGGGCGACAAGGCCACCGCCCGCAAGATGGCTAAAGCCCTGGGCATCCCCATCGTTCCCGGCACGGATGGCGGGCTCTCCGACGAGGACCTCATGGAGGCCGCCCGGCGAATCGGCTTCCCCATCCTCATCAAGGCCTCGGCCGGCGGCGGCGGTAAGGGGATGCGCATCGTTCGCTCCCTGGAGGAGATGCCGGACGCCCTGGCGGCAGCCCGACGGGAGGCCATGGCCGCCTTCGGGGACGACGACGTCTACCTGGAGAAGCTGGTGGAGGGTGCCCGCCATGTGGAGGTGCAGATCCTGGCGGACCAACACGGGAACGTCATCCACTTGGGGGAGCGCGAGTGCTCCATCCAGCGGCGCCACCAGAAGCTGATCGAGGAATCCCCCTCGCCGATCGTCGACGAGGAGATGCGTCAGCGCATGGGCGAGGTGGCCGTGCGGATCGCCCAAGCCATCGGCTACGTCAACGCCGGGACGGTGGAGTTCCTGGTGGACAAGGAACGCAATTTTTACTTCATCGAGATGAACACCCGTCTGCAGGTGGAGCACCCGGTGACGGAGATGGTCACCGGGGTGGATATCGTGAAAGAGCAGATCCGCATCGCCCGGGGGCGCAAGCTGCGCTACCGCCAGGAGGAGATCCGCCAGACCGGCTGGGCCATTGAGTGCCGGATCACGGCGGAGGATCCCTTTAACAACTTCATGCCCTCCACTGGCCGCATCATCACCCTGGCCGAGCCCACCGGCCCGGGGGTGCGGGTGGATAGCGGGGTCTACGAGGGGTGTGAGATCACGCCTTACTACGACTCCCTCATCGCCAAAGTGATCACCTGGGGCGAGACGCGGGGCGAGGCCATCCTGCGCATGCGGCGGGCTTTGGAGGAGTTCCGGATCATCGGCATCAAGACGATCATCCCCTTCCATCAGGCGATCCTGAACAGCACCCGCTTCCTGGCCGGCCACTTCGACACCAAGTTCGTGGAGGAGCGATTCTCCATGGATGAGGAGACGCCGCCAGAGCTGGAGGAGGTAGCGGCCATCATCGCGACCCTGGTGGCGCACCGCCGAGGCCAGGCAGCGACCCATGTGGCCCGACGGGCCGGACGGGAGATCAACACCTGGAAATGGATGGGACGCTGGGAGCAACTCCAGAGGGGCGGATGAGCCATGAAATATATCGCGACCATCAACGACAAGACGTTCACGATCGAGGTCAACCGGGAAGATCGCGTCCTGTGTGAAGGCGTCGAGCGAGCGGTGGATTTCCGCTTGATCGATCAGCAACACGTTTACTCCCTGCTCCTGGACAACGCCTCTTACGAAGCCCTGGTGGAGGAGCGGGAAGGGGAATACTGGGTCTTTGTCCGTGGCTACCTTTTCGCCGTGCGGGTGGAGGATGAACGGGAGCGGCGGATCCGGGAGGCCTCCGGCGAGCGCCACGGTTCGGTCGGGGAAGTCGTCGTCAAAGCGCCCATGCCCGGCCTCATCGTGGCCGTTCCCGTCCAGGAAGGCCAGCCCGTTCGCAAAGGGGAAAAACTGGTCCTTCTGGAGTCTATGAAGATGCAAAACGAGATCCGGGCGCCTCGCGATGGCACCGTGAAAGCCATTCGGGTGAGGCCCGGTCAGAGCGTGGAGCAGAACCAGATCCTGGTGGTGTTGAGCTGAGGGTCGACTTGCTGCTGGATAAGGTCCGCTCCGCCCACCGATAAGGAGCCGGACAGCCTGCTTGCCCTGGGAGGCGTTCCACATGGCGCGCCGGATCACCCGCGAGGAGGGGATCCTCGTCGGGGGCAGCTCGGGCACGGCCGTCGTGGCGGCCCTCCGGGTCGCCGCCGAACTGGACGAGGACCGTACGATCGTGGTGATCCTGCCGGACACCGGGCGCAACTACCTCTCCAAGATCTACTCGGACTCCTGGCTGCTCCAGTACGGGCTGCTCGAGCGCCCGGAGGTGGTCCGGATCGACCAGGTCCTCGAGCGCCGC
>NZ_JBHOQJ010000251.1:0-5301 GCF_042408365.1 Thermoflexus sp.
CGGCTTTGCCGCACGGGGAGAGGGGAAAGAGAGGTGGAGCAATTCCCCTCACCGCGTAGCCCCGTTGAATTTTTGACATAGGGCGCTACCCCCTATAAATCTGGGACACGCCCTGCGTAACTTCATAGTTGTGAAATGGGAAAACTCCTGGTATAATCCTTCTTCGCGGCCCAGTTGTTCTCCGCCACAAGGGTTTATGCCCAATTCGGTTTAAGGGTTTCTTAGGAACCTTGTAGGCTAGCTTGATCCCTCCTCCCTGTGGTTCGTTGGGCGCTAAAGTGCCGTTGTTCGCGGCGGGGTGTTTTTAACGTTCGTTTCTCTCCAGGGAGGAAGGGATTCATGTTGAGGGCTCTGTTTGCTTCCTAGGGCAGCCCTCAAGGGTGTTGTTCTTAACCAAATAGGCAGCCGTTCCGGCTTTTGGCATACGTCGGGCGCCTCCGATGATGCCGGGTGCGGAACCCGCGCTGCCTATTTGCTTTGTAGGGGACGGTGCGTGCGGAGCCGTTTCCCATCAGGTGCCGGAAGGCGCCGATCAACATTCCGGAGAAAGGAGGTGAACGATGGCGGGGGAGATCCTGACCCTGGGGCGCTCGGAGCTGGCCCGGCTTCTGCGCGCCATCCTACGGGAAGGGGACCCTTGGCAGGCCGCCGGCACCGCGGGGCTCCCCTTTCCACGGGTGGTGGAAGGCATTCAGCAGCTGCTCCATGCCGGTGCCCTCGTTTTCGATGGCCAGCGTCTGCGGCTGACAGAGCAGGGCCAGGCCCTGGCCCGCGACCTGGGGGTCCAGGTCGCGCCCGACGTTCGCTGTTTGGATTGCCAGGGGACCGGGGTTCACCTGGGCCTCTTCCAAGAGGTGACCCGGCGCTATGAAGAGCTGGCGAGGGGTCGCCCGGAGCCCCTGGCGGCTTATGACCAGGGGTATCAGACCATCGATTCGGTGATGCGCCGGGTTGCCCTCATGGTCGCCCAAGGGGATGTGGAAGGTAAGGATATCGTGGTGCTAGGGGATGATGACCTGGCCAGCCTCGCGTTGGCCTTGACCGGGTTACCCCGCTCGGTCGTGGTGATCGAGATCGATCAGCGTCTGTGCGCTTTCATCGAACAGGCCGCCCGCCGCGCCGGCTTGAACATCACGGTTTACTGTCGCAGTTTGACAGAGCGCCTTCCCCCCGAGCTGTTGGGCCGGTTCGATACCTTCCTGACGGATCCGACGGAAACCGAGCACGGGCTCCTTCTGTTTCTGGAAAAGGGATTCATGTGCCTGAAGAAGGGGGAGGGCCACGCTGGCTATTTCGGCATCACTCGCATCGAGTCGAATATCGGCAAGTGGCATGTCTGGGAACGGGAGCTCCTGAACCGGCACGCCATCGCCTTCACCCACATCTTGCCGGACTTCAGCCTCTACGCCAACTGGGAGGAGCCGGAGGAGCAGCCCATCCCGGATCTCCCACCTTTCGCCCGTCCTTCGCTGACCCCATGGTATCGTTCGACGTTTTTCCGGGTGGAGACGCTGCCCGAATTCCAGCCCCCAGAGGATTATGTAATTGAAGGGGGGCGGGAGCTTTATGAAGATGAGGATGCCCTCGACAAAGTGTGGCGCAGTCCGGATGTGGATACTGCGTTGATGGCTTCAGTGATGACGCCTGCCCCCACCTTGTTCCCGACGCAGGTGACTTTGGGCCGACACATCATCGCCGAGTTCTGGAAGTGCCAGAACCGGGAGCCCTTGCGGAACCTCAAGCAGGTCCTGGAGCACGCAGTGCGCAAGGCAGGCGCCACACTGCTGAATATGAAGATCCACCGCTTCGTCCCAGATGGTTTCTCCGCTCTGGTGCTGCTTGCGGAATCCCATATCTCCCTTCACGCTTGGCCGGAGTATGCCTACGTGGCGGTGGATGTGTTCACATGTGGGGAGGCGGATCCGGAGGTGATCGTCGAAGTGCTGAAGGATTATCTGCAGCCGGCCGAGTCTGCTCAAATCACCTTGGAGCGTGGCTTGGGACCGTTGATGGTTCTCCCCGCCCTGCGCCCGGAAACCGAGGCGGCCTCTCTGGGTCCCCGAGAGCTTCCAGTGGGGCTTTGAGATTGAAAGACGGGGCGGGTGTCGGAGACCCCCGCCCCTCGAGCTTCATGTAACAGTTCCGTGCATTCGGAGAAGATCGACCCCTCACTCTTTCGGGGGCAGACGCTCCAGCGCCTGGCTCAGCAAGGAGATCTGATCCTCAATGTCCATGGGGCGTGCCGGGAGGAGCACACTGAGCACTGTCCCATGCTCCTCATCGCTGCGAATGAAGAGATCCCCGCCCAGCGCCTGGGCGGCTCGCTTCGCGATGACCAGACCGACCATGGCAGGATCGATGCGAGCCCCGACCTGTTGAGGATAGAGGCCCCCCGCCGCCCCCTCGTTCAGCCAGGCCAGGACCTCCTGAGACAGACGGGCTTGAGGGTTCACAATCTCAACCAGCAATACCGACTCCTTCACCTGACCCCGGAGCTCAATCCTTCTCCCCTCTGGATGGATAGCGAAAAGTAAATCCAGCAAGGTGCGCAGAATGTAAGAACCATAAGGCCCATCCACAAATGTCTCCGCGGCTTCGGGGGATAAATGAACATGGAGCTCGATCTCCTTTTCAGACATCTCGGGTTCATAGGTCCGAATGATGTCCTGGATCAGCTGATTCAAAGGGATCGGCTCCACAAAGGTGACAGGCTGCCGGTGGAGCTCTGCGAAGGCGGCCAGAGGGGCGATGTAATCCAGCAATCGATACGCTCCCCGCAAAGCCGCATCCAGCATGTTCACCGGCTCTGCATTGTTCTGGGCTTTTAAGTAGCCTAGGGCGGCCTCCAGAAAGCCGATCACCAGCCCCAGCGGTTGTCGGAGCTCCGCACCGGCCCGCGCGATGAAGGAAGTCTTTAGCTCGTCGAGATCCCTCAACCGTCGATAGGCCTGCTCCAGCTCCTCTCGTCTGGCCCGCTCCTGTTCATATAGCCCTCGCAGCTCCCGAAAGGCGGAAATAAGCTGCTGCTCTAAACGAGACAGCCACTCATCGGGTGTCAGACGCGGATGGCCCATGCACCGCCCCCACTGGGAGAGGATCCTCCTTCCATTTTATCTATTTTGGAAAGAAACAACCAAATGCTGTGAGCTGCCGGAGTTTCGGGCCAGGCATGGGGTGCCCGCATCGGTGGGGTGTAGCTGTGGGACGGGGTAGAAGCTCCCATGTGGGGGCACCCACATGGGGCCGGGTTATCCGCAGGGCCCTCAGATCATCCGCCCTCCTCCCTGGAGTGGGGAGGGGAAGCAAGGGGAAAGGCCATCTCCAAACGCAAAACTTACGTGAGCGCCAATGGGTGATATAAACTCAAGATCATGGTGCAAGCGCACCCGCCTGATGATGTTCTACCGGGCAGGTCCAGTTCCTAACCTACGGGCCCTATCCGAGCGTCTGGGAACGCGCTGGAGCGCTCGGAGCCCTTTTGCCATCCTGACGCGGGGACTGAGAAGCAATGAACGGTTGGGGCCAGCTCCGGAAATCGATCCGTCGGCTCTCCCCCTGGGAGATTGAAACGATCTATCTGGCCCGGGATGCTTTGATCATCGCCACGGGCAATATCACCAGTCGTCTCATCGGGTTACTGCGGGAGACGGTGAAAAGCGAGCTGTTCGGATCCAGTGGGCCGTTAAGCGCCTTCGAGGCGGCGGCTGTGGTCCCGATCCAGCTTTACGATCTCTTGGTCGGTGGGATGGTCACCTCCGCCTTGGTCCCCGTCTTCCGCGAATACACGGACCGACTTCCGGAGCTCCGACGGCTTGTCGGCGCTGTCCTGGTCTGGGTCTGGCTCTCCATGGGGGCTGCCGTCCTGTTCATCGGGCTTGCCGCACGGCCGGTGGCTTGGCTGCTGGCTGGGGGCCTGGATCCCCAGCTGTTGGATCTCACGGCCAGACTGTTGCGTTGGACGATCATGGCGGTCTGGTGGATTGCGACCGCCGGGGTGATCAGCGGGCTCCTCCAGGCATTTCAGCGATTCGCCCTGCCGGCCTTCACCGCGGCGGTTTTTAACGCCGCGATGGTTGCTGCGGCGCTTTTGCTGGGGGAGCGGCTGGGGGTCACCGCCCTGGCGTTGGGTATGGTGGCCGGAGCCTTCTTCCAAGTGCTGTTGCAGCTACCTGCTCTGCATGGCCTGTGGCCTCAGCTATCATGGTATCATCCCGCCTTGTTGCGCATTCTCCGGCTTTATTCCCCCGTCGTTTTCGGGCTCGCTGTCAATCAGATCGCTATCCTGCTGAGCTATCACTTGGCCTCCCGCACCGGCCCGAACAGTATTGCCTGGATGCGGTATGCGACCACGCTTGTCCAGTTCCCTTTGGGCCTGGTGGTAACCGCCATCTCAGTGGCCATCCTTCCCCGACTGTCCCGATTCAGCGTGGAGGCGCGGCGTGGGTCGGAGGGCCCGGAGCTCTTTCGAGCCACCCTGGCCGCCGGGTTGCGGATGGTGGTCGTGGTGATCACCCCCGCTGCCTTTGGCCTATATGTGCTGGCGGATCCGGTGATCGATTTCCTGTTTCAGCATGGCCGCTTCACTGCGGCGGACACCGCGGTGGTGGCCGGGATTCTACGCGGGTATCTTCCAGGCCTCATTTTTGCGGCGATCGATCAGCCGTTGGTCTTCGCCTTCTATGCCCGGCAAGACACCTTTACTCCCGCGGTGGTCGGTTTGATTTGCAACGTGGGCATCTATCTAGTGGCTGCACTGGCCCCCACGCTCTTCCGCCCGTTGCAGGTGACCGACCTCGCGGTAGCCAACTCGGTGCAGTGGGCCGCGCATGCGTTGCTGATGGGCATATTGCTGGTCCGTCGCATGGGGACGATGCGTTCGTATGGCCTGACCCGGCTGGCGATGCGGGTTTTGATCGCCTCCATCGTGATGGCACTGGGGGTGGCGTTCGCCTGGCCTAGGCTGCTCCTCCCGATTCCTCTATCGGCCCATCTTGGGGAAGCGGTTCACTTGTTCATTATCGGCGGTTTGGGTCTGTTGATCTATGGTTTAACCCTGGCCGGGTTAACCTGGATGCCTGCCCTTCGAGCGCTTTGGGTCCGTGTATAGAAATCGGCCCGGGTTGCTTGTGCTCGATCTACTATCTACTGGAGTCCAAGCGGGGTTTTCGGGGGCTAGGAGAGATGACCCAAAACAGGTGCTAAAGCGCCCTACTACAAACGGCCTCCCTCCCCACGGCCCGAAGGGCGTGGGGAGGGGGGATAAAACATATCTTGGGGTGGGCTGGGCGCCTTTGGAGATCG
>NZ_JBHOQJ010000257.1:0-3321 GCF_042408365.1 Thermoflexus sp.
CCGGGGGCCGAAGGCCCCCGGCCCAGCCTTAGAAAACCACGAATGGTTAGAACATTGAAGAGCCATGGAGATGGCAGGATCCCAGATCGTGATTTTTCCGAACACGCTACAATATATGAGAATAACAAAAATGCGTGGTTAGGGCTGTGGAGCCTCGGAAACTCAGGCAGCGATCGGGAACCATGCGTCATTGAGGCAAGGCGCTGATTCTGGCACAACCCGCTGAATGTTCCCCCGCTGGAGGGGGATATGAGAAAATTTCGGATCGGGCTGTGGCTGGGGCTCATCTTGACGCTCATCCTGGGCTGGCATGGATGGCTGAGGATCCCCCAGGCGCCTTCCCTTTTGTTGCGCTTTGGCTCTCCTTTATGGGTTTGTATGGGATCTTTCTGTTTCAACTCTTCGTCCCCCTTCTTGCCCCCGCCGCTGGCCCCGAGCGGAGCGGGTTGCGCTGGACGTTCCTTCGCTCTCTGTTCGGGGAATTGCGCGCCCTGGGAACGGTGGATGCGGGCCAGCCGCGACATCCCGCTGAACCACGGGAGGGCCCGGGGCTCTGGCTCTTAGATGCACGAAGCGCCATGGCCGTCGAGCGGGAAGGCGTGCTTTTGCGGATCGAAGGGCCTGGCTTAGCCCAGGTGAGAGCGGCGGAGTATGTCGCGGCCTTCGTGGATCTCCGCCCTCAACGGTTTCCTCGAGGCAACTCCTCCCCGCTTCGGGTTCGCACTCAGGATGGGATCTCTTTGGGGGTGGAGATTCGAACCGTTGTCGCCTTTCGATCGCAGACCATGCCTCTTAATCTGATAGGATGCTCCCCTTATTTCTTCCCTCCTTGGGCCATGCGTCAGACGATCACCCATGCGCTGCGGGCGGCCCGTGCGGCGGAAGATCGCATGCTCCATTGGTTCGAGCTTTCTTATGAGATGGCCCGGGGGGAGCTCTCCATCCGGATTGGGAATCTTCTGTTTGATCAGCTTTTTCTCTTTGCCCAACCCGGATCGGAGACGAGGCTTCCCGCTGCCCCTCTGGCGCGGCTGGCGGAGGAAATCCGGGGGGCTCTAGACGACGATTTACGAGCGCTGGGGATCCGGATCGATCGCTTGCGGGTGACATTAAGCGAAGTGCCCGAGGAGGCACGGCGCCAACGGGTGGAGGTCTGGCGCAGCCAGTGGGCGGCCCACCTGGCCCGCGTCTGGCCCGGTGGATCGGCCTGGCGGAATCCGAGGCCCTGATGGAATACGCAACGAACTACCAGGAGGTCTCGCCGGAGATGGTCCTCAAGCACTTCCTGGAAACTTTGGACGCCACGGTCCGCAAAAGTGGCCTGGCTCTTCCGGAAGAATTAAAACGGCTGTGGGAATACTTGCGCGGAGAGGGGTCCGACGAAGTATGGGCCCGATGTTCTGTGGAATTTGCTGAACACCACGCCGGGCTTCGACGATTATGCCGCTTATTGCTCTCCGCTTCCGCTGAGGATCCGGCCCGGCTTGGGGAAGTGTTCCGATGTCACATCGGCGCTCAGATCGTCGCTATGGCTTTGGATCGGTGGGAGGGATGGCTGTCGCTGCCCACAGCCCAACGGCAGCTCGCCGATCTGTGTCGCAGCCTTCGCCTCCATGGGCTGACCCTCCCAGAGACCCTTGCCGCGCTGCTCGGGGCGCAGCGGCTTCGGTCTCACGACCCGGCTTGGGCGCTGGAAATGGCCCGGCGGGCGGAGCGCCTCCTGGGGGAGCTCCGCCGCGCGGCCGTCCTCAGGGGAAGGCCTCACGCCGAGCTATTCGATGGAATCCAATATGCCCGTCGACTCATCCGCGAGATCCTGGACCACACCTCCGACTCCGAAGCGGCCTCGAGGGCTGAGAAGGCTCCGGAACCTCCGCCGGCCTCTGAGGCGTCTTCTCCGGCCCCCATGCCACCTGAAGCCGCGATCCCAGCACCCGGATGGCCGCTCCGGCCCGCACGGCTGTTTCTTATACCCTGCTGCCCGACGCGCATCCCCACGCCGGCGATCTTCAGTTTCTGGACCCCCAAACAGTCCAACGCTTTTCCGATCAGATGGAGGTTTTGATCGACAGCCTGGAGGTGGGCGGTCGGATCTATCGCCCCTACGTGGAAGCCGATATGGAAACGATCGTCCCCATCCGCCTCGGCGAGGTGCTGGTGCTCCGGGTGGAGGGCGACAGCATGCGGGGGTCGGGATCGAATCGGGCGACCTGATCCTGGCCCGGCGGGTTCCCGGCCACCAGGCGCGGGATCCTTCCTTCTGGACCTCACTGCTCGGACGCCTGGTCCTCGCTGTCCTTCTGGAGCGCTATCAGGACGAGGCTCAGCAGGCCTTTTTAATTAAACGATTGACCCGCCGGAACGGGCGCTGGTGGCTCGATTCGGAGAACCCCCGCTTCGGGTCGATCCCCTTGGATCCCGGCACCCATGAGATGCATCCCGTTCTGGCGATCCTGAAGCCGGTGGAGGGATGAGCTCCAGAAAAGCAGGAAACGGAGACCTGATGGGATCTGAGGGGTGTGGAGTGGGTCTGGCCTCTTATCTTGTGAGCGGTGTTTGGGTTGACGATGCATCGTGAAGGGGTGGACGGCCCCTGATCCTCGAAGATCCCCAGGACTGCAGGGCCTCAAAAGCAGCAAACTCGAGCGGGATGGACGTGCCGGCCCGGCCCTAAGGACGAAGGGGTTGGCCGAAGCGCGAGGCCCGTGTTAAGATTGTGATGCCGCCCTCTTTCCACTCGGAGAAGGGAGCCCCCGCGAGCGAAGAAGGGAGCAGACCCTGCGGCTGAGCGTCCTCTCATTCACTGCCGGAGCCGGATGTGAAATTCCTCAATGGAGGATTCGATGCCGTTTGATTCGATCTTGATTCCGGTGGAGGAGACGGAAGCCGCTGCATCTCTGCTTTCCCTGGCCCATGCGCTGCTCTCTCGAGAGAACGGGGAGATCACGCTGTTGGGCCTGGTTTCCCTCCCCCCCAACGTCTCCTTGAGCCATGGGGCGGCCGCTGCGCGAGCGCTTCGCCAGCAGATGACGGCCCTCGCAGCGGCCCATCCGGAACTTCCCCTTCGCGTGCGTCAGCGGATCCGGGTTTCTCACTTCCCATGGGGAGAGGTAATGCACTTCCTGCACTCTCATCGGGTTTCATTGATGCTCCTTCCATGGAATGGGGATCCCGAAGGCACCGTGCTGGGCGCTCCGCTCGCCCAGGTGCTTCAGGAAGCTCCCTGCGACCTCCTGCTGGTCCGGGGTCCCATTGGCGCTCGATGGCGACGGATCCTGCTTCCGGTGCGAGGCGGGCCCTACACCCAGCTGGCGCTGGAGG
>NZ_JBHOQJ010000263.1:0-5577 GCF_042408365.1 Thermoflexus sp.
AGCTGGGCGCCTTTGGCGCCCAGCTCGCCCTCAAAATATTTTTTAAGGGGGGACCATCCGCTTCCCCCACGGCGTATCCTCAGTGTGGAATGCGCAGATTCGTTCGTTAAATTTCATTAGCGCCCGTTGTTAGCAGCCCCAGCCCCCAAGAATCCCTATGGGGAAGGCCACTGGCCTCTCCCCCGAATATCCCTAACATTCAGGGGAACCAAGCGATAACCATTCGGATATATGAGGGTGGTTTCTCATGCCATTGATAGTGGATCGCCTGACCAAAATCTACCCGGATGGAACACGGGCGCTCCACGAGGTCAGTTTCACGGTTGAGGATGGAGAGTTCGTGGCCATCATCGGGCTCAGCGGAGCGGGGAAGAGCACCCTGCTGCGCTGCATCAACCGCCTGATCGAACCTACCTCCGGGCGGGTGATCTGGAATGGAATCGATATCACCGCCGCCCCGCCAGGGGAACTTCGGAAGATCCGCCGTCAGATCGGAATGATCTTCCAACAGTTCAATCTGGTCAAGCGGGCAACCGTTCTGACGAATGTCCTGAGCGGCCGCTTAGGATATATAAACCCCTGGCTGAGCCTCTTGGGTTACTTCCCCCCCTCAGAAGTGCAACGAGCGATGCGCGCCCTAGAGCGGGTGGGCTTAGCGGATCTGGCCGATAAGCGCGCGGATGAGCTTTCCGGCGGTCAACAACAACGGGTCGGCATCGCCCGGGCATTGATGCAGGAGCCGCGCCTTCTGCTGGCCGACGAGCCGGTCGCCAGCCTGGATCCGGTCCTCGCCCATTCGATCCTCCGCTACATCGAGGAGCTGAACCGCAAGGACGGCGTCACGGTGCTTTGCAGCCTCCACTTCCTGGATCTCGTTCACCGCTATGCCACTCGGGTGATCGGATTGAAAGACGGGATCAAGGTTTTCGACGGGCGGCCGGACGAGATCGATGACCGCCGCTTCAAAGAGATCTACGGGCAGGAGGCGGAACGCATTGGCGGGTGAACGTCGCCTCTCGCGTGGGTACATGATTGTCCCCGGCTTGGCCTATTACGCCCTAGGCCTACGCACCCTGGCCGGGGTCTGGTTGGGGTTTTCCCTGGTGCTGATCGGCCTCGCCGAGTGGCGGAGCCATCTCTGGTTGTGGATCGCGGCGGGGTTGTGGTGGATCGGAACCAGCTATGATGCCTGGCGACGGTTGCACGGCCGCCGACCCCGCATATGGCCCGCCGCCCTGATCGCCCTCGCGGCGATTTACGGGGTGGGCTGGGAGGTCACGGAGATCAACCTCCTCGCCCCGTTCGAGCGCTTCGATAAAATGCGGCCCTATCTCATCGCCCTCACCCAACCGGACCTTCTGACCTACCCGACCGAGCGGCAGGTGCTTCGGATCCCCGTGGCAGTTCCCTGCACCGGATCCCCTTCCCCACAGGAGATCCAGGCGGGGGCACGGGTCTGGCTTTCCGTGGACTGCGCACAGGCGGGAGATCCGCTGGCCCTCCGTGGGGAAGGATTCCCGGCCGGCGCTCCGGTGGAATTGTGGTGGGTGAACCCTATCGGGGAGCGTCAGCGGATCCTGCGGGAAGGCCGTCCCCTCGCATTGCAAGCGGATCCCTCGGGCCAGCTCCACGCCACATTCATCGCTCCTCGTGCGGTTCCGTTAGGGTTCGAGCCGCCCCCCGGCCAATCCCAGACCCATATTCTGGAAGTCCACATCGTGCGGGCGGTTGGAGGGCCACAGCCCAGCGAGGCATTGCTGGAGGTCGCAGAGAAAATGGGGGAGACCGTGGCCATCGCGTTGCTGGCCACGACGTTCGCCGTGTTGATCGCCGCCCCCCTCTCCTTCCTGGCCGCCCGCAACCTGATGGGAGGCTCTCCGCTGACCCGGGTGATCTACTACGCGATGCGGGGGTTCTTCAACATCACTCGCTCGGTGGAGCCCTTGATCTTCGGGATCGTGTTCGTGGTGTGGGTGGGGCTGGGATCCTTCGCTGGGATGTTGGCCTTGATGATCCACTCCATCGCCGCGCTGGGGAAGCTCTTCTCCGAGGTCGTTGAGCACATCGATCCGGGCCCCGTGGAGGCGCTGACCGCGACAGGAGCCAACCGCCTTCAGGTTATCCGTTACGCAATCGTCCCCCAGGTGGTGCCGGAATTCGTATCTTTCGCGGTGTATCGCTGGGACATCAATGTTCGCATGTCGACGATCATCGGCTTTGTGGGAGGCGGGGGGATCGGGTTCCGGCTGAGCGAGTGGATCCGTCTGAGCGCCTATCGACAAGTGGCCACCGCAGTGATCGGCATCGCCTTGGTGGTGATGGCGCTGGATTACGTGAGCGCACAGGTACGGCGCCGGATCGTGTGACGTTGCATGCGGGAGGGGATATCACTCAATTCACCGAATAGGCATAGGCCTTCGGTCGCTGGTCTACGAATCATCCGGGTGAGAGGATTCGAACAGGAATGCATCGGTACCGAACGTGGTTGCGAATCATCGGGATCTTGCTCGCCATCGGGATTTACGCATGGTCTTGGCGCGTGGTGGGCATCGATCCGAGGAAGCTGGTGGAGCCTCAAGCGGCCCAGCGCGCCCGGGAGATCTTTACAGCTTTCCTCACCCCGGAGATCCTGGTTCCGGAGCGCGGGACCCAGCGGGTGGAGGCGGCGGTGCGGGTGCCCTGCGAATCAGGGAACACCCCCAGGATCATCGAGGTGGGAGAAGGCCCCCAGCTGTTCCTGCCCCCCTGTGCTGCGCCGGGGACAAAGATCCAGATTCGAGGGGAAGGATTCCGCCCCCACAGTGAGCTACTGGTGCGCTGGATCTTCGCGCCGAGCCCGCAACTGCCGTTGGGCGGCGAATTGCTAGCCGGACGAACCCGGACGGATGCGGCCGGCCGCTTCGAGCTGGAGGTGGAGATCCGACCGCTCCTCGCCCAGGAGGGCGGCGCCCGTTTGCAAGCGGAGGCCCGTTGGGAGGGACGCTGGCAAATCAGCCCAGCCCTGATCCGGACCCTGGAGCTGATGGTGCAAACGATCTTCCTGGCGTTGATGGCGACCACCCTGGCCACAGGGGTCGCTGCGCCCCTGTCGTTTCTGGCCGCTCGCAACATCACCGCCCGGGGCCCCGTCGGCGTGGCCATTTACTACGCTGTCCGCACCGCCTTTAACGTCGTCCGCTCCATCGAGCCCCTGGTCGTGGCGGCGGTCTTCGCCACCTGGGTAGGCTTCGGGCCCTTCGCCGGGGTGCTGGCCCTGACCGTGGCCACGGTGGTGAACCTGGGCAAGCTCTTCTCGGAAGTTATCGAGACCATCGACCCGGGGCCGGTGGAAGCTCTCACCGCCACCGGGGCGAATGCCCTACAGGTGATCCGTTATGCGGTGATCCCCCAGATCACATTGCCGTTCCTGGCTTTTATCATCTATCACTGGGATATCAACATCCGGATCTCCACAGTGGTGGGGTTTGTGGGCGGCGGAGGGATCGGATATCAGCTGAAGTTGTGGATCGATCAAACGGATTATCACAAGGCGGGGACGGCGGTGTGGGCCGTTGTGGCCGTGGTTTCGGCGATGGATTATGTGAGCGCACGGCTGCGCGAAGCCATCCGCTGACTTGGTTTTGGCTCCTTGGGGTTTGGGGGATGCCCCTACCCCACTTCATCGCTACACCAACCGTCCCTTCGGCGCCCCGAACTTAGCGGCTGGGACGAGCGAAGTAGCTTAAGGCGATGCGGATTTTCTCTTCCAGCGGTAGATTGGGATCCGGCGGTACATGGGCCAGAGCGGCCTGGGCCTCAACGACGCTGTATCCCAGCGCGGTGAGGGCCGCGATGATCTCGGTGTCGTCCGCACGGGGGATGGAAACCCCAGGGGCCGGAACTGCGCCGATGCGATCTTTCAGATGAAGGATGATCGCCCGCGCGGTCTTTGGACCGATGCCAGGCACCCGACGGAGGATGTCCACCTGCTCCTGAGCAATGGCCGCCCGTAGGGTGGGAGCGGAAAGGCCCAACAGTGCAAGAGCTGCCCGGGGTCCAACGCCGTTGACGGTGAGCAGCTGTTCGAAGAGCTCCCGTTCATCCTCATCAGCAAATCCGTACAAGGTGAAGACAAGCCCATGGCCCTCCATACGAGTTATCAGAGTCGTATACAGGGTGATGGGCTCCCCGATGCGGGCCATGGCCAGAACCGTTGGAGGGACATGGGCCTGGATCACCCAGCCGCTCAGATTCACTCGGATCCAGTCTTTCCCGATAGCCTCTACAATTCCCCGCACCTGAACCAGCATGCTCTCTTTCCCAAGGCGAATCGGATTGGAGCAGGAGGCTTTCGCTCTGTTTTGAGAGCGCTATCACTGAATCCTTAATCCCCTCCCCTGGCTACCGGCCTCTCGATCTCCCAGGCGGGGAGCCCCGTGATCTCGGTGGCACGCGGCCATGGTCGAACGGGCGGAGGCATGGGGAGCGCGGCATAGGCTGGCCCGGTAATCAACCACAAGCCAGCGGGGATCAGATATGCCAACCGGATCGTCTCCTCAACTGCTTGGCCAAGCATCGTCCCCGCTGCGATCCCTGGACTTTCCAGCCATCCCACCGCCACGCGCCCGATATGGAGCACGGCGCTCCACATGGATGTCGCGAAGTCGGCACGCCGAAGGGCTTCAAACCCTCGCGTCGCACCCGGGAAGAGAACGAGCAAGCTCCCATCCGGCATAGGCAGGAGAAGACCGTTCTCCTGCCGGAGGTGGCGGGCCCAGCGGGCCCACTCCGAGCGCAGATCCTCGGAATCGATGGAGCTTGACGGATGTAGAACGAGGATCCCAGCGGAGGAATAACGCCAATGAGCTGGAAGCGGCGGGCGGAAAGCCATCAACCAACGGAACCCGGCCCGCAGCGCGGCCAGGCGCTCAGCGACCGCGATTCGAGCCAGCAGCTCCTGCGGAGCATAAGGTTTGGTCACATAATCGTCCGCGCCGGCGATGAGGGCCTCAGCGATTTGATCGGGGTCGGTGCGCCCAGAGACCACCAGGATGGTCAGGTTCCATCCGAACGACCGGGCGCGCAGCTCCCTCAGCCAGGCCAGGCCATCCCCATCCGGAAGGTTGAGATCCAGCACGATCACGGAGGGGCGAAGCTTCAGTAGATGCCGCTGCGCGGTTCGGAGATCCGGCGCCACCACCGCCGGCCTGTGGCTCCAGCTCAGCAGATCATAGAGCGCCTGGGCTTCGGAAGGCTGATCTTCAACGATCAGAACGGGACCGATCATCCGCGTCCTCAGGCATGGATTAGGACCATGGGAAAGAAAAGATCACCGCCCGGCGAAGCGGACTGGCTCCACGCCCTCCTCTCTCCGCATGACTTCGTCATGCGGAGAGAGGAGGGCAAAAAGTTTTCTATAAGGTGCGGGCCGCGTTAAGCGGCCCGTGCCTCCTCTTGGGAGGGTGGAGGTGGGGAGGCCGCCTCCAGCGGCGGAGGGACAGATGGCCCCTCCACCTTTTCTCCTTGCCTCCCCGCGGCCCAAAGGGCTATAGGGAAGAATAAGAAAAAAATCCCTCGGGGGTTGGGGCCCGCCGAGGG
>NZ_JBHOQJ010000244.1:0-2873 GCF_042408365.1 Thermoflexus sp.
TTGGGGGGGGGGCGGGGCGCCCACGCCGCCGGGCTCGCCCCCAAACCCCCATGAGACAACCAGTCAAAATTCGGCTTGACCAAGCATTGACATCCTTTAGAAAGGTGAACCGAGATGCCTCCGTACTATGGGAAGATCCCAGAGCACGTTCAGAATCTGCTGCGGGAGTTGACAGGGCCGTGGATCTCCGAGGCGGATCTGGAACGAGCGCGCCTTCATGTTGGGACCGGGCTTTCCCGGATCATCCTCCGGATCATGCCCGACCCACGCCCTGGCGTGGATCCCGCTGCGGTGACGTTGGGACGGCATATTTTCATCGATCCGGCTTACTGGCCGCTCGATCGCTTGCCGGGATTTCTCTTGTTAGTCCACGAGCTGGTTCACGTGCGCCAGTGGCGGGAGCGGGGAGCGCTCGGCTTCTTATGGGCCTATCTGATGGATTACTTCGTTAACCCCCAGCGTTATGAGGGGGTCCGCCTGGAGCACGAAGCTGCAGAGGTCGCCGCGACCGTGGAGGACCAGTGGCGGACCCGGGGATTCCCCGTGTAAGCAGGCGGGAAGCGGACTGGCGTCCGTGGAACGCATGCCCGGGTTGGTTGTTGTTCTTCGTGAAATCGCCGTGGGGGCAGGCAGCCCATTTCCCATACCCTTGATCATGATAACGAAGCAACTCAGGTAAAATTCATACACACAGTAGGAAAGGAGGGTCCCAATGCGACGGGTGTTGATTCTGGGCGGCGGTTTCGGTGGGGTTGCAACGGCCTATGCGCTTCGCCAGCGGCTTCCCGCGGAGGACGAGATCATACTGATCGAACGGCGCCCGTATTTTATGATGGGCCTCCGCAAGACGTGGGCCATGATCGGTCGGGGCACCTTGGAGGAAGGGCGCCGTTCGTTAAAAGCCCTTGAGCGCCACGGCATCCGTGTTCTGCAGGGGACGATCGCTTCGATCGACCCGGCGAATCGGGCGGTGGAGGTGGACGGCCAGCGATGGGAAGGGGACGCTATGGTCGTGGCGTTGGGGGCGGAGTTAGATCCGGAGGCCATCCCGGGGTTCCGGGAATATGCGATCAACGTGTATGACCCCAATGAGATCCCCCGGGCGGCCGAGGCGGTGCGCGCTTTCCGAGGCGGGCAGGTTGTGATCGGCATCTTCGGCGTTCCCTACAAGTGCCCTCCAGCTCCCTATGAAATGGCCTTTCTCCTAAAAGATTTCTTTGAGGCCCGTGGGGTCCGCGCCCGGCTCTCCGTGTTCACCCCTCAGCCGATGTCCCTCCCGGTTTTGGGCGCGGCGGGGTGTTCCGTGCTGGAAGGTCGTCTGGCCGAGCATGGGATCGAGTTCCTGGCCAACCATAAAGCGACGGCGGTGGAAGCCGGGGCCGTGATCTTCGGCGAGCGGCGGCGGCCCTTTGACCTCCTCCTGGGGGTCCCCCCGCATCGCTGCCCGGAGGTGGTGGTCCGCAGCGGCCTGACCGATGGGGGGGCATGGGTGCGGGTCGATCCCCGGACGCTGCAGACGCGGTTTCCGGGCGTCTACGCGATTGGGGACATCACGGAGATCCTTCTCCCGAACGGCATGCCCTTGCCCAAGGCGGGGGTCTTCGCCGAGGCGGAGGGGCAGGTGGTGGCTGAGCGGATCGCCGCGGCCTTCGCAGGGCGGGAACCCGAGGCGACCTTTGGCGGGGAAGGGTTCTGCTATCTGGAGATGGGTCGGGGCGAGGCGATGCTGGTGCGGGGCCGGTTCCTGGCCGAGCCGGCGCCGGAGATCGAGCTCACCGATCCTTCCCCTCGCTATCTCGAGGAGAAACGAGCGTTCGAGGCGGATCGGCTGCGGGCTTGGTTTGGGGAATAGCGAAACCTTTCGGGTTGATGGCGCCGCTCCCCAAAAGCTGTTCAGGCGCAGATTGGAAGTCACCCTGTCGGGCCTGCGCCGACCTGGGTTTTCCTGCGCGCCGATGGAAATCGTCCTCCTCAGGCCGACGGCCAGCGCGAAGCGCTGAGGGGCACCGATTCCCATCGGCGCCAAGGGGCGAACCAGCGCCCGGAGCGGGAGGTTTCATTCGAGCTGAACAGTTGCTTTGATTCTTCCTTATGTCGTTTTGGGTCGTAAGGAGGAAGGATCAAAGAGGGTGGGGTCATCCGCAGGGCTTTTCAAAGTTCTAACCGAGACGGCATAACGGTGAGAAGTGGATGGCCCAGCCCCCGAAAACCCTTCGATGTTAGAACGCTGTCATGAAGAGCCCCTGTGGGAGTGAAGGGGATATGGCTCGAGGGCAGGGCGCCTTGCGGCGAAGGGCCCAACGGGTTGACCGCGCGCTGGAGGAATATTATGGGATCCCCGCCCGATGGCGATTGGATCCTCTTTCCGAGCTGATCCTGACGATCCTTTCTCAAAACACCAGCGACGTCAACAGCTGGCGGGCTTTCGAACGATTGCGGGAGCGGTTCCCCACATGGGAGGCCGTTCGGGATGCCCCGGTGGAAGCCGTCCGGGAAGCCATCCGACCAGCGGGCCTATCGGCTCAAAAGGCCCCTCGGATCCAGCGGATCCTCCGACGGATCACGGAGGAACGCGGCGAGCTCTCCCTGGATTTCCTGGCGGACTGGCCCGTGGAGGAGGCGAAAGCGTGGCTTCGGCGTCTGGATGGGGTGGGGCCGAAGACCGCGGCCATCGTGTTGCTGTTCTCCCTGGATAAGCCCGCCTTCCCAGTGGACACCCATGTGCATCGGGTGGGAACCCGGTTGGGTTTGATCCCCGAGGGGATGTCGGCGGAGAAAGCCCATGACTGGATGGAGGCCCTGATCTCGCCCGAGCGCTATCTGCCCTTCCATCTGTTGCTCATCCGTCACGGCCGGGAGATCTGCAAGGCCCA
>NZ_JBHOQJ010000288.1:0-29456 GCF_042408365.1 Thermoflexus sp.
AGGGTAAGAAGGCAGGCGGCCTTATTCGCCCCACCAACCGGAGCGATCTTCCGTGGCGAAGACCGGGGCGAGGGCCTCCTCCGGATCCGGATAAGGAGCCTCTTCGGCGAGCCGCTGGGCTTCATCGATCTCCGCCTGCACCCGCTCCTCCAGCTCGTCTTCCATGCGCGAGGTCAGCAGATTCCGCCGGTAGAGGTAATCCCGGAAGCGGGGCAACGGGTCCCGAAGTTTGCCCTGCTCCACCTCCTCCCGCGTCCGATAGGTCCGATCGTCGTCATCGGAGGAGTGCGGGGTCCAGCGATAGGTCAACGCCTCAATCAAGCTTGCTCCCTCCCCGGCCCGGGCCCGGTCCACTGCCTCTTTCACCACCTGGTACACCTCCAGGACGTTCCCCCCGTCGCAGAAGGATCCGTGGACGTTGTAAGCGGCCGCCCGATCGGCCACCCTTCGGACGGCCATCTGCTTCCAGACTGGAACGGAGATCGCGTATTGGTTGTTGTGGACGAGGACGATCAAGGGGAGCTTGTAGATGCCGGCCCAGTTCAGGGCCTCGTGGAAGTCGCCCTCGCTGGTGCTGCCTTCGCCCATGCTGGTGAGGACGACCCGCATCTCCCGGCTGACCCGGAAGCCCGCGGCCTCCAGTTGGGGGCGGAGCTTCTGCTTGAGCACCTCCGCGAGGGCGATGCCGGCCGCCTGGGGGACCTGGGTGGCGACGGGACTGGAGCCGGAGATGATGTTCAAGCGTCGGAGGCTGAAGTGGGAGGGCATCTGACGGGCGGCGCTATGGGGGTCCCCTTTCTTCCCATAGAGCGCCAGCATAAACTCCACCGGCTTCATCCCGAGGGCGATTGAGAGAGCGAGGTCCCGGTAGTAGGGGTGCACGATATCGAAGCCCTTGCGCAGGGCGTAGGCAGCTCCTACCCCGATCCCCTCGTGGGCGATGCCGGAGATGTGGAAGGGAACCCGTCCTTGGCGTTGCAGGACCCAGCAGCGTTCATCCAGCCGGCGGGAGAGGAGGAGGTGATAATACATCTGGAGGACCGTTTCATCCGAGAGGCCCAGCTCCTCGTGGCGCTGGGTGATCGCAAGAGATTCCTTTACCTCGATTGCCATTGCTGCCTCCTGGCCCCGGATTTTAGATCCTACAACGACAGCCACGTGGCACTGAAGGCGCCACGGGGTGTGAACTTGCTTCCTCCTCACGGGTTCCTAACGGGTCGATTATCGGTGTGGGAAGGCTGTCGCGGTTCGCCGGCTCGGCGCTCTGAAGCTCCCAGGAGGGGGGCGGTCATTCTCCCTTCTCCTTCCACTGACGTTCCATCTCCATATAGTGGTCCGGATAGATCCCGGTGTATCGAAGGAACTTCGGGATGGGGTAGCGGATGCCCCCTTTGTGGGTGCCCTCTAAGCCCTCGATGATCCACTCGATCTTGCTGGCGGGGATGGTGAAGGCCATCTCATCGTCCTGGGCCTGGCCGAACACCCGGTCGCCGTAGCAGGGGAGGATCACCTGGCATTCATCGGTCTTCATCGTCGTGATCACCGCGTCGGCGCAGTCGATGCGTCCGGAGAACGAGGAGGTCAGCCGCCCTCCGGTCTTCCATAGGCGGGCCACCACCAGACGCATCACCTGGGCGGAGTTCCCATAAATGAGGATCACATGGGGTTCAAAGGAGGTGCGGTGGAGGGGGGCGACGACCAGGCCTTCCCATTGTCGATATTCCCATTTATCCACTTGGGCCTCGCTCACCGCCCCGGCGGCCGGGGTCTCTGTATACATCCCGGCGCAGGTCATCCCGTTGAGGTAGTAATCCAGCATGGGCTCGAAGCCCCACACCACCTTGGCGAGAGGGCAGGAGAGATCCTCCCCTCGCATCCCGATGATCCATCCGTAATGGCGGGCGATGGCGAAGCCTTGACAGATGGCGATCTGCTGTCCGAAATCTCGTTTAGGGAAACGGGTCTTCTCCGGCCACGGCTCTCCGTGGGCGATCATACGGATCGCCATCGGGAACGTCGCCGGGCGCACGTGGGCCTGAAGGGCTTCCTGCAGGCGTTGAAGCCTGTCCGGCATCCCGGCCTCCTGTGGATCGCTCAGATGTCCCCTTTATTGGATGCCACGCGGTGCCTCTCCGTTGCATCCCGCCGAGGCGGGCTTTTCGCTATTCACATTCATTTTAACTCACGGAATGGTCGGATGACAAGGGCCCGCCGCCCTCAGGGGTCTCCCCCTCGACGCTCTCCTGGGGCTTCGCTGGCCGCAGGGGCGATGGGAGGACGAACCCTGGACAGGGGAGGATCCTTACGGATTCGCTGAAGGGGCGTGCCCATCCCTTGCGGGAATCGGCGTCAAAGGTTATTGTTGGTTCTGCTTTTTCGATCGCCATCGAACGGAGGCGCCTATGGGGATTTTAGATGGGAAGATCGCTTTGATCTTCGGGGTGGCGAACGACCATTCCATCGCCTGGGGCATCGCCAAGGCCATGCATGCGGAGGGCGCCACCTTGGCCTTCTCGTATGCAGGCCCCGCGCTGGAGCGACGGGTTCGCCCGCTGGCGGAGAGCGTGGGGGCGACGTTCATTGAGCCGTGCGATCTGAGCGACGATGCGCAGATCGCTGCCCTGTTTGAGAAATATCGACAGGCCTACGACCGGTTGGACATCCTCGTCCATGCCGTCGCCTTCGCGAAGCGAGAGGAGCTGAGCGGCCCGTACTACCTCACCTCGCGGGAGGGTTTCCGCATCGCGATGGATGTCAGCGTCTATTCCTTCACCGCCCTGGCGCGCGAGGCGGCGCCGCTGATGAAAAACGGCGGGGCCTTGCTCACCATGACCTATTACGGCTCCGAGAAGGTGGTCCCCCACTACAACGTGATGGGGGTGGCGAAAGCCGCCCTCGAGGCTTCCGTTCGCTACCTGGCGTACGACCTGGGCCCGCGGGGCATCCGGGTCAACGCTATCTCGGCCGGGCCGATCCGCACCCTGGCGGCTACCGGCATCCCCGGGTTCCGCTCCCTCTACAGCTTGTTCCGGGAGATCGTCCCGCTGCGCCGCAATGTGACCATCGAGGACGTGGGGGCTCTGGCCGCTTGGCTGTGCAGCGACCGCGCGGCGGCGATCACGGGCGAGATCATCTTCGTGGACGCCGGCTATCATATCTTAGGGGTCACGGAACGATTGGTTGAGGAAAGCGCCACGGAGTGACAACCCATCCCCTCGGTCGCGGGGATGGCCTTTGGTGGGAGTTGGTATGGATGGGGGTTTGCTCCCCGATGAACACCGAAGAAGCGAGGGGCAACCGATGGGGTTCTGGAAGCGACGGGTTTCCACGGATGCCGAAACAGCGCTGGCGCCGGAGGCGCAGCGTCAGCGCTTGTGGGAGCGGGCGATGCGTCGCCTTCAGCCGACCCTGCCCAGCGACTCCCCATCCTGGATCCTGGAGGAACAATTCGATCTCCAGAACAGCCTGGTCTGGTTCGATGTCGTCATGCGGGCTGGCCCGCGTTGGGTGAGGCGGCGCTATCGCTACGATGGGGAGGTCGATGTGCTCTATTTCAGCGGGGAGGTCCCTTTCCCGGAAACGGAGCTGGACCGGCTTCCGCCGGAGCGCGCGGTGTGGCCCTTCCATTCGCTTCCCGGTAAAATGCCCCATGGGGAGACGTGACGCGGGCTTCACGGTAAGGGATTTCCAGGATCTTCTTGAGCTGCTTCGGCGACATCCCGAGCGGCGGCACCAGCTTTGGGCGCTGCTGGCGGGTGAGGAGCTCCTGCGTTTCCCTGCGGAGTTCCAGGCCTTCCGGGAGGAAACGGAGCGGCGCTTCGCCGAGCTTCGGGAGGAAGTCGCGGCGGCACGGGCGGAGGCCGACCGGCGCTTCGCGGAGCTGGCGGAGGCGCAGCGGCGGACGGAGGAAACGGTTCGAAAGCTCGTCGAGACGACCCAGCGGATGAACCAGCAGCTGGAGCATCACGCCGCGGATCTGGGCGAGCTCAAAACCAGGCGCCTGGAGGCCTTTTATCACCAGCGGGCGGCCTTTGCGTTCCACCCGGAGGCGATCCCGGAGGGATCCGCGTAGGCTTTTTTGAGGGATGACTGCTGGCAGCCATCGGCGCCCTCCGGGCCCCCGGCTGGGTGGGGGTGTAGCTTGCCTGAGGCGGAAGCCCGCATTATAATAAGCGTTGATCGGGACGTGGCGCAGCCAGGTTAGCGCACTGCAATGGGGTTGCAGGGGTCGGCGGTTCAAATCCGCCCGTCCCGACACGTCGAGGGCGGCCCACGCTGCCCTCGACGTTTCTTTATACCCGATTACGGGCCCCTCTTCCGTTGCTGTTTCGAGGACACGGGAGGGTGAGAGCCGATGGCCTCACCCCCAACCCCTAAGGGAACCAAGGCTGTGGTGGGGAAGGAGCACCCGCACGCTGTCCATCGCCGGTCCACCCCTGGACCCGGAAAGGCCTCTGAAGCGGAGGCGCCATGAGGGAAGGGAAACCGAAGGGGTTTCCGCCGTCGCTGATCCTCCGCGCGATCCTCCTGTTGGGGTTGTTCGCTGGCGCTCTCCTCGCGCTCCCCCATCTCTGGCCTCTGGTGACGGAGCGGGAGCGGATCGAGGCATGGCTGTCCGCCAATCGAACGGCGGGCGCGCTGGCGCTGGTGTTGTTGAACGCGTTGCAGGTGATCATCGCCCCGCTCCCCGGCGCGCTGTTGGGATGGATCAGCGGATACTGGTTTGGGCCGTGGTGGGGCTCATTGCTCACGTGGATCGGGGTGAGCTTGGGCAACGGGCTGACGATGCTTTTGGCCCGCTCCCTGGGCCGCCCGCTGTGGGTGGCCTTCCTCCCTCCGGAACGCCTGAAGCGGGCCGACGATCTGCTCCGACGCTACGGGTTTAGCGCCGTCCTGATCGTTTTCCTGCTGCCGCTCACTCCCGACGATCTCCTCTCCTGGGCGATCGGGCTCTCACCGCTTCCCTTGATCCCCGCGCTCGCGGTGAGCACCCTGGCCCGCCTGGTTCACGTCCTGATCACCAATGCGCTCGGGGCCTATCTTCGCTCAGGAGAGCTCCTTTGGGTGGGGGTCGCCGCGCTGCTGAGCGCCGGCGCCCTCCTGGCGGCCTGGTGGATCGTCCGCGCGATCCGCATCTCCCCCGCCGAGATCTATGGTGAGGATTATTGAGCGGGGCGATGTGATAAACCTTCCATTATGTTGTTAAGGCTTGCAGCAAACAGCGCGATCGCTTGGTGGTAGGCCTTAACACAAGTGATTCGGCGCCGTGGAAGCAACTTGTTCGGTTTTGATGATACTTCCACGCAAAATATGGATGAGCGTGCTGGTGATGGTGAGAACTTCACTCGATGGGCGCGGGCACAAGGAGGGATGCCGTCGGGCGAGGATATCCCGATGGAGGAGGGGCTGAAAGGGAAAGCCGGGCGCTGGAAAGGCGCCCGGCTTTTATTTGTAGCGCTCTGTACCGCTGCCTGGTTGTAGTTTAACCTGTTTCGTCGCAAAGATGAGAGGTGGGGAGAATTAGAGATGGGGATTGCAAACCAAACCTTTGAGGAAAATTTTCTGTGAAAGGCGGACTGCGTAAGCGGCCCGCCTAAAGATTCCACGATCGAAAGATCGCCGCTGCAAGTGCGCTCTCCGAAGGGAGGAGGTGCGGATGGCCTCTCCGCTCTATATTCAAGGATCGAAGAAGCACTAGTGCTATCCCAGCACACGGAAAGACATTCCCCTCTTTCTTCCGGCCGCATTATAATTTATGTGAAAGCTTTTACAATCTGATAGGAGAGCTCCCCATGCGTCCCAAGATCACGATTGTCGGTGCGGGGAACGTGGGCAGCACGACTGCCCACTGGCTCGCCGAGCGGGAGCTCGGCGATATCGTGTTGGTGGATATCCCCCAGACCGAGGGCATGCCGAAAGGCAAGGCCCTGGACCTCATGCAGGCTGGCCCCATCGTCGGCTACAACACCCGCCTCATCGGGACCACCGATTATGAGCCAACGGCCAACTCGGATATCGTGGTGATCACCGCTGGGGTGGCCCGCAAGCCCGGGATGAGCCGCGAGGACCTGGTCAATGTGAACGCGAACATCATCCGCGACGTCATCAACAAGGCGGTCCCTCTCTCCCCGAACGCGATCTACATCGTGGTGACCAACCCCTTGGACACGATGACCTACCTGGCGTATAAGCTCTCCGGCCTCCCTCGGGAGCGGGTGATCGGGCAGGCTGGGATCCTGGACACCGCGCGGATGCGGACGTTCATCGCCATGGAGCTGGATGTGGCGGTGGAGAACATCCAGGCGATGGTCCTGGGCGGGCACGGGGATGAGATGGTGCCCATGGTGCGGTTCACCACGGTGGCGGGCATCCCGATCTCCATGCTGCTTCCCAAGGAGAAGATCGACGCTATCGTGGATCGCACGCGCAAGGGAGGCGGGGAGATCGTCAGCCTCCTCAAGACGGGGAGCGCGTATTACGCCCCCGGCGCGGCGGTGGCTCAGATGGTGGAGGCCATCCTCAAGGACCAGAAGCTCATCGTCCCCTGCTCGGTTTACCTCCAGGGCGAATATGGCCTCCACGATATCTGCTTCGGGGTCCCGGTGAAGCTGGGCCGCAACGGTGTGGAGCAGATCATTGAGCTCCCGCTCACCGATGAGGAGCGGGCGATGCTCGAGCGCTCGGTCCAGCTGATCCGCAGCACGATGGCCGCCCTCCAACCCGTGTGAGGCGATGCTCCAGCTATCCGCGGTGGCGACCCGCCGGGCGGGGCGGGTTTCCCTGTGGGGGACCGCCTCGCCTTTTTGTCCGGAAGATCTGGCGAAGGCCCTCCGGCGTCAAGGCGAGGAGATCCTCCGCGTCGGCGCGGTGGAGATCGTCTTCGCCTTCCCCGAGTGGACCCGCCCCCATCGGGTGATCCCGCGGCAGGCCATCACTGAGCGGGGGCAGCGGATCCGGGAACCGTGGACGGTGTTCTGGCTGATCCGCTTCGGGTATGAGCAG
Organism: Thermoflexus sp.; assembly: GCF_042408365.1. Lineage (GTDB taxonomy): Bacteria > Chloroflexota > Anaerolineae > Thermoflexales > Thermoflexaceae > Thermoflexus. Next base: position 7,003 of record NZ_JBHOQJ010000288.1, read on the forward strand.
CCTCGGGCGGATTTGGAAGGCACCACCCTGGAAGGGAAGCCGGTCCAGCTGCTGGTGCGGGATCTCGATCTAGACGCCGTGGAAGCCTATGTGGTGGCCTCGGGCTGGCTGCGTTGCGCCGCCGGGATATGGGTGGCGGCCGGATCCCCGCCGCGGGTTCAATCCGATGTGGAGGAGGAAGCGTGGGCTGCCGCGTGGCTGCGGGCGCTGCTTCCTCTGAACGAGCGGGAGGCCTTCGAGGGGATCCGTCATGAGGCCGCGCGCCGGGGGATCCCGTGGCGGGTTCTGTATCGGGAGCGTGAGACGCAGTTCGACCTGGAGAGCCGCCGACAGATCGAGGGGTTACTCCTGTTGGCCCGCGCCGTGGATCGGCGCCTCATCGAGGCTTCGGATTTAGAGCAGGGCTTTCCCGTTATGGATTAAATCCTCTGGAGCAGGCACAAGGACTGCCCCTACGATGGATTCCACACCTTTCGTAGGGGGTACCCCTTGTGGGTGCCCTATGGGGGTGTGGCCTTGAATCCCGAAGCATCCCTAGATCAGCAGCTGCCTCAGGATGTTCTCCGGCACCCGCTCGCGGAGCTCCGGGTAAGCCTCCAACAGCCTGGCGATGTCGGCCAGGTCCTTTTGGCGCTTGCTGGGCCTTCGGCTCGCATCCTGCGCCGCCCAGATCTTCTCTTGCAGCGTATCCTCCTAAGGAAGCTACGGGCAAAACCATGCCCAACACCTCGCGCTCCGAGGCCCGCTCGATGAAACCGGCGTACCGAGGATCGGTCTGGATTTGAACCTGAAGGTCGGAGCCGGGAAGAGAGACATTGATGCTGTGGGCGAATCGTTTGACTTGAAAATGGGAAGCCAGTAACGCCTCGACCTGCTCGATCTGGTCGACCGCAACGACGATCTCCAAGTCCAGGGTCACCACCGGCTCGACATAGGCGTTGACCGCATGGCCTCCAATGACACAGAATCGGATCCCATGTGCCCTCAACAGCCCGACGAAATTTTCCAGAAAATCCGCTTTATCCCTCACGACGGTTTTCCAGAAAGTTAGCGCTCGCATCTTTCACCACGGCAGGAGTCTCGCAGGATCGGACGTCAAGGCGAGGGCAAAATGCCCTCTATTGAAGCATCCCCCAGCCTTAGATGGACAAAGCACCATTCAAGGCCACTTTGCTTTTCCATGCTGCGTCCGTCCAGTCGGGCAACCCCACCTTTCGCAGGGGCACCCCTTGTGGGTGCCTTTTGGGGCGGGCACAAGGCCCGCCCCTACTCCTACGGCCGCTCCGAGCCCAGGATCTGGCGCAGGCGCCCCTGGAATTCGTTTAGGGCAAGCAGCGCCTGCAACGGGGTCATGTTCACCAGGTCCAGCCCCAAGAGTTCCTGGAGGAGCCGTCGGGCTTCCTCGAATTCCTCGGGGAGGGCTGGGAGGCGCTCCCGATGGGGTGCCGGGAGCTCCCGATCGCCCCGTGCTCCTTCCAGCTCCTCCAGCACCTGACGCGCCCGCCGGATCACCCGTTCGGGGAGGCCGGCCAGCTGCGCCACGTGGATCCCATACGATTTGTCGGAGGTCCCGGGGATCACCCGCCGCAGGAACACCACCTGATCCCCCACTTCCCGCACAGCCATCGTCAGGTTGCAGGCCCCCTCCAGGTGATCCGCCAGGCGGGTCAGCTCGTGGTAGTGGGTCGCGAAAAGCGTCCGGGCCTGCGCCTCATCGTGCAGCGCCTCGGCCACCGCCCAGGCCAGGCTCATCCCGTCGTAGGTGCCGGTCCCTCGCCCGACCTCGTCCAAGATCACCAAGGAGCGGGGGGTGGCGTGGCGGAGGATGTACGCGGTCTCCAGCATCTCCGCCATGAAGGTGGAGATGCCGGCGGTGATGTCGTCGCTGGCCCCCACCCGGGCGAAGAGACGATCCACCACCCCGATGCGGGCGGAGCGCGCCGGGACGAAGGAGCCCATCTGGGCCATCAGGGTGATGAGGGCCACCTGGCGGATGTAGACCGACTTCCCGCTCAGGTTGGGGCCGGTGAGGATGATCAGGCGGCGGGAGTGGCTGAGCTCGGCGTCGTTGGGGACGAACGACTCGCCGGGAGGGAGATAGCGTTCCACCATGGGGTGGCGGCCCTCCCGGATCTCAATCCGATCGCTCTCTTCGACGATGGGCCGCGTATAGCCGTAGCGGGCGGCGGCCTCCGCCAGCGCCTGGTAGACGTCCAGCTCCGCCAGGCGCCGGGCGACCCCCTGCAGCCGCTCGATGTGCTCGGCGACCTTCCCCCGGACCCCCACGAAGAGCTCGTACTCTAAATCCTCGATCCGCTCCTGGGTGGCCAGGATCTCGGTCTCCCGCGCCTTGAGCTCCGGCGTGACGAACCGCTCCGCGTGGGTGATGGTCGCCCGGCGCTCGTAGTCCGGCGGCACCTGGTTTGCCTTGGAGCGGGGGACCTCGATGAAGAACCCGAAGACCTCGTTGTAGCGGATCCGCAGGTTGTCGATGCCGGTCCGTGCCCGCTCCCGGGCCTCCAGCTCGGCCAGCCAGCGCCGGCCTTCCTCCTCGGCCCGGCGCAGGCGGTCCAGCTCCTCGTGGTAGCCGGGCTTGATCAGCCCGCCCTCCCGGAGCAGGATCGGCGGGTCGTCCACGATGGCCCGATCGATCAGGGAGACCACCTCCACACAAGGGTCCAGCTCGTCGCGGAGGGCCTGGAGCCGGGCTGCCTGGACCCACAGCAGCCGGCTCCGGATCTGGGGGATCCGCTGCAGCGTCCGCTTGAGGGCCACCAGGTCCCGGGCGTTGGCGTTGCCGAAGCCGATGCGGCCCACCAGCCGCTCCACATCGTAGAGCCCGTCCAGGAGCCGCCGCAGATCCTGGCGGAGCAGCCCGTCGCGGACCAGCTCCTCCACCGCGTCCAGGCGGGCCTGGATCGCGGGGACATCGATCAGGGGCTGGAGCAGCCAACGGCGCAGGAGCCGCGCCCCCATCGCGGTGACGGTGTGGTTGAGGACCGAGAACAGGCTGCCCTCCACGCGGCGCTCCCGGATGGTCTCGGTGAGCTCCAGGTTGCGACGGGTGAGGGGATCCAACCCCATATAGGCGTCCCGATGGTAGGTGCTGAGGTGGCGCAGATGGCGGAGGTCGGAGATCTGAGAGGTCTTCACGTAATGCAGGGCGGCGCCGGCGGCGGCGATCGCCCAGGGCATGCCCTCGCAGCCGAAGGGCTGGAGGGAGGGCACGCGGAAGTGATCCAGCAGATCGCGGCGGGCGCGCTCCGGGTCAAAGGCGCTGTCCGGGACGGGGGAGATGCGGACGGTGCGTTCCCCCTTCAGCCGGGCCACCCAGGCTTCGTCGCGGGCTCGGGATTCCGGGACCACCAGCTCCGCCGGGCTCAGCCGGGCCAGCTCCTCCATGAGGTGGGATTCCGCCTCCGGACCCTCGAGCTGGGTGGTGAAGAACTCGCCGGTGGAGAGGTCCAGGGCGGCCAGGCCGAAGGATCGGCCGTCGGGAGCGGGGGCAACGGCCGCGAGGTAATTCTCCAGCCGGTCGCGGAGGAGGGCTTCCTCGACGACAGTGCCCGGGGTGATCACGCGGACGACATCGCGCTTCACCAGCCGCTTGACCTTCTTCGGATCCTCCAGCTGCTCCACCACGGCCACCTTGTAGCCCCGCGCGATCAGCTTGCCGATGTAGGAGGTGACGTGGTGGGCCGGCACGCCGGCCATAGGGAGGCGGACATCCTTCGAGAACGAACGGGAGGTGAGGGCGAGTTCCAGCTCCCGGGCGGCGATCTTGGCGTCCTCCTCGAACATCTCGTAGAAGTCGCCCAGCCGGAACATCACGATGGCGTCCGGGAAACGCGCCTTAATGCGGCGGTATTGAGCGAGCAGGGGGGTCTCCGCGCTCATCGCCTGTGCCTCCCGCATGCCTTCGGATCCACAGCCCGTGCGGGCGAAAGGCCCGCCTTCAGCAACCCCGTCTCCCCTTATTATAGGTTGGAGGAGGACGATCCTAAACCCTGGAGGCCGCAGGGGATCCGCCCTTGGGATGGTGTGGGGCGGTTGCGCAGTTGGGAGCGTGTGCGGGAGGAGGAGGGCCTCGGGTGGGGAACCCTCCAGGGCGCCGTGAACGTCTTCTATTCAGAAGTCGCGTCACGAACCCCTTGGGGCTTTGAGGGCTGGGTCGGGCGGAGGTGGCGGCCCAACCGGAAAAGCCCACGGAAACCATGTGCAGGAGGATCGCTGATGAACCTCGTTCGGGGAGCATTTCGGATCTTCGGGCTGGTTCCCGTATCGCTCCTCGCCGCGTGCGGCCCCATCCTTTCCACAACCCCGACGCCGGTTCCCCGTCCCTCCCTCTGGCAGGGAGCCGTTCCCATCGGGGATCTCTTGGCCCATCCCGATGCCTATCTGGGGCGGGTGGTGGTGGTGGTGGCCTATTATCGCGGATGGGACCTCTTTGGGGAGGTCGGTGCCGGTCCGCCCTTGACCCGGAGCGATGTGGCCGTGGCCGATGCCAGCGGGGCGATCTACATCGCGCCGGCCGGCCCGGAATCGTTGGCGCGCATGCCGCCTGTGCTCCCCTTCAAACCGGAGTTCACGGAGACCTTGCTGCGGTTGCGGGGGAGGTTGGAGCGGAACGAGCAAGGGATGCTTTACCTGCGGGTGCTCGACGGGGAGGAGGTGCAAGGCTTGCCCACCGGCGTCGTCCTCCGGGTCCGCCGCACGGGCGGGATCGCGGGCTTCGACGAGGAGCTGATGGCGACCGAGTCGGGGACGCTCTATTTCTTAGATCGGCGGGCCCGCCGCCATGGGCGCACCTTCGGCGATCCCAACGAGATCCTTGGTGTGGCGCGCCGCCTCCCGTCGCTTTCCGAGCCTACCTATGGCACCCCTGTTCCGGACGGCTTCGCCTATGAGGTGCGTTTCTGGGAAGGGGACAAGGTGCGAGGGCTGACCATCTACGATCCCAGCGGGGACGGCTTGCCGGAAGCGGCAGGGGAGATCCTGGAGGCGATCCGACGCTGGTTGAGCATGGCCGCGCGCTGAATTTCGGGAGAGGGGATCCGTGAGGGGGCCGCCGGAAGCGGCATACCGCCCCTAGGAACAGAGGCCCCTGTGTAGGGGCACCCACAGGGTCGGGTTGTCCGCCTGCGCCAGGCCGTCGGATCCGCCACACCCATTGGGGAGGCGACACCAGCCCCAATTTCTACCTTTGGCTCCGATTTGGCTATCCGATTGTAGCGCCTTTCACAGAACATGGTTAGCATAAGTGGGTGGAGAATCCATGTGAGGAGGACAATGATGCGACGGCTGTGGCTCGTGATCGGTCTGGGGATTGTCCTCGGGGCCGTGCTGGCCGCTTGTGGCGGAGGTGGGGCGGGTGGCACGACGGGCCTGGCGGTGGAAATGGGGGATCTCTACTTTAAGCCGAACACCCTGACGGCGAAGCCGGGGCAGACGTTGCAGATCACCCTGGACAACCGGGGATCGCTGGAGCACAACTTCGTGCTCTATGATGCCGATGGGAAGACCGTGCTCTTTGAGAAGGATGCAGTCCAGCCCGGCCAGAAGGTGAACATCACCCTGAAGGCCCCGGAGAAGCCTGGGACCTACCAGTATGTCTGCACGGTTCCCGGCCACAAGGAGGGGGGGATGGTGGGCACGCTGACCGTGCAACCGTAATGGCGCGCCAGGGGGCCCGTCGTATGATCGGCGCGTCGAGGGACGGGTTCCCTGAACAGCGGGCGGGCCCAGGGCCTACCTGAACATCGGTTTCCACATCGATGACCGTATGGCGTAGGGGCACCCTTTGTGGGTGCCCCTACACGCACAGGAATTCATGCGAACAGCACGTACTGGCGCAGGAAATCCAGGACCTCCTGGTAGAACGCCGTGATGGTCTCCGCGCGGCGCCAGCCGTGTCCTTCCCCTGGGTAGACGCGATACAGGTGGGGGACTCCACGGCGGCGCAGGACCTCGACGATGGCCTCCGCCTGGTTGGGCGGTACCACCCGATCTTCGGCCCCCTGGAAGATGGCGATCGGATCCCGGATCCGGTCGGCGTGGAAGATCGGCGACCACTCCCGGTAGCGCTCCGCCGCCTCGGGCAGGGGCCCCACCAGGGTGTCCAAGTAATGCGCTTCGAACTTGTGGGTCTCGGCGGCCAGCGTGAACAGGTTGGTGACGCCGAAGAGGCAGATCCCGGCCCGGAAGAAGCCCGGGTGGCGGATCAGGGCGTTGAGGACGGTGTAGCCGCCGGCGCTGCCCCCCATAATGACCAGCCGCCGCGGATCAGCCAATCCGTTTTCCACCAACGCTTGCGCGCCGCCCACTGCATCCTCTACATCCAACAGCCCCCATTTCTCTTTCAAGGCATCCCGGTAGGACCGGCCGTAGCCGGTGCTTCCCCGGTAGTTCACCTCCAGGTAAGCGAAGCCCCGCGTGGCGAAGAACTGGGCGTCGGCGTTGTATGTGGCCACCCGCTGGGAGGTCGGCCCCCCGTGGATGCTGATGATCGCAGGGGGAAGGCCGCTTCCGGTGCCCTCCGGGTGGGTCGGCGGGTAATACAGCCCGTGCACGGTCGTGCCGTCGGGGGCTTTCCACTGGATCGGTTGGGGGAACGAGAGGTGCGCGGGCGGGACCCGCTCGGCGCTGCTGTAACGGTGGACTGTGAACGAACCACCCACCCAGGTCACGATGCGAGGGGGCAGGGTGGGGGACGAGGCGATCATCGCCAAGGCCTCCCGGTCGGGGGCGACCGCAAGCTGTTCGAACCAGGTGTACGGGGCGATGTCCAGGCGGCGGATGTTCCCTTCGAGATCCACGGCCTCCAGCGCGGCGAAGGCGTTCTCGTTGCGCCGATAGAAGATCCGGTCCCCGCGGGGGCTCCAGCCGTAGACCCGGAGGCCGTGGACCCAAGCGGGCGGGGCGAGGGTGGTCCCCGTCACCAACGTCCGGCGGGCGCCGGTCTCCAGATCGAGGACGACCAGGGCGTCCCATTCCCCCTCGGTGATGATGTAGCTCAGGAAGCGTCCGTCTGGGGAGAAGGCCGGCTGGAAGACCGGCGTGCGATCGTCGCCGGCGATGGTCTCGACCGAGACGGGGCGGGGCGGCGCGCCCTCCAAGCGGGCGAGGCGGAGCCGTGTCCCATCCCAAGGCATGTTGGGGTGGTCCCATTCGATCCAGGCAATCCGAGCCCCATCGGGATGCCAGACCGGCTGCATATAGAAATCGGCGCCCTCGGCGATCTTCTGCGGCCAGAGCCGCCCGTCCGCGTCGACGACCGCCAACACATCCGTTTGGCCGTCCGAGTGCACGTACAGGACCCACTGTTCATCCGGGGAAAGGGCTGGGGAGGCGGCGTCCCCGAAGGGCGGGGTGATGGGGTGGGGGAGCCCGCTGGCGAGGTGGAGGCGGTAGAGACGGCTGTCCTCGCCGACGTAGATCGCGAACTCCCGACCCGAGGTGAACTCGCCGCCTCCGTAGGCGAGGCGGGCGCGGACGGATCCGGCGTCCGTAAGATCCCGGGGGGCGGAATCGGGGGCATGGACCATCAAGATCCCGCGGCCGGATCGCTCCTCCCGCCAGATCAAGGCGCGGCCCGCCCGATCCCACTGGACATCGGTCAAGCGGAGGAGGGCCGCCATCCGATCGGGCGTGAGCGGGCTGGGCCAAAGGCCGTATGGGATCTTAGGGGATGGGGTCATGGGTTCCTTCCTCCCTCAGGGTTTGGAATTGGGCCGATGACTCTAACATACCTTCGCCCGTGGTTGCAGCGCCAACCGGGGGCCGTTCGTTGTGCAGCTTGGACCCGTGGGATGCTGGAGCAATCCCCGTATATAATAGCCCATCATAAACGCTTGGCTTCGCCAAGCGGATGTATTTAACGTTGGGCATGTCGGATACGCCATCAGAGGAGGGTCCTATGAGCTCGAAGAAGGGAGGACGGAGGTCTGCCAAGCGAACCCCTGCGGTCAGCGAGGCCTTTGAGGGGTTCACGGTTGAGGAGCGAGCGGCTATAAAGGAACGCGTCCAAGAACGGAAGGCGGAGCGCACAGGTGGGATGGGTGGGGAAAGCGCAGTGCTCGCGAAGATCGCCGAGCTGCCGGAATCGGATCGCTCCATGGCTGAGCGGATCCATGCGATCATCACAGCCAGCGCACCCACCCTCATGCCGAGGCTATGGTATGGGATGCCTGCTTACGCCAATCCAGATGGCAAGGTCGTCTGCTTCTTCCAGGCTGCGGCTAAGTTCAACAGCCGATACGCCACGCTCGGCTTCACCGACGCTGCGAACCTCGATGAGGGCGCCATGTGGCCGGTTGCCTTCGCGTTGAAGGAGTTAACTCCGATCGAAGAAGCACGGATCGCGGCGCTTGTGAAGAAAGCGGTGAGCGGGGCGCGGGTGCGAAGGGCGAGGGCGGCGCATCGGGGGGAAAGGGGCGTATAGGTCTGGGTTTAGGTGAGCGCTCGTATCCGGGTCGCGCTCCAACTTCTACAAGATCGTATGAGGCGCTCCCTTCTCCCGGCCCAACACCTCCCGGCGCACCACGTGCCGGTCGGGGAGAACGTAGAGATACACCGTTCTGATCACTCTTTGCTTTGTCAGTGCGGGGCCTTGCGATCGCCTCCCCCCTTCCCCTTCTCGGGTGACTTCGTCGCATGGGAAGGGGAAGAAGAGAAGTTTCCTGTGAGGTGCAGGCCGCCTAAGCGGTCTGCATTTCACAGGGATTTCACAAAGATGATCAGTGCGGATTGCGGCTACGATCTAAATTGAAGGCGAGGAGCTCAACGGGAATGGCGGATCGGAGGGCCTTCCTTCTGACTCCTCAGCGCAGATCCGCTCGAATGGGCTGAGCAAATCCCGGCCCAACGCTTCGGAGAAGGCGCTCAGCCAGCGACGGATCTCCTCCGAATCGATGGATTGCTTGCGCAGAATGGCTCGGATATCTTCCCAATCCCTCGGACGTCCGGCCAGGGCCTTATGGATGATCACGTCCTCCGGTGTGGCGAATCGCACGAGATACCCCGAGATCGGGATGGTCCGAGCGCGGGCGATGGCCAGCCGCTCATAGGAGGTCCACGAGAAAATGAAGTCCACCCGCAAGCCCGTTTCCTCATCTAACGTGGGAAGCACCCAGGTTTTGCGCACGAAAGCTTCGATCTCGGCGATCAAGGGGCGCAACCCCAGCTTCTGAATGACACGCCGGATAGGATGCAAGTCCTCCGGCGTGGCGGCCAAGGTGACATCGATATCTCGGGTGACTCGGGGCTCTCCATACAGCAGAACAGCCTGCCCCCCAATGATCATATAGGGCAGGTCTTCCGCATCCAGCGCCTGAGCCAGCCTACTCAGCAGAGATTCGGACGTCATGGCGAAGCGCCTGGGCGATTCGAAGGTCCACTTCGATCCCCTCCAGCGGATCGGCGGGCGGCCAGGCCCCCAAATCCCGGGCGATTTCCAGGAGGAGGTTGAAGATCCGGAAGTGGCGCGCCGGATCCGCCGGTGTTTGCCGTTGCCACTCCGCCTCGAAGGCCTTCCAGGTCTCCGGATCGCGGATCATGCAGCCTCCTTTGGGGGCTGGGGACCACCTTCGGCGGCTCCCAGCCTCAAAGAATTTTTCTTCCCCTCTCCCCAGCCCAAAGGGCCAAAGCAAATTCTACAAAGCCATTGTAACTCAAAAGCATCGACCCGCCTCGTCCCCGGAATCTCCTTTTCCGACCGCATGGCCTCGGATCGTATGAGCCCCCTTCGCGATCTCGCTTCCCAGCCCGCTCAACTCCAGCACATGGGCGCATAGGCGCATCGGCGGCACGCGGGCGTCCAGGGAATGGTGGGCGGGATAGAGAGGGCGGTGATGCGGGCGGCCTCTTCGAGGGCGGCTTCCACCTCGGCGATGGCCGCCGCATCCAGCTCCACTGTCTCCCGCCGCCGCTGGCGGGGAAAACGCAACTCCCCCCGTTGCTTCACTCCCCGACGCCACAGGAAGTAGAGATAGTAACGGAGCTGGAGACGGGCGGCTTCAACGAAGGTGGGCGCGTGCTTGATCTCAAGCACCGCGCCTTCATCTTCGAGGACGTCGAGGGCGATGAGGTTCTCCAAGAGCAGGCTCCGCCGAGGCCGATCTCGGTAAGATCGCTCATGGATGAGGCGCCCCAGGGCGACGGCCTCGGCGTCGGCTTCCATACGCGCGTGGTGGGCGGAGAGCCAAAGCTTCCGGGGGCACACCTGGAGGTAATTCAGCTGGAGCCCGCCCCGCATCGAAGCGGATCTCCGCGGGATCTGGCTCGAAGAGGGTGCATTCGGCGAACGGCTCGGGCAGCCGGGCCATGCCCGCTTCCAAATCCGTGTAGACCTCGCCTGCCCACTCGTGTGGGTCGCTGTACGAGACCGGTCCCTCCCCTAAATACCTCCAGCTTCGGGCGATGCGCTCCGGATCGTATGGACGGGGATCCTCGGCCCAGTGGACAATCAGGATCCCATCGGGGGCCTCCCTCCCGCGGTTCACCCGCCCGCCGCGCTGGGCCAGGGCATCCAGCGGCGCGATCTCCGTGAGCATCCGGTCGGTGCTGATGTCCAGACTGGCCTCGATGACCTGGGTGACCACTAGAACGAAGGGGCCGCGCCGCTCCTTCAAGCGTTCGATGGCCTTCCGCTCCTTCGCCCGGCGGTGGGTGTAGGCAAACCGGCTGTACGAGCAGATGCAATCCCCGGGGCAGCAAGGGACGCAGCGTCCGGTAGAGGGCCTGGGCCTTGCGCACGGTGTTGACGATGAGAAATTGAACCAGCCTGCTCCGGCAACTGTCCAGCACCTCCGCGATCACGTTCTCAGCGACGGCCAGCTTGGAGCATTCCGCCCGGATCATCGGTGACGCACGCTGGAGCACGCGGAACGGGCGCCGCCCCATGCCCGGCGCATCCTCGATCAGCGGGTGATCCTCCAGGCGGCACGTGCGAACCAGGGGATCGGGTAGGGTGGCGCTCATCACCAAGTGGGGGATCCCCTGCACGAACCAGAGCCGGGCGGCCTCGGTCTTGCCCCGCCCACACCAACCCCAGTGGAGCGAGTCCTCCGATGGAGCTTGCCACGGGATCTCTTTCTGGTAATCGAACCAGTCGCTCCCGGAGGGCAGGGCCCGACGCGACCAATCCTCGAGGTCGAGCGGCCAATCCGAGAGGAGCCTCTCCAGCTCGGGGCAGGGAGGGGAAATCTGAAGCGGGAGGAGGTAGAGGGCCTCCCGGCGCCGGCCATCCCTGCGGATGGTTTCCTAGTTCTGGATGGGAAGCTTCCTCTCTGACTGTGGACGGCCCTGGCCCGGGCCTATGCGGGGGTTCGGGTGCTGGCGGTCTTCGAGCTGCGGACGTCCGGGGCCGTGGTCATCGCCTCTCGGGATCCGGCCTTCCCCGTCGGAACGGCGCGGCCGCTTAGCGTTCCCGCGCGTTAGCGCTCCAGCGAATCCCCAAGATCTCTCCCCATCGCCCGTTCGCGGTGAGGCACCCCTTTCCGCCTCACCTCCCACACTGGGGGCAACGGCGCTCGCCAGGGGGCAGCTCGGTCCCGCACGTCTCGCAGACGTAGGTGAAGGCCGCCCCACATACCGAGCACGCGAGGGCGTCTTCCTCCACCGCCGATCCGCATTCCGGGCACAGGGCCTGCCCGCAGGCGGGGCAGGCGTCGGCCCCCTCGGGGAGCTCCGCCCCGCACGCGGGACAGCGGCCGGAGAGATCCAGGCCGCATTGCGGGCAGCGGAGGGTCGTTTCGGCGACGGGGGTTCCGCAGCGCGGGCACGCAAAGCCCAAATCCGCGCCGCAGGAGGGACAGGCGGGAACGCCGACGGGGATCACGGCCTGGCACGCCGGGCAGATCCAGCCGGTCTCGGCGCCGCATCGGGGGCAGGCGATCTCCTCCGGCCAGAGCCGGGCCCGGCATCGGGGGCAGAGGCGCTGCCCGCACCCCGGGCACGGCCCCTCCGCCGGCCGGAAGACGGTTCCGCAGTTCGGGCACGTCGCGACGGTCGGAAGGGGCGCCCCGATCGCGCGAGGGGCGTCCTCTACGAACGATGGAACGGCGATCGGGGCCGCGCAATGCGGACATGCGGATGGGGCTCCGAAGAGGGGGCGCTGGCAGGACGGGCAGCGCCGGACGAAACGCCGGCCGCAATCGGGGCATTCCGAAGCGGTGCTCAGGAGGATCGTCCCACAGTTCGGGCATGCGAAGGCGAGGGGGAACCCGCACCATCGGCATCGGGTCTCGGGGGTGAGCGGCTCCTCCGAGGCCAGCTCCCCACACATCGGACACCAGATCGCGCCGCATGCGGGACATACGCCCATTTCCTTTTCCACCGCCTCGCCGCATCGGGGGCAGACGGCTTTCCGGACCGGCGCGCCGCATGATGGGCAATGGGAAGCGCCTTCCGGCAGGAGCGCCCCGCATCGCTCGCAGGCTTCGGCCAGGGGCAATCCGCAAGCCGGGCATGCGGTGGCGTCGGGGGGAACCCATGTGCCGCAATCGGGGCACGGCTCCGCCCCGCAGTTCGGGCATGGCTCATCCGGCGGCGTCATCGCCCCGCATCGGCCGCACGGACGCGGTCGGAGGGGAGCGTGGCAGGAAGGGCAGGTCTCCGCCTCCGGGGGGACCGGCGCGTCGCAGTGACTGCAGAACCACGCCCACACCGCTCCGCAGGCCGGGCAACGCGTGGCCGTTTCCGGCATCAGCGATCGGCAGGCGGGGCAGAACGTCGCCCCACAGTGCGGGCAAACGCCGTCCTCCCAGGCGATCTCCCGGCCGCACGCAGGGCAGGGGCCGGTTTCGGGTTGAATGGGATGGATCAGCTCTGCATTCATCCCTTCATCCTGCGGATGGGAGAGCGAGGATGGGCGCTCAAGCGTTCAAAGGGATGAAAAATATTTTTGGGGCAGGGCCGCACGCCAAAGGCGCGGCCCTGCCCCAAAAGCCCCTAAGGGAGCAAGCCTCATGGTGTTTCCCATATCGTTCAGGAGCGGGCGGAAGCCGCCCGCTTCCGCCAGTAGCGTAGATACCCAGCCACCAGGCTCTCGTAGCTCGCTGCCACATCGTAGAGCTCGGGGTCTGCCCCCGCCGCCCGCAGCTCCTCATCGGCCTGGGCGCGCAAGTGCTGGATGATCTCCGCGGCCTCCATGTTCTCCTCCAACAACTCCCGGATCCGGTGCCCCCAATCCCAGAGGCGCCGCTCCAGATCCTCCCAGTGCCACTCGATGTCCTCGCGGTGGACGTCGAAGTGGGTGAGGCACAAGGCGCTCGCCCGCAGCGCCCGCAGGCGGGCGATGCTGGCGGACCAGGCCTCCAGATCCAGCTCCGGGGGCGGTGTGGGGGGGCGGACGTAGCGCACCCCGGGTATGCGGACGCCGGCGATGTCGCCTGTGAACAGCAACCCGGTGGTTTCGTCCAGGAAGGCGTGGTGATGGCGGGCGTGGCCGGGCGTGTCGAAGGCGATCAAGGTGTGGCCGGCGACTTGTAGCCGTTCCCCGTCGGATACGACCACCAGGCGGTCCGCCGGCACGGGGATCACTTTCCCCCAGAGGGGCTCCAGCAGATCGCCGTAGATCCGGGCCGCGCTGGCGATCAGGCGGGTCGGATCGGCCAGATGGGGAGCGCCGACCGGATGCACGTAGACCTTCGCCCACGGCATGCGCTGCGCCAGGAATCCGGAGGCTCCCGCGTGATCCAGATGGATGTGGGTGACGATCAGGTGGCGTAGGGCCTCCAGCGGCACGCCGGCGGCCTGCACGCTTGCCAAGAGCTTCTCCGCTGTGGATGTCGGCCCCGTTTCCACCAGGGCCGCCTCACGGCCGTCGTACAGCAGATAGGCGGCGATCACCTGGGGACGGCCGTGGAATTGAAGATCGATGCGGATCACCCCCTCGGCGATCGGCTGCAGGATCGAAGACATCGCGACGTCCTCCACATCGAGTTACGCGGTTGAAAGCTGCATCAGGAGATCGACGGGGTTCTTCGCTCGCCCGCCGCCTTCACCATTATAAGTGGAGGCACGGTGTGGGAAAGCGAGGTGGGCGAGCGGGCGTTGCCGCGCCACGCGATCACAAGCTGCGCGACGAAACAGGTTGCTGCTGCTCCCCAGGCTCGGTATAATCTTGTATGGTTTGATTGGCCCTCGCTTGGCGAGCGGAATCGCAGGGGTCATTTCCCGACCATGACCTCTTTCCGAATCCCTGGGAGAGGCGACGGGGGCTTGCGGGATCATCCATGGCCATCCCTGATTTCCCCAAGTTGGCTTGGTTGAGGCCGGGTATGACTCCTTCTTCGATCTCGGCGTAGATGGATGAGGAGATGGGTGTGACGAAGGCATGGCCTGGCGCGATCGATTGGGAACATCTGGAAGTTACCGAAGCGGATCTCGAGGCGTTGTTGAACCGGTTCCTAGAGGATCCTGTTCCCCGCACTGCGGAGGAGCTCGCCCGCCTGCTGATCCAGCGTCGTCTCCAGGAGTTTGAGGAGCGACGCCGTGCCTTCTTAACCGGCGCCCGCGTGTTTCGCCCCAAAGAGCGTTACCAGGTGGGGGAGCGTCTGTTCTTCCCCCACCTGAATTTCGCCATCGGGACCGTGGTGGGCATCCGGGATGGCCGGAACCCGGAGATCGGCCCCTTCAAGGTGATCCAGGTGCGCTTCGAGGACGATGGGACCGTTCGGGAGTTCGCAGCGGAGTATCCGCTCCCCCACCGCCTCAACGATCTGGATCAGGTGCATGGCCCGGACGAGAAGGGCGTGCGCTTGGAGGAGGTTTGGGCGGCGTGGGGCCCTCGGATCCAAGAGCAGCTCCTCGCCCGTTTGGAATCCAGCCCCGACTTCGTTCGGGTAGGGGATCATTGGTTCCCGAAGGCGTTGTTGGTGGAGTTCCACGAAGGGCATCTGAACCTGGTGGAGGCCGTCCTCGATGTCCAGGAGGGCGGCCCGGTGCCGCCCGAGGCGCTGCTTCCCCATCTGGAGCTGCCGGCCGATGTTCCCCTATCGTTGCAGATCTTCTCCCTGAATGCGGCCCTCTATCGGGATCCTCGCTTCGATGAGGTGGGCCCGGCGGGCCAATTCCTTTGGTTCCTCCGCCGGATGGAGCCCCCGGAGGTCTTAGAGACTCCCCCGCGTCTGCAGGGGCGGTTTTACACCGGAACCGCCGAGCGGTTGGACGAGGCCCTGCGTCAGATCGCGGCGGAGATCGATGACGAGCTCAGCACCCCCGAGGAGATCCGGCCCGGGTTGGGGGAGGCGGAGGAGGTCGTGTGGATCGCCACATATCCCCATCTGGCCAGCGGGACGGCGCCGTTGACCCGGCGCACGGCCCAGGTTTTCCCGCTGGGGCGAACCCATCGCATCCGCTTCGAGTTCGAGGATCCGACGGATGGCCGACGGTGGCCCGGCTGGGTGGTGCGGGAGCGCAAATATGTATTTGGCTTGAAGGAATGGTATCAAGCCCGCCAGGTTCAGCCGGGCTGCTTGGTGGTTTTCCAGCGGGCCCGCCAGCCGGGCGTGATCCGTGTGCGGCTCCAGGGCCGTAGCCGGCGCGATTGGGTGCGGGTGTTGCGGGTGGAGGAGGGCCGCTTGACCTTCGAGATGCTCCGCCGCCAGATCCCTGGCGAGTTCGATGACCAGGGTTTGATCTTCATCGACGACCCGGCGGCGTTGGAGGAGCTGTGGCCGCGCTGGCGGAACCGCCCGGCGCGGGCGTTGGCCCAGCATCTCTTCCCCGCGCTGGCCGGCCTCACCCCCCAGGGCACGGTCCATGCCCGCACCCTCTATCAGGCGGTGAACATGCTGATCCGGGTGCCCCCAGAGGCGCTGTTCGAGGACATCATGGGCCTGCCCGGATGCGTGTACCTGGGCGACGGGTATTGGCGATGGACGGAGGAGAGGCCATGAGCGACCGCCCGCGGGTTGCGACCCAGCGGCTGATCAAGCCGACGCTGGACACCCCTTTCCGCATCGACCTGGACTGGTGGAAGCGGGAGGGGAAGGATTTCCGCGCTTACCTGATGAGCCATCTGTGCCCGGAACACCGGGATTGGTTCTTGGCACAGCCTGAGGCCGCCGAGATCGATTGGGTGGATCCGGAGACCGCGGAGGTCCGGCGGATGGATGGGCTGTGGCATATCCTGCTTCAGCACTGCAGCCATCAGTTGGATTTCCTCACCCCCCAGACGCCGTTAACAGACGCCGTGTTCCGGTTGTTGCTCATTAACGGCAATCAACCGCTGACACCGAAACAGATGTCCCAGGTCCTTCAAGCGCGCACCGGCCGGTGGGAGGATCCCCGCAAGATCCTGCAGACCATCGGCGGGCGTGTGGTGCATCGGGGGATCCGGCCCGTCTTGGAGGAGTGAGATGCAGGTGACGGTGAAATTGCATGCGATCCTCCGCCGCTATCGCCCCGCCGGGGTTCAGGATGAAGGCATCCCGCTCGAGATCCCAGAGAACGGCACCCCCCGGGACATCGCTGCTGCGCTGGGGATCCCTGCGGATTTGATCCACGCGGTCTTCGTGAATGAGACCCAAGCCACCCTGGACACGCCGCTGAGACCGGGGGATCTCGTCCGTCTTTTCCCGCCGGTCGTGGGCGGGGACGGGCGGTGAAAAGGGATCCCTTGTCGCAGGCCCCTTGAGCAGCCATTCCCGAAACCTCTTCGAGAAGGCGAGCCGCGCCATGGCGGAACCGATCCGGCTCTTTGTG
The DNA here is from genome assembly GCF_042408365.1 of Thermoflexus sp. Lineage (GTDB taxonomy): Bacteria > Chloroflexota > Anaerolineae > Thermoflexales > Thermoflexaceae > Thermoflexus. The sequence continues at coordinate 23,710 of NZ_JBHOQJ010000288.1, forward strand.
ACCAGCAGTCCGGAGCTGGAGGCGGAGCGGGAGGTCGTCGGCCAGGTGGTCGCTAGGCTCCCCGTCCGGCTGGGATGGGAGATCCGGCACACCCCGCGGCCGGGCGAGGCGCTGGCCCCCGCCCTGGAGGCGGTGGAGGCTGCGCATCTGTACGTGTTCATCTTGGGCATGGATTATTCAGCCCCCATGGGATTGGAGTGGACGCGGGCCCTCCGGGCGAGGAAGCGCATGCTGGTCTTCGTGAAAGACACTGCCCACAGCCCGGCAGCCGCTCTGTGGTTGAGCGAGCAGGGCGAGGGGATCGAGCACACCGTCTTCGATTCCTTAGCCACCTTCCGGCACGCCTTTGAGCGTCAGCTGATCCGCGCGCTGCTGGATCTGGCGGAGACGTTGCACCTGCACCTGGATGAGGTGGAGGGATTGGCCGCGCGGATGAAGGAGTTGGAGGAGGCCGCCCCGGAAGCCCCGGCGGTCGCCCGCGGAGCGGAACGCAGTGCGATCATCTTGGGCGAGCGTTAGATCTCAGGGGTCATTCCGCGCAGGTTGACGCCCGGCGCGAAGCGTCCCAGGAGGCCGGTTCCCAATCGGCGCAAAGAGGGCGCGACGCCTATGAATCCCCGCTGCTGGATCGGGACGTCCGGATGGATCTATCCACACTGGCGGGGGGTCTTTTACCCGGAGGATCTCCCTCAGAGCCGCTGGTTCTCGCATTACGCCGCTCACTTCGAGACGGTGGAGATCAACAACACCTTCTACCGCCTGCCCTCCGAGGCGGCCTTTGACCGCTGGCGGGAACAAGCTCCTCCCGGCTTTCGCTACGCCGTGAAGGCGAACCGCTACCTCACCCACATCCGCCGCCTGAAGGATTGCGCGGAGCCCCTCGCGCGGTTCCTGGAGCGGGCCCGGCGCCTGGGCGACCACCTGGGCCCCATCCTGTATCAGCTCCCGCCGGGCTGGGGAGCGGATCCCGACCGTTTGGCGGCGTTCGCCGCGCTCCTCCCGCCGGAGCTCCCTCACGTCTTTGAGTTCCGGGATCCTCGCTGGTTCGTGGCGCCCGTCCGCGCGACGCTGGAACGCTACGGCCTGGGGTTCTGCCTGTTCGATATGCCGGATCTTTCCTCGCCGCTTTGGGTCACCGGGCCGATCGTCTACATCCGCCTTCATGGATCGACCGCCCTCTACGCGGGCCGCTATAGCCGGGAGGAGCTCTCCCAATGGGCGGAGCGGATCCGGGGCTTCCTTCAAGCGGGCCATGAGGTCTACGTTTACTTTAACAACGACGCCTTCGGGCACGCGGTGATCAACGCGATGGAGTTGCGGGAGATGCTGGAAGGGGTTTGACCCGGCGGCCGGCGGATGTTTGGAGGGCTGGGCGCTGGGGGCGCCCAGCCCCATGGAAGCAGGGGATCCCTACTCGGCGAACGCGATCGAGATCGCTTCCGCTAAGGTGCGGGCGGGAAGCAGCGCGAGGCCCTCCGGGGCCTCCCGGAGGCGGCGGACCATGCGGGGCAGGAGACAGCGCCGGAAGCCCAGCTTGGCGGCCTCCGCCAGGCGCAGCTCCAGCTGCCCCACCGCCCGCAGCTCCCCGGAGAGCCCCACCTCCCCGATGAACACCATGTCCGGCGGCAAGGGACGATCCCGGGCGGAGGAAACGATGGCCAGAGCCACCGCCAGATCGGCCGCCGGCTCGTCCACCCGCAGCCCCCCGACCACGTTCACGAACAGATCGTGATCATGCAGGCGCAGGCCCACCCGCTTCGTCAGCACCGCGACCAGCAGGAGCAGGCGGTAGGGATCGATCCCGTTCGCCGTGCGCCGGGCGGTCCCCGGGGGTGCCGGGCTGACCAGGGCCTGGATCTCCACCAGCAGCGGGCGGGTTCCTTCCATGGTCACCGCGACGGCGGAGCCGGAGGCCTGGACGAGGCGCTCGGCCAGGAAGAGCTCCGAGGGGTTGGGCACCTCCGCCATCCCATCCCCTCGCATCTCGAAGACGCCCACTTCAGAGGTGGCGCCGAAGCGGTTCTTCACGCTGCGGAGCATGCGGAAGGCATGGTAGCGATCCCCCTCCAGATAAAGAACCGTATCGACGATGTGCTCCAGGAGCTTCGGCCCCGCGATCAATCCGGCTTTGGTCACGTGGCCGATGAGGAAGACGGTGATCCCCAGGTTTTTGGCCAGGGCCTGGAACCGGACCGCGCACTCGCGCACCTGGCTGATGCTGCCGGGAGGGGAGGGGATCTCCTCCACGTAAACGGTTTGGATGGAGTCCACGATCGCCAGGCGGGGGCGCAGCGCCTGGAGGTGATCGATGAGGGCGTCCATGCGGGTTTCGTTCAACAGATAAAGGTGGGGGTTGCCCAGCCCCAGGCGATCGGCCCGCATTTTCAGCTGGCCTAGGGATTCCTCACCGGAGATGTAAAGGACCGGGAACTCGGGGCCGGCCATGCGGTCGGCCAGCTGCATCAGCAGGGTGGATTTCCCGATGCCCGGGTCGCCGGCGACCAGGACGAGGGAGCCGGGCACCACGCCGCCCCCCAGCACCCGGGCGAACTCCCCGATCGGCAATGGCCATCGCTCCACGCCGGCCGTTTCCACAGCTGGGAGGGGGACCGGCTGGGCGCCCGGCGCCCCTTTGAGGCCCACCGCGCGAACGGAGGGGGTGGGGGAGACCTCCACCAGGGTGTTCCATTCCCCACAATCCGGGCATCGCCCCATCCACTTGGGGTGCACCGCGCCGCATTTTTGACAAACATACTGGGTCCGCGTTCGGGCCATTCGGATCTCCTTTGAGGAGGAGGGGTTGCCGGCCCCTTCCACCCTATATCTCCCAAACGAAGCCGTTCCCCTAAGGGTCTTGGAGGGGCTGGCGCCGCTTTCGGGAGCGCCCAGCCCCTCCAATCCACACCGAAACCGCGAGCGATCCTCCATTTATGATAGCTCGAACCGCGCGAACCGTCGTGGGCCTTCGGCGCCACCGATTTGCCCTTTGGGGCAAACCGTAGGATGATCCTGCTGGGGAGGGGCCAGGATCCGGATCGAGGTCCATATCCCGGTTCGGAGCGGCGCCTTCCATGTCGATCGTCCATTCCTATCCGGTGCTTTTGGACGGTTCCCGTCTGATCGTCGAAGCCTGCGTGCGGGCGGGGGCGGATGTTTATGTCGGATACCCGATCTCCCCGGCGAACCTGATCTTCACCTACGCCAGCCGGCGTTTCCCGGTCGCTTTGCCGGCCCCCGATGAGATCACCGCCCTGCAGTGGATGGCCGGCCTCTCCGCCGCGGGGTATCTCCCGGTGACGGCCACCTCGTTCCCCGGCTTCGCCCTCATGGTGGAGTCGATCAACATGGCCTACATGATGGAGCTTCCCATGCTGATCATCCTCGTCCAGCGGCTCGGGCCCTCCACGGGGACCGCGACCGCCGGCGCCCAGGGGGACCTGTTGTTGTTGGACGGGCTGATCTCGGGGGGGTACCCGCTTCCGGTTCTCTGCATCTCGGATCTGGAGGATTGCTGGGCCCTGCCGCCGATCGCCCTGCGGACCGCGGTGGCGCTGCGCACGCCGGTGGTGCTCCTGAGCTCCAAGGAGATGGTGATGACCCAGGTCACCTTCGATCGGTCCCGGTTGCCGGAGATCGAGCCGGTGCCCCGCGCGCGCTACGCCGGCCCAGGCCCTTACCGCTCTTACGACGCTGGCGAAGGATGGGTCCCCCCGTTTGTGCCCGTCGGGGACGACGACCGCTTGGTGCGGTTGAACGCCTCCACCCACGATCGCTCGGGCCTTCTTCAGCATACCAGCGAGGAGGCGATGGCCAACACCCGCCGTCTGGGAGAGAAGGTGGAGGCGCTGACGCCGGTGCTCTATCATCTCGATGAGCCCGAAGGGGCCCAGGCCTTGGTGGTGAGCTACGACGTCACCAGCGGGGCGGCCCGGGAGGCGGTGTTCACCCTCCGGGCTCGGGGGGTCCCGGTCTCCCTCCTCCTTGTCCGCACGCTCCTGCCGGTTCCGGCGATCTATTCCGAGGTGATCGATCGCTACCCGCGCGTGGTGATCGCGGAGGAGAACGCCCAGGGCCAGCTGGCCCGGCTGCTGTTCGGCCGGCGGGTTCCGGGGAAGATCCGGACCGTCGGCGCCGTTGGTCGCATGGTGCGCCCCGAGGAGATCGTTCGGGAGGTGCTGGCCCCATGAGCGCGTTCCTGACCAACTCGGAGCTGCCGTTTTGTAAGGGCTGCGGGCATCACCATGTGGTCCGCAGCACCGTGAAGGCCTTGGAGGGGATCGGGGTGAAGCCCCTAGATGTGATCCTGGTGACCGACATCGGCTGCCACGGGATCGTGGATGGCCATTTCGCGACGCATACCGTTCATGGCCTTCACGGACGCTCCGTGGCCCTGGCCGCGGGGATCGCGATGGGGCTTCCCCCTGGCAAGAAGGTCATCGTCTATATCGGGGACGGCGGGGCGACGATCGGCATGCAACACATCCTGGAAGCGGCGCGGATGAACGTGGATCTGACGGTGGTGGTGCACAACAACATGCTTTACGGGATGACCGGGGGGCAGCCCAGCAGCTTGACCCCGCGCGGCTTCCGCACGGCGATCACCCCCCAGGGGACCTCCCTGCCGCCGCACGATTTGTGCCGGCTGGTCCATGACGCCGGCGCCCCCTTCGTCGCCCGCGTCCTCGGGGTGGGGGATTTCTCGGAGATCCTTCGCCAGGCCCTGGAAACCGAGGGCTTCGCCCTGGTGGAGGTCCTGGAGCTCTGCACCAGTTATGGGGTGAAGTGGAACCCTCAGCTGCGGTTGAAGGCCCTGGCCGAGGAGGCCGGATACCCCCTCGGGGTATGGACCCATCCACCCCGCCCGGCTTTCCGTTTGCCGGCGCGGGCGGAGGGGCCCCGGCGGGGGGAGGGGTTGTTGGATCTGCCCCCGGTGGAGGTTCGGTTCGTCTCCCCTTTGGAGGGGCGCTGGGCGCTGATCCTGAGCGGCTCGGCGGGGGAGGGGATCCAGCAGGCGGCGGAGATCCTGGCACGGGCCGCGATGGCCGCCGGCCTTCACGCAACGAAAAAGGGGAGCTATCCTGTCACCGTGGGGGTTGGCTTTTCCACAGCGGAAGTGATCCTTTCGCGCTCCCCGATTTTTTATCATGGCGTCGAGGAGCCGGACGCCGTGGTGATCACTTCCATAGATGGGTTGCGGAATCAGCAGGATCGGATCCGCGCGCTGCCGAAAGGGGTGCTCTGGATCGACGCCTCGTTGCCGGTCCCGGAGACCGGGGCGGAGGTGCGGATCCGGGATTTCCGAAGGCGTGCGGGGGCGCGGCACGCGGCCCTTTACGCCTTGTGGACTGTGCTCTGGGAGACCGGGATCCTGCCTCCGGCGGCGTTGTTGGAGGCCGTGCGGGAGAGCTCCCTGGCCGACCGGGTTCCGATGGAGATCTTCGCTGTCCCACAACCGTAACCGGTGGCACGGGTGGGCGGACCTCCTCCGGGAGGCGCCCCCCAGGGCACCGGGAATCGCGCCCTGGGGGTGGCTTTCTGCCCTTCCCCTACATACGGAACGCCTGCTTCCCTCTAATGCTCCTCTAATAGAACCCGCGTAGAATGAGAGGCGATCCCGGCGTAGGGGGAGTCTGTGCCGCTGATCTGCCGGAACTGCGGGATCGAGATCGAGTGGCAGCCGGTCATTGTGGATCGCCAGCCCTATTGCTGTCTGGGGTGCGCCCAAGGAGGGCCATGCCAGTGCGACT
>NZ_JBHOQJ010000292.1:0-1606 GCF_042408365.1 Thermoflexus sp.
GAGGTGGAGCCCACCTGGCGATGGTGTTGGGCTAAAGGGGAAAAAGAAAAACAGAGACTCCGCAGGGCGATCCCATCTTGCCACCGTGCTGCCGATTTTTGAACAATCACTTGGGCCGTGGGAAGGGGGGAGAAAGAGGGCGAAGCCATTTTACCTCTCGTGTAAGGCGGGCCGCGTAAGCGGCCTGCCCTGCACAACAATCATACGAACGGTCTTTGTCCGCAACGGAGCAGGAAAACCTCAACCGCTGCATCACGGGGCGGGGTTTGCGCCCAGGAGGCTTAATTTCCACGCCAGCTTCTCAACCCCATCGGTGCCGCGGATCCGAACCCGGGGCCACAGGAAGCGATTCGCCAACCGTTCGTCGGCCCCGTAAGCCGTGGTCACCGCGCCCCAGAACCGATAGCCATCCAGGAATCGGATCAGCGGCTCATCGTAATCCGATGAGGGGTAGGCGAAAAAGCGCACTGGGCGTCCGGTATGAGCCTCGATGGACTGCTTTCCGCCAATGATGTGATAAAAGAGAAACGCTTCATCCCTTCCGCTGAGCGGGATGTGCTCCCGACCGTGAAGCTGGATGTCCATCCCCCCCTCGCTCATCCGCCGGATCTGTTCCCAGGACAGGTAGCGGGGATCCCCCTCATCAGCCCGGCCGGTGAGGATGAAGAACGTGGCCCGGAAGCCGTAGCGCTGAAGTATGGGAAATGCCTCCTCATAGGCATCCCGATAGCCGTCATCCACGGTCAGCACGATCGGTCGCGGAGGAAGCGGATGTCCTTGGGTGAGATGCAGAATGAGGTCGCTGAGGGAAACCGTCTCATACCCTGCCTGCCGCAGGTATTGGAGATGAGCCTCGAACATCGATGGCCGCACCGAGAGGTCCAGTCGGTAGCGATCCGCTCCCGCCGGAGGATTCGAGATGTAGTGATACATCAGGATCGGCACCCGAAGCGCCCGCGGCTGGCCGTCGGAGGGCGGCAAGGGCTCTTGGAAAAATGGATAGGGTGTAGGGGTCGGGTAGGGAGTGGGCGACGGCTCAGGAGTGGGGGACCACTGAATCGTTGGAGAGGCTGAAGCGGTGGGGAGCACCGTGGGTGTGCTCTCCGGGGTGGAGACGAGAGCCCAAGCTTCCGTCGGGATCTGAAACGATCGATCAGAAGCCTCCCGCGCAAAGGCGTTCCAGGCATGGCTGAGGATGAGCAGGGCGAGCGCGACAAGCCCGCCTGAAGCCAACAGCCATAGCAGCAAAAGGTTCTGATGTCCGGGAGCTCGCGGTCGTTGGAAGCGCATCGGTTGAATCCGCCGATGAACCCTCGATGAAGGAGAGGCAGGATCCGTTCGAGAAAAATCCCCGCACCTCCTGGCTCCATCCGAGGCGCGGGGATCGGAGGTGCCCCCGAGGGGATTCGAACCCCTGATCTCCGCCTTGAAAGGGCGGCGTCCTAGGCCACTAGACGACGGGGGCATGCCATAGGCAATTATACCATGGAGGGTTGATTGGAAAGAAGCGCTCACGGGTAGTGCTTTGTCCATTTTTAGCTTTGGGGCGCCTTGTTGCAAACCATAGGGGAGGTTATCCCAACTCGTAGTGCTGAGCTTTCGATTC
>NZ_JBHOQJ010000301.1:0-8030 GCF_042408365.1 Thermoflexus sp.
CAGGCGATCCCCCTGTCGTCGAGCCTCCAGGGCGGCGTCCCCCCATGCGGTGGCCAGCTCCTCAAGGGTTCCCTGACCCTGGATATAGGCTTCTTGAGCGGCGTTCGCCCGTTCAATGGTTTGCAGCACCCCCGGTTCGCAGGCGAGGGGCGATGGGGTGGGCGAGGCAGGCGTGGGGGACTGAGCAGGGGAAGGGGTTAAGGGAGGTGGCTCCGGGGAGCGGGGGACCCCCGGGGAGGGGAGCGGTGTGGGAGAAGCGGTAGGAGATAGCGTCAGGGTGTGCGGAGTGGGTGCAGGCCTGGGGGATGAGGGGCTCACAAAATATGGGTAAAGGATGAGCCCATAACCGAAGCTCATCGCCAGGAAACTGAATCCGACGAGCAGGGCCCGCCATTCCCGCCGATGGAGAGCGACCGGCAGCGCTCTCCCCAGACCCCATCCAGGGATCCAGGCCCGTTCCGGGCGAGCCAGGAGGAATAAGAGCAAGCCCAGCCCGATGAGCAGGAAACCGATCAGGAGTTCCAGTCCTCGCATCGCGAATCCCCAGCCTCCCGCTTGTGATCCTTTGGAGTCACGTAGCTGGCCCCCTCCTGAAGGGTCAGGGGCTGAGTCAAGCGCGGATGGTGTCCCGCTCCGCCCTTAGGATGTTTTTATCCGGGGCAGGAGCGTTTCGCCCTGTCCGCCAGGCTCATCAGGGTTTCTGGCTCCATCATGGCGACAAATCGCTGGAAACACAAGTGACCTTGGAGAAGGGATCAAAGAGAGCGATGCCCGCTCGCTGATCCCCTTTCCTCACCCCACCGGTCTTTGTTTGGTTGTACGGTTCAGATCCTTTATAATGAGGTTGGGCCGCCTGGCTGGAATGGCTTCGGGCAGCCGCCCCGGCACCTGCAGGAGGTGCTGCTGACGATTTGCACAATCCGCATCCTCCAGATTCTCCTTTCACAAAGGATGGATTCAACAATGATGCGCTTCGATCATTTCACCGAACGAGCCCAGGACGCGGCAGCGAGGGCTTACGAGATCCTGCAACGATACGGACACAACCAGGTGGACACCGAGCATCTCCTCCTGGCCCTCTTGGAACAGCCGGATGGGGTGGTGCCTCAGCTGCTCCAGCGGATGGGGATCAGCGTGGACTGGATGCGGGGCCGGCTGGACGAGGTTCTCCGGGCCAGCCCGCGTGCATCCATCTATGGCTTCGGCGGGGCCGGTCAGGTGTTCATCACCCCCCGGGTGAAACGTATCCTCGACCTGGCGAACGAGGAAGCCCGGCGGCTGGGGGATGACTACATCTCCACCGAGCATCTCTTCCTGGCCATCGCGACCGAGCGCAACACCCCGGCGGCCCGCATCCTGATGGACGCCGGGGTGACCCGGGATCGGATCTACGAGGCGATCAAGGATCTCCGGGGTGGGGCCCGGGTGACGGACCCAGGGGCGGAAGGGCGCTATCGGATGCTGGAGCGCTACGGCCGGGATCTCACCCGGTTGGCGCGTCAGGGGAAGCTGGACCCGGTGATCAATCGGGAGGCGGAGATCCTGCGGGTGATCCAAGTGTTGTGCCGACGGACCAAGAACAACCCGGTGCTGATCGGCGAGGCCGGGGTGGGCAAGACGGCCATTGTCGAGGGCCTGGCCCAGCGCATCGTCGCCAACGAGGTCCCCGAGCTATTGATGGGGAAGCGCATTGTGCAGCTGGACCTGGCGGCCATGGTGGCCGGGGCGCGGTTCCGGGGTGAGTTCGAAGAGCGCCTCAAGGCGGTCATCGAGGAGGTCCAGCGGGCGGAAGGGGAGGTGATCCTTTTTATCGATGAGATCCACACGGTGGTGGGTGCGGGAGCGGCCTCTGGGGCCCTGGACGCGGCCTCGATGTTGAAGCCTGCCCTGGCCCGAGGAGAGCTGCGCTGTATCGGCGCCACCACGTTAGATGAATATCGCAAGTACATCGAGAAAGATCCCGCCCTGGAGCGGCGGTTCGCCCCGATCTTCGTTGAAGAACCATCCGTGGAATCGGCGATCCAAATGCTGCAGGGGCTGCGGGAGCGCTATGAAGCCCATCATCAAGTTCGCATCAGCGACGAGGCGATCGTCGCCGCGGTGCGTCTCTCCCACCGTTACATCACCGACCGTCGGCTCCCGGATAAAGCCATCGACTTGATCGATGAGGCGGCGGCGCGGTTACGGGTGGCTCTGAACACCCTCCCGCCAGAGCTCAAAGCCCTCAAGACGGAGATCGAGCGGTTGGTGCAGGAAGAGGAGCATGCCGGGCTGAACCGGGATTATGAGCGGGCTGCCCAGATCCGCATGCGTCGTCTCCGTCTCCAGAAGGAGTTCGAGGCCCGTCGGGCCCAGTGGCAGCGGGAGCGCAACTTAGATGAGGTGGTTTCCGAGGAGGACATCGCCCAGGTGGTGGCGGCGTGGACGGGTATCCCGGTGGCCCAGGTGATGGAGACGGAGGCGGAGAAGCTCCTCCATATGGAAGAGCGGTTGCGGGAACGGGTGGTCGGTCAGGATGAGGCGATCGCTGTGGTGGCGGATGCCATCCGGCGGGCCCGGGCGGGCCTGAAGGATCCGCGACGGCCCATCGGTTCCTTCCTGTTCCTCGGGCCGACCGGGGTGGGGAAGACGGAGCTGGCCAAGGCGCTGGCGGAGTATCTCTTTGGGGACGAGGATGCCCTGGTCCGGCTGGATATGAGCGAATACCGGGAATACCATACCGTCTCCCGCCTCTTCGGGGCGCCACCGGGCTATGTGGGCTATGAGGAAGGGGGGCAGCTCACGGAGGCGGTGCGCCGCCGCCCTTACCGGGTGATCCTCTTCGATGAGATCGAGAAAGCCCATCCGGATGTATGGAACGCGCTGCTCCAGATCCTCGATGATGGCCGCCTTACGGATGGGCAAGGTCACACGGTGGATTTCCGTAACACGATCATTATCATGACTTCCAATGTGGGCACCGAGTATCTCCGACGCGGCGGGACCATCGGTTTCGTCCCCGCGACCTCAGAGCGCGAGCGGATGGAGGAACAGCAGCGGGTCGAGCGGGCTCTCCGCGAGACCTTCCGGCCGGAGTTCTTGAACCGGATCGATGAGATCGTGATCTTCAACCGGCTGACCTTGGAGCATGTGATGCGAATCGTTGACATTCAGATGCGTCAGATCCAGTCCCGCCTGGCCGAGCATGGGCTGCAGGTGGTCCTTACGGAGGCCGCTCGGCGCTGGCTGGCCGAGGAAGGCTACGATCCTGCCTTCGGCGCCCGCCCTCTGAAACGGGTCCTCCAAAAGCAGGTCGAGAGCCCGCTGGCCGTCCGGTTATTGCGCGGGGAGTTCCAGGCCGGCGATGTGATCGTGGTCGATGTGGGCGAACATGGGTTGATCTTCCAGCGACAGTCGACGGAGGTGATCCCGCTCATGGAGCGAGTGCCCCAAGTATGAAGGGGGGATGGGGCGGGGGAAATGGGGGTGTGGGCTATCCTCCAACGGCCTACACCCCCATAAATTTTCTTCCCTCCCCTGTTCGTTGGATTTTGGATCAATAGTCCAGCCTCTCCGTTGCGAAGGGTTGGCACGAGCTGAGAGCGCTGCAAGGTTCGCCGATGCCCTTCCTGATTGATGGCCACAATCTCATCGGGGCGATGCCGGATTTGCACCTGGAGGATCCGGATGATGAGGCCCGCCTGGCTGAACGGCTCCAGCGGCTGGCCATGCGAACCGGGCGGCGGATCACCGTGATTTTCGATCGCAGGGCCCCGGGTGGCCCCTCCTCGTTCTCCAGGGGCGTCGTGACGGTGCGTTTCGCCCCTTCCGGGACAACGGCCGATGAGCTTTTAATACAACAGATCCAGGCGGAGCGCAATCCGCGGGGGTTGATCGTGGTGTCTTCGGATCGAAGGGTGCAGGAGGCGGCCCGGCGTCGAGGGGCGGCGGTCTGGTCGGCCGCGGAGTTCCTGGCCTATATGCAGCGGGCTCTGGGAGGGCGGAAACCGCCCGAAGGCATTGAAGAGGAGAAGCCGGAGGGGGTGAATGAATCCGAACTGAAAGACTGGCTGGAGTTGTTTCAGGGGAGGGATTCTGGGGCTTGAATAGGCCGCTGAATAAAAAGATTCTCCGTAACTATTCAGCCGTTCTTGTGCAATACAGATATGGGCGTTTCACCGTGGGTTTTCTCCTGGGGGCTTTGGGGTCCTTCCGCCTCTTCGTGAGCGCTCCGAACCGAATGTGGCCAGGCTGAATAGTTGCGATTCTCCCTACAGATCAGGATGGCTGCTTGCGTTCAAAAACCCTGTTTCCCAGCATCGAGGAGGCGATCCATGTTTGAGGATATCCGTCAGCACCTCTCCGAGGTTCCTGAAGGGGAGACCATCGAAGAAAGTATGGAACGCCCTCCATCTCGCTCATTGCTCCCCTCTCTCTCATTTCTCCAGCAGCTCACGCCATCGCAGCGTCTCATCCTGATCGGGCTTCTTTTGATGGACCTGTTCCTGCTCGGATTCTTGGTGTTCCTGATCACGGGGGTGATCCGCCTGGGGTAGTGCTTTGTCTCTATATCTTTTGAGGTTTGATGGTTCGTGGGGGCCTGCGGGGGTTGGGGGAGGCGATCGAAGACGGGCGTGATTTTACCTTGAAAAATTAATCATCATCTCCCCGTGCGGCTTTGCCGCACAGAGAGGAGGGATGGGGCAACTCCCATGGCCCGGTTGTTGTCAGGCAGATTGCGAATCTGCTACAATAAAGATAACTCAATGATACCCAATTTGCAGACTTAAGAACGGAGCCCCCGTGTTCACGGAGGGAGCGCTGCGATGGCCGAGATGGTCAAGCTGTTGATGGCCTGGGATATCAAGCCCGGCCATGAGCAAGAATACTTTGAGTTCATTGTCCGCGAGTTCGCGCCGGGGATGATGCGCTTGGGGATGGAGCCCACAGATGCCTGGTATACAATGTACGGAGAAGGTCCCCAGATCCTCACCGGCGCGATCGCCCAGGACATGGAGACCCTTCAGCGTATCCTAGCCAGCCCGGAGTGGCAGGAGCTGAAGAAGAAGCTGTTCCGCCACATCCGGAACTACAAGGAGAAGATCGTGAAGGCCACCGGGCGGTTTCAGGTGCTCTAAGCCTTAGGGGCCTTGGGGGACCTGAAAGGGGTGCTCTTCTCCCCACCCATGTCGCGCAGCGCCGTAGAGAAAGGGGTGGGGAGCGGGCGGATGGCTGCTGCTGGATTCGTTATAGAAAGGCTGGGAAGGGGAGGAGTAGGCGCGAGCGGCGGCGCCAGCGAGGGGGGAGTAGTGCAAGCCCCTGTCGCCCGCTGCGCCGAAGGTCGCCCCGGAGCTGGCCGGATGAACGCCGGCGGGTGGCCGGCCTGAGTTCGGCCCGGGCGCTGCCCGTTACCGCAGCCCAAGGGCAGGGGATGAGCGGTTCTCGCTCCCCCTGAAGCAAGGTGGTACCGCGGGAGGTCTGCCCCCTCTCGTCCTTGTGGCGAGAGGGGGCTTTTTTATTTCAGGAGTTGCGCGGTTCGAGTGGTCACCCCACAAAGAAACCAATCCCCCCTTCCCCCTGCGGCTTTGCCGCAGGGGGAAGGGGGGAAGCGGCCGGGCCGGAAGCCAAAGGCAACCGGCTTGCCCATAATTCATGAGGAGGTGGAGGATGGCGGCTCAAGCCATGGCGCTTCCCAAGACCTTCAACCCGCAAGAGCTGGAGGAGCCGATCTACGAATGGTGGGAGCGGCAGGGGTTCTTCACGCCCCAAATCGATCCGATGAAGCGACCCTTCGTGATCTCCATGCCCCCGCCCAACGTCACAGGGGAGCTGCATATGGGCCACGCGATGTTCGTGACCTTAGAGGACCTCATGATCCGTTATCACCGGATGAAGGGGGATCCCACCCTCTGGGTGCCGGGGACGGATCACGCGGGCATCGCGACCCAGGTGATGGTGGAACGGGAGATCGCCAAGGAGGGTCTGACTCGCCACCAGCTGGGCCGGGAGCGGTTCCTAGAGCGGGTATGGGCCTGGAAGGAGAAATACGGGGGCACTATCACCCGGCAGCTGCGTCGGCTCGGGGCTTCATGCGATTGGACCCGGGAGCGCTTTACGATGGACCCCATCTACTCCCGGGCGGTGCGCGAGGCTTTCGTCCGCCTCTACGAGCGGGGTCTGATCTACCGCGGTGAATACTTGATCAATTGGTGTCCCCGCTGCGAGACGGCCCTCTCAGACCTCGAAGTGGAACGGGAAGAGGAAGAGGAAGGACTCCTCTATTATGTCCGTTACCCGCTCTTGGGGGATGGCTGGGAGGGGCCGACGGGGCCGTGGGGCAGCGGCCGCTGGGCGGAGGGCGCGAGGGCCTTTATCACGGTGGCCACCACACGCCCGGAAACCATCTTGGGGGATACCGCGGTGGCCGTGCACCCTGAAGACGAGCGCTACACGGGCTTGGTGGGGCGGATCGCCGTGTTGCCGGCGCTGGGCCGCCGCATCCCGATCATCGCCGACCCGGCCGTGGACCGGGATTTCGGGACGGGGGCGGTGAAGGTGACGCCGGGGCATGACCCGACGGATTACGAAATCGGGGAGCGGCACGGGCTGCCTCGGATCAACGTGATGAACCGGGACGCCACGATCAACGAGAACGGTGGGCCCTACGCCGGGATGGAGCGCTTCCGGGCCCGGGAGGCGTTGGTGGAGGATCTCCGGAAGGAAGGCCTCTTGGTGAAGATCGAACCCCATCGCTACGCCCCCGGCCGCTGCCAGCGTTGCGACACGATCGTAGAGCCGATGCTCTCCCTTCAGTGGTTTGTGAACACCAAGCCCCTGGCGGAGGAGGCCATTCGGGTGGTGAAGGAGGGGCGTATCCGTATCCTACCGGAGCGCTTTGAAAAGGATTATTTCCGCTGGCTGGAGAACATCCGCCCCTGGTGCATCAGCCGCCAGCTCTGGTGGGGGCACCGCATCCCGGCGTGGTATTGCGACGACTGCGGGCATATCACGGTGACCCGGGCGGATCCGGCGGCCTGCGCCCGGTGCGGCGGCGCCCGCATTCGTCAGGATGAAGATGTGCTGGACACCTGGTTCTCCTCGGCCCTCTGGCCCTTCGCCACGCTGGGCTGGCCGGACGAAACGGAGGACCTGCGCTACTTCTACCCCACCACGGTGATGGAGACGGGTTACGATATCTTGTTCTTCTGGGTGGCCCGGATGGTGATGATGGGCTTGGCCATGACCGGCGAGATCCCCTTCCGCATCGTTTACCTTCATGGCCTGGTGCGGGATGAAAAGGGCGAGAAGATGAGCAAGACGAAGGGCAACGTCATCGACCCCCTGGTGGTGATCCGAGAATACGGGGCGGACGCCCTGCGCTTCACCCTGGCGACCGGCTCCACCCCGGGCAACGACATGCGCCTCTCGCTTCAGCGGGTGGAGGGGAGCCGGAATTTCGCCAACAAGCTTTGGAACGCCGCCCGCTTTGTGTTGAGTGCGCTCCCAGGGCCCATTCAGCGGCCTTCGCTGGAAGACCCGTCGCTGACGATGCCGGATCGCTGGATCCTCTCGCGTTACCACCGCACGGTGGCGGCGGTCACCGAGGCGATGGAGGCGTTCGATTTTGGGGAGGCCGGACGGCGCATCTACGAGTTCACATGGAGCGATTTCTGCGACTGGTACATCGAGATCGCCAAGGAACCCTTATACCGGGGCTCGGAGGCCGATCAGGCGCGAACCCGCGGGGTGCTGGTCTACGTGCTGGACGGGATCCTCCGGATGCTCCATCCCTTTATGCCGTTCATCACCGAAGCGCTCTGGGGCTATTTGAAACGGGCGGGAGCCGTGGACGGCTCGGAGGCGCTGATCGTGGCCTCCTGGCCTGCCCCCGGGCCGGTGGATGGCTCGGCGGAGGCCGGGATGCAGGCGCTCATCGAGACGATCCGGACGATCCGCAACGCCCGGGAGGCCCATCGGGTGCCATCGGAACGGCGGATCGCTGCCTGGATCGCTGCGGGGGAGTTCCTGCCGATTCTGGAGGCCCACCGGGA
>NZ_JBHOQJ010000303.1:0-3067 GCF_042408365.1 Thermoflexus sp.
CGCGCGCCTTCGACGCGCGGCTCGGGCCCAAAAATATTTTGCCTCCCCTCTTCCCGCGGCCCCCGGGCCATAGAGCGAGGGGATTAAAGGAGATGGAGCCCTTCCGCCCCTTCGCGGGAGCTCCGCACCGAATTCGGAAAACCAAGCCCAAGAGGATGACCGTTACGATCCTGCTACGCGTGAGGATCGTTCGGACAGCGAGGGCTTTTCCGTTGCCGTCCGAACGATCCTCACCACCGGCTCCGGAGGGCTACCCAATCACGAGGCCTGAGGGCGCGAACGAAGTCGGCGGGCCAGGAAGGCCAACAGGAGCACCCCAAGCGCTCCCAGCCCCCATCCAATCCCCCCTCCACCGGTTTGTGGCAAACCGCTGGGCCGCGGGGTAGGGGTTGGGCGAATGGGTGTGGCTGTGATCCTAGGGGTTGGGGTGGCGGTCGGCCGGCCTGCCGCCGCAAGCGGGGGCGTGGGCGTCGCGACCTGAACCGGCGTCGGGCTCGGCGTGGGCGTATAGGTCGGCGGCAGCGGGCTCGGCGAGGGGATGGGTGTTCGAGTGGGGGCGCCAGCTGGCGCGGCCGGCCGTCCCCGAGCGGGCCCGCTCAGGGCCAGGTACAGGCCGATCGCGAAAAGAAGCGCGACGAAAATCCCACCCAGAACCAGCACACCGAGCAGGAATGTCCGATTCGGCGCTTCCTCAGGGGGCAATTCCTCCAGTTCGATGTCGGTCATTCGAATCGCCTCCTTACTGGGGTGCTTCTTTTACGAGCGAAGGATTTCCACATTATAAACCGGAACCCAAACGTTCCCCTCCCCGCCATCCAGCTGGATCTCCACGCACCAGGCCCGCAGGCCGCTATCCAGCGTCCAGGGATACGGAGAGATCCTTTCCACCGTCCCGGTGCGCCCTCGATAGGGTTCTCGCAGCAAGCGCACCCGAAGGCCGGGTTGAAGGAATACCTCCCCCTCCGGCTCAGGAGGCGGCAGGCTCTCCGTCGGCACAGGGATCAAGATCTCCGGGCGGCCCGGCAAGCCATCCGAGCGCAGGGGCGGTTGGAGCACAAAGGCTTCCCGTCCCTGATAAAGGGAGAGGATCCGAAAGATCCCAGGATGCATCGGGAGACGGCCGAACCCCTCCGTCAGGACGATTGGAAAGGAAACCTCACGCACCATGGACAGGAGGGAAGCGTCCATGCTTCCGGCAATGATCCCCTTGACCTGAAGCCGCTCGGCCTGCTCCAGGGCGCTCGGTTCGATCCATGCGCCCCCCACAACGATGGTCCCCTGCGCGACCGGGTCGATCGATCGCGCTCGTAGCGGCTCCGCCCCGCTGGTGACGATTCGAATCATCCCGCTGAAATCGGGGCCGCTGGACCAAAAGGCCTGGATTAGGGCGCCCTTGGTTTCGATCACTGCGCCATAGGAAGGGAGGACTTCGGCGACCGTTCCGGGAAACCCTGCCCGGACTTCGATTTCACGCACGCCTGTCCAGATCAGAACCTTCCCTCCGCCCGTGGCCACGATCTCCCCATCCACCGGCGAGCGCGCCCGCAAGGTGCGCAGTCCCATCCAGATCCGCCGCTGCGCCAGGACTTCCTGAGCGCGCACGGAAGCGCCAGATTTCTGCTGCAAGTACGCGGCGGCCCGTTCAGGAGGGACCTTCAACTGGCTGGCAATATCCACGATGACCACAGCGGTCGGCTGCTCCGCCACAGCAAGGACAGTCGTGGCTTCCACTTGATCCCCACGCCGAACCAGCACTTTGCCCGGCACGGACAGCCGGCGCTCCCGACGGATCGTCGCCAGGGCGATAAACCGGACTTCCTCTGGGTAAAACCGCAGCATCTCCATCGGCTGATCGGGCCTCGCTTGGATAGGAGGATTGTAATGCTCACCCTGTAGATGCGATAAGAGAGTTGCTTCGCCGTGAAAATGAAAAGAGTATGGAAATTTTCTATGAAGCCGCCCCTCATAAAATTCCACGCATGGAGCTCAATAAATCCCTCCTCCCAAGGCGCCAACATCCCACAGCCAGCGCTGGATCTGCTCCCGACGCGCGTCCGGAGCGTCTGCCAGCCGAAGTGGACGACCCCGCCCATCCACGATCAACCCGAGCAGCCCGCCCACAATGCGGATCCGTCGCGGGGCTCGACGGGGGCCCCAGCCCAAATCGACCGGGCGTCGCATCCGGAACCGCCGGAGCTCCATTTCACCGGTCCCCGGAGTCGGCACCACTTCCAATCGCCCCCCGCGCACTTCAATCTCATATACAGACTCCGCGCCCTCAGGCCCACGATGATACACCTCAACAGTGAACAACAACTCATCCAGCCCCACCGAGCCATCCAGAGCAGGGGCCAGGACCGTGGCCAAGGGGATCCATGGCCGGCCGGCCACCACCTCGATCGCCAGCGAGGCATCCAGCGCAGCCACTGCCCCCAGGCTTGGGGTGAGCCCGACCGGGTCCCAAAGCAAGGTGGTCAGCCCAACCGGTTGCAGCGCATCCAGCGCCGCCAGGGCAAACGCCCCAGGGCGGGCGTGGGCGGCGAAGGCCCCACCGCTCAGGAGGATCGGCTCAAAGGCCCGGGGGGTCTGCCCCAACTCCGGCCAAAGCTCTCGCAGCTGTTCCCAGGCTTCCCCAATGGCCTCCCGTGCGAAAGCCAGCTCAATCCACATCTCCTCGATCGTCTGAGGGATCGAAAGCGGATGCATCGCCTTCGTCCAGACGAAGGCCTCCAGGACTTCGGGTTGGATCTCCTGAGGCAGCCATCGCGCGATGCGCTCATACCCTCGGCGTTGGTATAGGCTCAGGATCCCCTGTCCGATCCCGCTTTCCGATCGCACCACTTGAGCCAACAACCCGCCGCGGGCGGCTGCGACCACCGTATGATTGCCTCCCACATCAACCACCAGCGTTCCCCGATCCTGAGCCTCCATGCTCAGGTAACGAGCCACATGGCTTAGCGCCCTCGCGGTTGGCAGGATATCCCCTCGAGCCCAGTTTTGCAGAAGCGAAAACCCGGGGAGGCTTGTCGTCCCCAGCTCCACATATCGCTGATCCATTGCCTCGACC
>NZ_JBHOQJ010000003.1:0-3359 GCF_042408365.1 Thermoflexus sp.
CTTCGGGCCGTGGGGAGGGGGGACGAAGGGGGGTGAGGCCTCCGACTTCCCCCACGGCGTATCTTCAACCCAACTCAGAATCTCTGGGAGGGATGAGCCGCGTACACGGCTCACCCCTCCCAAAGAATCCTATCTTTGCAACAGAGCAACCCTGCTCTCAAACGAAGAACACGCTCCAGATCCAATCCACCAAGGCGTGCACCAGGGCGGCGGCCGTCACTTTCCCCGTTTGTAGATAGGTCCGCCCGTAGAAGAACCCCGCCACGGTGGCCAGGATCACGTATAAGCCCACTTTGGGGGGATTATTCAAATGGGCGAGGCCGAATAAGAGGGAGGAGAGGATCAAGGTGCGCAAGGGGGGCCAGCCCAGCACCCGCTGGAAGTGGACGTGCAGCGTCCCTCGAAACAAGATCTCCTCCGGAAGCCCGATGAACAGATAGATCGCCAACAGGCGGATGAGCGCCTCCAAAAAGTGGGGGAGCGCAGGGGCCGGGGCAATGAAACCGGTGAGCAGCCCGAAGGGCAAGGCGAAGGCCGCAAAGCCGGTTAGATTCATCGCCACCGCCTGGAGGTCCCCCCATGTCCAACGGAAGGTGAACCCCAAATCGGGGAACCGGCCGGCGAGGATCAGCAACCATATGAACAGCGTGATCACCGCCAGATGCGCATACGAAGGCCCCCCAGGGACCAGAGGGTGTTCGGGAAGACGTTGGAATTCCACCGCATACCACAGGAAAAGAACCGCTCCGAAGAAGAGGAGGTGCGATCGCCCCCGAGCGCTGGAAGGCCATCCAAGAAGGAAGGGGATGGGCCAAAGCCCGGCGCCCACTCGGAACGCCCAGCCCACAGGGTCCCTGGGGAGCGGACTCGGGATCAGCAGGAACGCCAGAGCCCCCGCCACGATCCACCCCTCGCTCGCCCGCCAGGAAGCGCGATTGTGAAGGACCATGACGGTAGGGATCACAAACATCATGAGGCTCAGGAGGAGCGCCCCCGGATCGAAGGGATCCCCCCGCAAGATGGGCAGCAGGCTGCTCCCAAACCACAGGGCGAAAGGAAGGCTGTAGATCCGTCGGAGGTCCGCTCCCATCCAACGGCGCACCGAATCCACGGGAAGCAAGATGCTTCCTAGGTAGCCGGCCATCAAAGCGGCGAAGAGCCCGAGCGCGGGAAGGGCAACGCCCAGTTGCTCCCGCTGGAGCGCGAAGCCCCCGAAGCTGAGGACTGCGGCGATCCACAACCCTACGCTCGGCCATTCCCATCGAACGGCTGTAAGAGCCCCGATGGACACCAAGCTTGCTGCCTCCGGATTTCCCAAAAGGCGAAGCATCCGTGGTTTCTTCATCTCAGGAGCTCTCCATGACCGGCGCCGTGCGGGGCGCCTCCAGTGCCCCGCACGGCGCCCAAAACGAGCCTTCTTCACGGGATAGGTTTAAATTCATTGAATCGCGGTCCAATTCATGTTACACTCTTATAAGGTAATGGTGAGCGCATCGGGCGGTCGCCCCAACGCGCGGGGATGATCTTTCCGCATGGAATTTCAGCAAGAGTTGCGCAGTGGGTTCCTAGCGGGGCCTTCTTGCTTTCCCTCGCGGGCTCCGAACGGCCTAATTCCTAAAAGATCGGAGGAAATCCTGAACCGACAAGAGCCTCCCAGCCGAACCATCAGCCCGGCAATGCGGGCCTACCTGGCGGAGATCTACCGGATGAGCGAGGGAGGGCCGGTGCGGGCTGCTACGCTGGCCCGACGCCTGGATGTCACAATCCCCGCTGTGGTCCGCATGCTGAACCGTCTGGAATCCCACGGGTTCATCCGCCGGACCCGCCTCGGGATCCTGTTGACGGAGGCCGGCGAGCGGGAGGCGCTGCGGAGCATCCGACAACATCGCATCCTGGAGGCCTTCCTGACCCGAGTGCTGAACATCGGCTGGGAAGAGGTCCACGCGCTGGCGGATCGGCTGGACCCTGCGATCGATGAAGCCCTATGCGAACGGATGTATGAGGTGGCCGGACGCCCCACCCATTGCCCGCATGGGGATCCGATCCCCACGCCGGACGGACAAATGCCCGCGCTGTTCGACATCCCCCTGAGCGAAGCTTTCGTCGGCGCGCGGGGGCGGATCAGCCGGGTCAAGACGGAGGATCCGGAGCAGCTGCGGTATTTGGGCTCCCTGGGTTTAGTCCCCGGAACGTCCTTTGAGCTGGTCGCCCGGGCCCCTTTCAACGGGCCATTGCGCCTTCGCCTCGCCCAGCACGATGTGATCATCGGCCTGGAGCTCGCGCATCATATCCGCGTGCTCATGGAGCCGGAATCCTCCGAGGGCACGAACCCATAGCGTGTTGGCCGCAGGCTGGCTGCTTCGAAAAACCCTCTATAGGATCCAACGTGTCGCCGCGTAGGCATAGGCCGCTGCGCCTGAAAAGCTGATCTGGAGGCATGCGATGGTTGCTACCCGCACCCTTTTCATCGAAGACCACCGCCCCATGCTCCATCTGACCATCTATGAACACTCCCCCCAGGCCCCAACGGTCATCTTCATCCATGGGATGACGGCTCACGCCGGTTTTTACAGTGAGATGATCCCAGGCGCCAATTACCTGAAGGCTCTGGCGGAGGCCGGGCTCAACGTCATCGCTCTGGACCTCCAGGGGCATGGGCGGAGCGGGGGAGCTCGCGGATCTCTCACTTACGCGGACGCGATGCGGAACATCCGCCGGGCCGTGGATTTCGCCCTCGCCCATTACCACGACCGAATCGGGATCACCGGATCCAGCATGGGGGGCATCCTGGCCTTCTACGCCGCGCTGGAGGACGAGCGGATCCGCGCCGCGGTCTGCCACAACGTGTTGGATCTACAGAATATCCGCCCCGTCCTCTATCTCCGTCGGCATTTCGTGCTGGTCCCCCTCGCTCGGGCGAGCCGACCTCTTCGGGGCATCTTGGGCGGTTTGCCGGTGCCGGTGCGTGCTTTTCTGGAGCCCTCCCATGTCTTCGAGCAACCGGAGAATCTGCGTCGGTGGCGGGCGGATCCCCTTTGCGTGTGGGCCTATCGCCTGAACACTTGGATCTCCCTCTTTCTGGATCCGTCCGACAAGCCATCCATCGAGGCCATGGCCAAGCCGGTGCGGCTCCTGGTCGGCGAGGGCGACCGCATCCTGCCAGCGGATTACCATCGGGAGTTCGCCGCGCGGCTCCGATGTCGGAAGGATCTCGTGGTGGTGCCTGGGGCGGGTCATATGCTTCCATTAGAGTACTTAGAGATTACGGTTCCACTGGTAGCCGAGTGGTTCCACGCGCACCTCGGTTCGATATAGCGTTTGGTCCGCTTAAGTGAAGTGAGGTGTGGGCCGCGTACGCG
>NZ_JBHOQJ010000036.1:0-28538 GCF_042408365.1 Thermoflexus sp.
CGCTCGGCAGCGTAGTCGAGATCCGCGTCCCGATGGATGATCACCCCTGCGTTCCCCCCCAGCTCCAGGGTCACCCGCTTGCGGCCAGCGCGGGCCTTCAGCTCCCATCCCACCACCGGGCTGCCGGTGAAGGTCAACATGCGGATTCGCTCATCCCGCACCAAAAGCTCGGCATCTTGCGTCGTGCATGGAACCACTGCGATGCCCTCTGGAGGCCAGCCGGCCTCCAGTACAATTTCCCCGAGCTTTAGGGCGCTGACGGGGGTCTTGGTGGAGGGCCGGATCAGGATGGGGTTCCCTGCCGCGAGCGCTGGCGCGACCTTGTGGACCACCAGATTGAGAGGGAAATTAAAGGGCGTGATCCCCAAGATCGGGCCCAGAGGGACCCGACGGATATACCCCGTCCGCCCCTCGGTTCCCGGCATCCAATCCAGGGGGACGATCTCCCCGTAGATCCGCTTGGCCTCCTCGGCAGCCACCTTAAAGGTGAAGATCGCGCGGTCTACTTCCACCCGGGCCGTGCGGATCGGCTTGCCAGCCTCCAGAGCGATGGTGCGCGCCAGCTCCTCCCGCCGGGCGGCGATCCCCGCGCTGATCCGCTCCAGGATCTCCGCCCGCTTCCACGAGGGCATCTGCCGCGTGGCCTCGAAGGCCCGCGCCGCTGCGGCCATCGCGGCCTCCAACTCCGGCGGCCCTGCCCGATGCACCACGGCCACCAGAGCGTCGTCGTAAGGGCTCCGCACCTCCACTGCGTCTCCGGTTCGGACCCAACGTCCGGCCACCAGGGCCCCGTATTCGCCCAGGCGGCTCTCCGCGGGCCGTGTCTTCTCTCCGAGCAGCGCCGCACTCCCTCGCAACCGCCCTTGTGCGTCCATTCTCAACCTCCCACGAACGTTAGTGAAGAAGCCCCAGCGGCTCCTCGATCAACTCGGCCAGCGTTCCTAGGAACTGGGCCGCCCGCGCCCCGTCCACCACTCGATGGTCACAGGCCAGCGTGAGCGTTAACATCGGCCGGATCATGGGCTGCCGGTCCACCGGAACCACCCGTTCGATGATGCGTCCCACGGCCAGGATGGCCGCCTGAGGCGGGTTCACAACCGGCATGAAGGCATCGACCCCATACATCCCCAAGTTGCTGACCGTGAACGTTCCACCTTGCACGTCCTCCGGCCGCAGCCGCCCCGCACGGGCGCGCTCGACCAACTCCTGTCGGCGTGCTGCGATCTCCTCCAGCGTGAGCTGATCTGCGTGGTGGATCACCGGCACCACCAGGCCTTCCTCCGTCGCTACCGCCAGGCCGATGTGGATCTCCTCGTGGATCACAATGGATCCTTCGTGCCACCACGCGTTCAGGCGCGGGTGCTCCCGCAAGGCTGCTGCAGCCAGCTTGATCAGCAGATCCGTGTAGGTGAGCCGCAGCGAGACCCGCTTTTGGATCCGCTCATGCCAGGTGAGCAACCGGGCGGCGTGGACTTCCCGTTGCAGGTAGAAATGCGGGGTCTGAGGCCAGCTCTGGCTCAGACGCTCCACCATCGCCCGCCACACACTCGGAAGCGAGGGAGCGGGAGGCGCCGCTGGTTGCCCTGTGTGGAGGGCCAGTACATCCCCAGCCAGCACCGCCCCCTCCGGGCCAGAGCCCCGCACCTGGCGGAGGTCGATCCCCAACTCCTGGGCCAGGCGTCGGGCCTTGGGAGAAGCAGGGATTCGCTCTCCGCGAGGAGGACCAGCCCTCCGCTGCTGCTCCAGATAAGCCAGGACATCCTGCTTGCGGACCCAACCGCCCTCCGGACGGATATCCCGGAGGTCCAGGCCATGTTCAGCAGCCAGCCGGGCCGCCACTGGGGTCGCTCGGATCTCTGGTGTTGTGGCTTTCGCTGGTTCGGGCGAGGGTCCGGGACCCTCAGGCGACGGCTCGCCTGGGGCGACGATCCAGGCGATGACCTCACCGACCCCGGCTTCCTCCCCTTCCCGCAGCCGGATCCCCGTCAGGATCCCCGAAGCGGGCGCCTCGATCTCGACTGTCACCTTGTCGGTTTCGATCTCCATCAGCGGCTCGCCCGCCTGAACCGGATCCCCCTCTCGTTTCAGCCAACGGACCAGCCGGCCTGTCCGCTGGGCCGCGCCCAGGGCCGGCATAATGACTGCGCGCGCCAGGGTGCTTCCTCCTCTTCCAGGATGCTCGCGATCGAATGCTTATCCGCTGGCAGCTGCAGGCGCTTCCTCCAGAACCCCGGGTTTCAGGCCGGCGATGATGTCAGCAAGGAATTCCCCAGGGCCCTGATCCATAGCGGCTGGCCAAAGGTCAGGGCGATGATAAACTCTCCCCCCGATCTCCGGTCTTGTGACCCAACAGGGCTCCTGGATTGCGTGGTCCAACGCTCCGTTGCGGGACACCAGGCCTCAAGCGATGCTGAACGCATAGGTATGCTTTTGGGGGGCGGCGCTTTCACCGGCCGGCCAGCGCGCCCTCCCAGCGGGCGCTCTCAGCCACAGCCCGGACACGATCCAGGGCCCCGGGGTTGTTGAGGTTCGATTGGGTCTCCCGGGTGGCGGAAAGTGGGCCGGTGGCGGTGTAATAGTGAGCGCCAGCTACGATTGGCTCCTCGGCTGGGAAGCGGGTGATCACCTCGCATCCTTCCTTCGTGACCACCACCATCTCCTCGATGCGGGCCGCTGACCAGCCGTCCGAGGCCGGCCAGAAGGTCTCCAGGGCGATGACCATCCCCTCTTCGATCACCTCTGGGTGGTCCAGGGAGACCAGGCGGCTGAAGATGGGCTTCTCCCAAATTGAGAGCCCGACGCCGTGGCCATATTGGAGGGCGAAGGCCGCCTCCTCGTTAGGGAATCCGAATTCCTCCGCCCGCGGCCAGACCTTCACCACATCGGCAGTGGTGACGCCAGGCCGAATGAGGGCGATGGCCGCGTCCAGGTAATCGCGGCAGCGTTTGTAGGCATCGATCTGGGCTCGGGAGGCGCTGCCCACGAAGAAGGTGCGGTAGTAGCAGGTGCGATAGCCGTTGTAACTGTGGAGGATGTCGAAGTAGGCCGGGTCGCCCGGCCGCAGGATTCGATCGCTGAAAACGTGGGGATGGGGGTTGCATCGCTCACCGGAGATCGCATTGACCCCTTCCACGTGTTCGGACCCCAGGTCGTAGAGGACTTTGGCTACCAGGCCGACCAGCTCGTTCTCCCGGATCCCTGGCCGCAACGCCTGGTAGAGGGCTTCATAAGCGGCGTCCACCATAGCGCAGGCGGTAGTGATCAACGTGATCTCGTCCTGGGTCTTAATCTTGCGGGCCTCCATGAGGAGCTGCTGCCCATCCACTACCCGCAACCCTTCTCGCTGAAGGGCGAACAGCACCGGGGGCTCCACGATATCCACCCCCACAGGCTCCCGGTGGAGTCCGCGCTCCTCCAGCTCGATGCGGATCTTGCGGGCCACGTCCTCAGCTCGCTCCGCCTCCGGCGGCATGGCCCCACGCAGGGTGGAGATCCCAGCGCGGGACCGCTCGGGACCCAGCCAAGGGCAATAGAGCTGATGGTGGCGGGCTGCTGAGCCAAAGTCCCACACGATCGGCTCGTCATCGCGGGGGAGCAGACAGAAACGGGCCACTTTATCCATCGCCCACGTGCCGATGTGGGTGGCGCTGATGTAGCGGATGTTGGCCATATCGAAACACAGCAGTGCTCCCAGCTCGGAGCGTTGGAAGAGGGTTCGGATCCGTTGCAATCGCTCTCGCCGCAGGCGCTCGAAATCCACCCGGGCTTCCCAATCCACCCCCATCGTTCCAAAGGTTTTCAGCCCCATGATCCCTCCTTTCGCTTATGGTCGGCCGCACAGGGTCTTCGCCGCCGCCACCACCTTCTCGGAGTCGGGTACGGTGAGATCTTCTAGAGGCGGTGAGAAAGGAATGGGAACATCCATCGCTCCCAAGCGGACCACCGGGGCGTCCAGGTAGTAGAAGGCGCCCTCGGTGATCGCCGCCGCCAGCTCGGCCGCCACCCCGTAGCTCTGGTGGCCCTCGTCCAGGATGATAACCCGTCCGGTCTTCTTAGCGGACTCAATCAAGGTCCTTCGATCTAAGGGGACGAGCGTGCGAGGGTCTACGACCTCAGCCTCAATGCCCAACTCTGCCAGCTGCTCGGCGGCCTCCAGGGCCACCTGGACCATGCGACTGGTGGCGACGATGGTGAGGTCCCGCCCCTCTCGTTTGATGTCGGCCACCCCAAAGGGGATGGTGTATTCCTCGGCTGGAACGTGGCCGCGAGTGCTATATATGGCCTTGTTCTCGAAGAAGAGCACCGGGTTATCGTCTCGTATCGCGGTCTTCAGCAGGCCTTTGGCATCATAGGGGGTGGATGGAAGAACTACTTTCAGGCCAGGGATGTGGGCAAACCAGGCGTGTAAGCTCTGACTGTGTTGGGCGGCCTTGCGCAGTGTGGCTCCCATGGTGGCGCGGATGACAATGGGGGCTCGCCACCGCCCTCCGGACATGTAGTGCACTTTAGCCGCCTGGTTGACGATCTGATCCATGGCCAACGTGAGAAAGTCCCCGAACATGATGTCAACCACTGGCCGCATCCCGGTCATAGCCGCCCCCACCGCGATCCCGGTGAAGCCGGCCTCCGAGATGGGAGCATCGATTACCCGCTGGGGCCCAAACTCCTCAACCAGGCCCTTCAAGACCTTGAAGGGGGTCCCGGCCTCCGCCACATCCTCCCCGATGATGAACACCCCGGGGTCCCGCCGCATCTCCTCGGCCAGGGCCTCCCGGATGGCCTCGGCCATGGTGATCACCCGATCAGCAGAAGCCCCTTCAGGGTTCCGCTTTGTCAGCGTAGACATGCTGCGCCACCTCATCCGGGATGGGGTAAGGGGCATTCAGAGCGAAGGCCAGTGCCGCCTCCACCTCTACTTGGACTTCGCGGTCGATGGCCTCCAGGACGCGCTCATCGGCGAGGCGCTCCTGAAGCAGCCACGTGCCCAGTAGCCGGATGGGATCCCGCTCGTTCTTCCAAAACTCCTCCTCTTCGCGGGAGCGATAATATGAGCGGTCGATATCGCCGACGTGATGGCCATAGTAGCGATACGTGTGGCAGAGCAGGAAGGCAGGCCCTTCCCCTGCCCGCGCCCGCTCGACCAGCCGTCGGGCAGCAAAATACACCGTCCGCACGTCCTGACCATCCACCGCCTCGGCGTAGATGCCGAACGCCCTGGGGCGGTCCAAGATCTCACCGGCTAGGACCTCTTGGTAGGGGGTGTATTCGGTGTAGAGGTTGTTCTCGCAAACGTAGATAACGGGGAGCTTCCACAGGGAGGCCATGTTCATCACCTCGTAGAGCACGCCTTGGCCCAGGGCTCCCTCGCCGAAGAAGCAGACCGCCACCTGATCCGTTCCGCGCATCTTAGCGGATAGGGCGGCGCCGGTGGCGATGCCGACCGCCCCGGCCACGATGGCATTGGCCCCCAGGTTCCCAGTGTCCGGGTCAGCGATATGCATCGAGCCGCCCTTGCCCCGGTTGTAGCCAGGGGCCTTGCCCAGCAGCTCCGCGAACATGCGGTCCATGGAGGCCCCCTTCGCCAAGCAGTGGCCATGTCCGCGATGGGTGCTAGTGATGTAGTCGTCGCGGCGCAGTGCCTCGCAAACCCCCACCGCCACGGCCTCCTGACCGATATAGAGATGGGCCAGGCCCGGCATCTTGGCGCTCATGTAGAGCTCGTTTACCTGCTCCTCAAAGCGGCGGATCCGCAGCATCTGGCGATACATATGCAGCCACTGTTCTCCGTCGACGGTCATCGCATGATGCCGTTCGGCGCGCATCTCGAGGCCCGGGGATGGCATCATCGATTCTCCTCCTGCGCTCGGATCACTCCTCTAAGCCGGCCATGCGGGCTAGGACATGGAAGACAGCTGCGAAGTCCTGATGGGCCATACCCATCCCCCGCGCCGCTGTCAAGAACTCGTTGGCCACCGCGGTGGTGGGCAAAGGGACGTCCAGGGCACGGGCCATCTCGAGGGCCAACAACAGGTCCTTCTGCATCATGTTGACGTCGAACCATGCCTCCTCAGGCATCCGGAGGACGAATGGGCCGCGATATTTCAACATTGGGGAAGCGATCACGCTGTTCAAGAGGGCTTGCACGGCGGTCTCGCGGGAGATGCCGCTCTTCTCCGCCAGCAGAACGGCCTCGCTGAAGGCCAGCATCTGAACGGCTAAGCCGAGGTTGACTGCGATCTTCATGGCCACCGCCATCCCATTGGGGCCAACGTATGTGATGGTGGGGCCGATATCCCGGAGGATCGGCAGCACTTGTTCGAAGACCGCGCGATCCCCGCCGACCATAATCGAGAGTTGCCCGGCCTCTAACGTGGAGACGCTGCCGGAGACGGGGGCATCCAGCATGGCTGCCCCTCGGGCAGCCACCTGGGCCGCCAGCTCCCGACTGAAAGCCGGGCTGACGGTGCTCATATCGATGTAAACCTTTCCAGGGCCCAGGCCGGCCAGGATCCCATCGGGCCCTAAGGCGACAGCCTGGAGGGCTCTGGTGTCGGTGACCATGGAGAAAACGATATCGACGGCCTCCGCCACGGCCCGCGGGCTGTCGGCCCACCGCATCCCTGCCTCAATTAGCCAGCGTGCCTTCTCCTTCGTGCGGTTGTAGCCGGTAACCGTGTGGCCAGCGTCCATTAGCCGTTTGGCGATCCGGCCGCCCATCGTGCCCAACCCGACGAACCCTAGGTTAGCCACGTGAGTCCCTCCTCAGCGGGTTTCCTCCTCGATGCGCACACTGTCCTCGCGGATCTGTTGAAGGTGGGCGATCATCGCCGCCCGCGCCCCTTCAGGGTCCCGGCGCATGACCGCCTCGAGGATCCACTTGTGGTAGAACTGGCCGCGGGCCGCGCCGCCAACCCGGAACACCTGGATCCGGTGTTCCCGCAGCAGATCGATGATTGGATCCAGAAGCAGGGGGATCAAAGGGTTCCCAGTGCCCTCGGCTAAGGCCAAGTGAAAATCGAGGTCAGCTTCCACAAACCGCTCGGGGTCGTCGAGGGAGGCATCCATGATCTCCACCGCCCGCCGCATGGCCTCCAGGTGTTCCTCGGTGGCCCGCTGGGCCGCCAGGGCGGCGATGGAGGGCTCCAACAGCTCGCGAACCTCCATTAGATCGGAGATCCGGCGGGCCCGCTCTCGACCCAGCAACATTCCCAAGGTCTGCCGAATCACCTGGGGGATATTGTCGGCCACAAACGTTCCTCGCCCGGGATAGACCTCCACCAGACCCTTTTCCCTCAAGGCCTTGATCGCCTCCCGCACAGCAGTGCGGCTGACCCCAAATTGTTCGGCCAGTTCCCGCTCGGACGGCAGCTGATCCCCGGGCCGAAGCTCTCCATGCTGGATCCGCCGCTCGATTTGTTCCACGATCTGTTCATATAGTCGGGACAAGCGCACTGGCGTATACATCTCCCCTCCTCGAACCCTATGCATCGCTCCTTTCCCCTGCCACCTCACGGCGCGAGGAGGAGCCTTCCCAAGAGCTAATCATCAGATGGTATGCTGGTATGACCAGCACGATCCTAGCATATTTTGGCCAAATTGTCAAGACATATTGTTTCATCCATCATTTTGAAGGTGTGGGCAGTGAGAGCCAAGGCCCCTCCCCCCAAACCCTTAGGGGATCAAAATCACGAGACCCCATGCCCCTGCTTCCACCAACTTTGCGAAATGCATTGACGAAAGTCCCAAAAAGCTTTAGTATTCTAAATAGAGAAACAATGTTCCATTATGTGAAACAGCGGATGGCGCGGGTCATGAAACGAAAAGTGGCCAAAGCGAGCGTGGGGGGGGCACAACGTCTGCAGACCATCGATCGGGCATTGGGGTTGCTGGAGCTGATCTGTCAGGCGGAGGATGGGTCCTCGATCACAGAGCTTAGCCGGCAGACCGGCCTGCCAAAGAGTACGGTGTATCGATTGCTGGCGACCCTTGTTGCCCATCGGTTAGTGGTTCAGGATCCTCAGACGAGTCGCTATCTCCCGGGGATCAAGTTATTCGAATTGGCCCAGGCGGTCTCACAGAAACTTGAGCTTCGCAAGCAAGCCCTCCCCGAACTCCGTGAGCTGTGTCAGCGGACAAACGAAACCGTGCATCTGGCCATCCTGGATGATGGCGATGTGATTTACATCGATAAGCAGGAGAGCCAGCAGACGATCCGGATGTTCTCGGCGATCGGCAAGCGAGGCCCTGCCCATTGTACGGGTGTGGGCAAAGTTCTGCTGGCTGCCCTGCCCGAATCGGAACTGGATGAGATCATCCGCCGCAAAGGGCTCCCCCGATTTACTGAGAAAACCATCACGGATCCCGAAATCCTGAAAGCACACCTGGCCCAGGTGCGCCGGCAAGGGTATGCCATCGATGACACCGAACATGAGCCGGAAATTCGCTGCGTGGCCTGCCCGATCCGGGATCACACGGGCCGGGTGATCGCTGCCGTCAGCCTGACCATCCCAGCTTTCCGGGCTACACGAGAACAGATCGAGGCCCTCGCTCCTCTTGTCCGCGAATATGCGGATCGGATCTCCCGCAAGATGGGCTGGACCGGTGGGGAACTGTGAAGGAGGTGCTCGGATGCGCCGGCGGATTCAGCCAATGCCCCAGCGACCATCCCCTGAACTCCTGGAGGGCTTCCGGGAGCTTCTGAAGATCTATAGCCCATCCTGTGTGGTGGCGGATTCAATGGAGCGGGATGGGGTGATGCACTCCAGCCTGAAGCCGGTCTTCCCCTGTCGGTTCGTTGGACCCGCGTTGACTGTGAAGCTCTTCCCGGGAGATCTGGTGGACTGCCTGGATGCCCTGGCTGTCGCTCAAGCGGGAGATGTCATCGTGGTGAGCGCAGGTGGGGAAACGGAGACCTCCGTATGGGGCGGCCTCATGGCAGGCCTCTGCAAGCAAAAGGGCGTCGCAGGGGCTGTTGTGGACGGAGCTATCCGGGATACCGATGAAATTCGCGACCTGGGGTTTCCGATCTTCTCTCGCGCGGTGGTCCCTCGCTCCACGCATTCGCCATATTCCGGGCGACTAGAGCCCATCGAGGTAAACGTTCCGATCGTCTGCGGCGGTGTGCTAGTCCGTCCAGGAGATTTGGTCCTCGCGGATGAAATCGGTGTGGTGGTAATCCCCCTGGAGGAAGCCGCTGAGATCCTGACGCGGGCCCGACGACAAGCCGAAAAGGAGGAGGCAACCCGTCAGTGGATCCGTGCTGGTAGGACGGTGGAAGAGATCCTGCAAGCTTTCGGCCGCCTTTAATAGAAAGGAGGAGAGCATGAAAAAGGCACACCGTAAGCTGACGCGTCGTGAGTTCCTGAAAGCCGCGGGGCTTGCAACAGCTGGGGGTCTGTTGAGCACCTGTGCCCCAGCCCCGACCCCGACCCCAGCGGCCCCCGCCACCCCTGCGCCGGGCACGCCTGTGCCCCGTGTGGAAGGCGCCACTCCGGAGGAGCGGGCATTGAACGGGATTAAGGCGCTGAAGGCGGCCGGCAAGATCAAAGACGGTGATACCTTCGTAATCCTTCACCACTCCGGCCAGCGCAACAATATTGTCCCTGCCCTTGAGGAGTGGAATCGGCTCACCGGCCTGAACTTTGTCAGCGCGGAGGAGGGACTGGAAGCCAATATCTACACCAAGGTTATGAATGAGGCAGTCACTCGGACAGGAAGCTATGACATCTTCCTCACCTTCGTGAACTGGATCGCCGACATGGCGGAGGCCGGGCTGATCGTCGATCAGACGGAGTGGTGGGAGAAGTACGACCCCGAGGTTGATCACGGTCCGAACGCATACGTGCCACCGATCGATCGCTTCACCTCCCTGTACAAGGGTCGCCGCTATGCGATGGGTGCTGACAACGACACTTTCTCAATGTTCTATCGCAAAGATCTGATGGAAAATCCCGACGAGCAGAAGCGATTTGAGGACAAGTTCGGACGCAAACTGGAGGTTCCCAAGACGTGGGAGGAGTTCGATCAATGGGTGGCCTTCTTCGACCGTCCGGATCAGGGCATGCGGGGCGTTCACATGTATGCGGAACGTTACTTCGCCTACACCGGATGGGCCGCTCGCTTTATCTCCCGCGGTGGCGCTTACTTTGACGACAACATGGATCCCCTGATCACCTCGGAGGAAGGCGTCACAGCCTTGGAGGAGATGGTCCGTCTGATCCAGAACCACGCCTGGCCGGATGCCGTGACCGGCGACTGGTCGGTGGCCTATACCCGCTTCCCCGAAGGCTCCGTTTTCTGCGCCTGGGCATGGCCTTCCCTGGGCAAGTGGGCGCAGGATCCCAAGACCTCCAAGATCGTAGGCAAAGTGGGGGCGATGGAGATCCCAGGGACGATCCACGATGGCGAGCTGGTCCGGGCGGTGCCGCATGTGGTTGGGTGGAGCTTTAGCATCTCCCGCTACAGCAAATCCCCTGAAGCTTGTTACTGCTTCATTCAGTGGTTCTGCGGCCCTAAGACCGGGTTGGATGCCATCGCCCGCGTAGGGACGCTGGATATCTTCCGTCAACCATGGTTCAATGAGCCCAAGATGAAGGAGGCCTACGGAGCGGAGTTCCTGCCGGTGTTACTGGCCAACTCCAAGAACGCCTTTCCGGACATCTCCCTGCGCGGCGCAAATGAATATCTAGATAAGCTTAATCTCCATCTCCAGCAAGCTTTCGCCGGCCAGAAGAAGCCGGAGCAAGCACTCAAAGATGCGGCCGACGAATGGCAGAAGATCACGGACCGGCTGGGACGGCTGAGCCAGATCGAGGCCTGGCGGCAGGAGCGCAAGAACTACCCCGAGCCGATCCAGCGCCTCTGGCGGAAGAAAGGCCTGTTCAAAGACTGAAGGATCGCTATTCGGCATAAGGAGCCGGGCTCCGGCCCGGCTCCTTATCCGTCGCAGGAGGCGAAATGCAGCATCGGATGCGGTGGGTCCAGTGGTTGAATGATGAGCGCTGGATGGGGCAGTTGCTGATCCTCCCCATGCAGTTGTTGATTTGGTTCGTTCTCATCATCCCCATGCTCATCGTCATCTATCTGAGTTTGGTATCCTGGCAGCCGATCATGGGGGTGGATTGGTGGCAAGCGCCATTCGCCGGTTTAAGGAATTACGCGCAAGCCCTTCAAGATCAACGTTTCCTGACTGCTCTGGGTCGAACCATCGGTCTGGTCCTGGTCGCTGTGGGCATGGAGTTCCTTTTAGGATTAGCTCTTGCGATCTTTTTCCATCAGCAGGAATTCCCTGGCAAGCGCCTTTTCGCCTCGATCATTCTTTATCCGATGATGCTCCCGTGGGTTGTTGTGGGGCTATGTTTCTATCTGCTCTTCTTGGATAAGGGCCCGGTCAATTACATCCTCATCAGCCTATTTGGACCAGGGGCTTCCGTCCAGTGGTATCAAAATCCGGTTCTGGCCCTGATGACTATCGCCTTGGCGGATGTTTGGCAGTGGACTCCATTCATGTTCCTGGTCATCTACTCCGGATTGGGAGCTCTCCCTCCGGAGCCCATCGAGGCCGCAATGACCTTAGGGGCTAGCCGGTGGCAGATCTTCCGTTATATCGTCTTCCCTATGCTGAAACCTGTGTTGATGATCGCCCTAATCATACGCACGTTGGAGGCTTTCAAGATCTTCGATCTGGTCTACATCATGACAGGGGGTGGACCGGGAACCTCGACTGAGAGCCTCTCTTTGTATCTTTATCGAACCGGATTCGTCTACGGACAGCTCTCTTATGCGGCCGCGATGGCCTTGCTCATTCTGATCTTGGTT
This sequence comes from Thermoflexus sp., assembly GCF_042408365.1. GTDB lineage: Bacteria > Chloroflexota > Anaerolineae > Thermoflexales > Thermoflexaceae > Thermoflexus. The sequence continues at coordinate 11,818 of NZ_JBHOQJ010000036.1, forward strand.
GCCGTGATCGCCCGGTTGGCCGTCCGACCGTTGGAAGCGGAGCTGGAAGCCCGATAAGGGGGAAGCGATGTCTAACCGCATCTGGGTTTCCTGGTTAACCCGGTGGGGAATCGTCCTGATCGTGAGCCTGATCACTTTGGCCCCCGTCATCTGGGTGCTTTCCCTTTCCTTTAAGCCGCCCCAGGAATGGCTTGCTTATCCACCCACTCTGATCCCGAGGCAACCCACGTTTGAGAATTATCTGGTTTTGTTCTGGCCCGGGAACCCCGTGGGCGTGGTCAGTGAAATGGTCCGCACCGCCGAACCGGTCACCCGCGCCTTCGTGAACAGCCTGCTCATCGTTCCGATCTCTACAGCGCTCTCCATCATTATCGGGTTCCTGGCCGCATATGGGATCTCCCGTTTTGGCGCGGGTGGAAACTTCCTGCCCTTCTCCGTCCTGACCACACGGATGTTCCCGCCCATTGCTTTTGCCGTTCCCTTGCTGGTCTACTATCGATCTCTCGGCCTCATCGATACCCATCTGGGATTGATCCTGATGTATACAACCTTCACGCTGGCCTTCTCCCTCTGGATGATCAAGGGCTTCATTGATGGCGTGCCTCGTCATATCGAGGAGGCAGCGATCCTAGATGGGGCCTCGCGCTGGCGCGTCATGTTCACGATCACCCTCCCCTTGATCCGGGGAGGCCTCGCCGCCGCCGCGCTCTTCGTGTTCATCATGAACTGGACGGAGTTCCTTTTCGCCCTGGTCTTCACCTCGCGCTTTGCTGTAACCCTGCCGGTCCAGGTCAGCCGGTACGCCGGAGCTGTAGGACGCTACTATGGCCCCCAGGCAGCTCTGGGCATCGTCGCATCTATACCTGTTCTAGTCGCTGGCTATCTCATTCAACGTTACCTTGTCCGTGCCTTCACTTTCGGACTGGTTAAATAGCCATGGCCCGCGAAGGACAAATTCTGATCCGTCTCGAAAACATCACCAAGGAATTCAACGGAACCATCGCCGTCCACAATCTGAACTTAGAGATTTGGGAAGGCGAGTTCCTGTGTTTCCTGGGTCCATCGGGGTGTGGGAAGACCACAACATTGCGCATGATCGCTGGCCTAGAGCGACCCACGCGAGGGGAGATTTATCTGCGGGGTCAGCGGATCACAGATTGGCCTCCACAACGGCGCAACATCGGCTTCATGTTTCAGAACTACGCGCTCTTCAACCATATGTCGGTTTATGAAAACCTTGCCTTCGGCCTATGGGTTCGGCGCGTTCCCAGGGAAGAGATCGAGCGCCGAGTGCGATCGGTCGCGCAGGCTCTTGAGCTGGAGCCCGTGTTGCATCTCCGGGCCTCTCGTCTGGATCTCAGCACCATGCAACGGGTGGCCTTGGCCCGTATCCTGGTGATTGAACCCCAGGTGCTGCTTCTGGATGAGCCCCTGAACAACTTCCGCCCTGGGCTGCGCGAATTAATGCGGGCGGAGCTGAAACGCTGGCAATATCAATTCGGGCGCACCATGGTCTACGTGACCCATGATCAGGAAGAAGCCATGACCCTTGGGGATCGTATTGTGATCATGAATGCCGGGCATATCGAACAAGTGGGAACCCCGGACGAGGTGTACCAACGTCCAGCCACCCTCTTCGTGGCCAGCTTCATCGGCCGGCCATCGATGAACCTGCTCCCAGTTGAATATCGGATATCCGAGGGGCGCGCATTCTTGGTCTCCCCCGATTTTGAAATTCCAGTCGACGACCGCCGTGAGATCATCGAAAAGAGCCATTCCTTGCCCAACCTGATCCTCGGAGTTCGACCGGAGCAGCTACGGATCCATGATCCGCAGGAATCCTCCCCGCCGGATCTCATTCGTATCCCTGCTCAGGTTGATCTGGTCCGACCGCAGGGTCGGAAGTTGATTTTAGATGTGAAAACACGCAGCGGCACTCTCCTTCAAATGGTCGTGCCGAGCATCCGGCGATTCGTCGCCGGAGAGCAGCTGGAAATCGCCTTTTATCCTCATCAAACCCTTCTATTCGATCCACAAACCGGAAAAGGGCTCTGCTGATGGCTTCCGTCGAAGTCCGCCAGCTTTATAAGCGTTATGGCCGGATCCAGGCTCTTCAGGGCCTGGAATTCTCGGTGAAAGACGGGGAGTTCTTCTGCTTGCTGGGGGCTCCAGGGGCGGGGAAAACGACGACGTTTCGCGTCATCGCCGGCCTGGAGAAACCCGACAGGGGGGAGATTCGAATCGGCGGGGAGCTGATGAACGCCATCCCCCCTCAGCAACGCGATGTGGCGATGGTTTTTGAAGACGTTGCCCTTTACCCCCACATGTCCGGGTTTGATAACATCGCTCATCCCCTTCGTCTGCGTCGATTTCCGGAAGCGGAGATCCGCCAGCGGGTCGGCGAGGTCGCGGAGCTGCTGCGCATCTCCCATCTTCTCCATCGCCTGCCACATACCTACAGCGGTGGGGAGCGCCGTCGGGTTGCCATCGCGCGAGCCATGATCCGTCGGCCCCGTGTCCTGCTGTTGGATCAGGCCTTCACCGATCTGGACGCGAAAATCCGCCAGGAGATGGCTGCCGAGCTCAAACGCCTGCAACGAGAGACAGGCCAGACGATGATTTACGCTACCCATGACTTCGAAGAGGCGGTGGCCATGGCGGATCGCATCCTGGTGATACGGGATGGGCGCGGGATCCAGGTCGATGAGCCCCATGCGCTTTACAACCGCCCGGCCACGGCTTTTGTGGCCAGCTTTTTAGGGAGCCCGGGAATGAACCTGTTCCGCTGCCAGGCAATCCCAGGGCCAGAAGGCACCTGCTTCTCGCGCTCCGGGTTCATGCTTTCTTTTCCGCTGCAGCTCCAGGAAGAACGGGAAGTCATCCTTGGAATCCGCCCCGAGCATCTCCAAATTCATCCCAACCAGTCCCCGGGAACCCTGGAAGCGGAGGTTGAGATCATCCAGCCCCTGGGCCTGGAGCGCATTGTGGATCTCCGGATTGGGCCACTCGTGCTGAAGGCGATCGTCTCCGCGGATCTGCCCTTGCGATTGGGCCAGAAAGTATGGCTCTCATGGCCTTTTGAGCATCTCTTTGTTTTTGACGCGGAAACCGAGGAACGGATCTATCCAGAGTGAAGGAGGCTCCCATGGTGGACACGGCTCGGCGGGAGCGTCTGCTGTCGCGCATGCGAGAAGAGGGATATGACGCCCTGATCTGCCGCCTGCCCGAGCATGTAGTCTATCTGACCAACTACTGGCCCCATCACGGATTCTCTGTTGCGCTCATCACTCGTGAGGGATATGTGGGGCTTCTGGTCCCTGAGATCGAGCAGGATTACACCGATCCGGCGTGGGCCGAGGTGATCCCCTTCGGGTGGGGGCTTCTTAAGGATGCAGATCTCTACGTCTCCTACCGGGAGCACCTGTCCAGGTGGCGTGATCGTCTGGGATTGCATCGGTCCATCATCGGGGTCGAACGATCGGCCGAAGTGGTCGCTCCAACGTATCGCCACGCTGAACCAGTAGTACCTGCCGCTCCCTGGCATGAGCTGCTCCGCGAGGTTTTCCCCAATGCTGTGTTAAAAGGAGCCGATGATCTGCTGGCCCGATCCCGCGCGGTCAAGACCCCTTATGAAATCGAGCGCCTCCGACTCGCGAATGAGGTCGCTGCGCTAGGCCTTGCCCGGCTGAAAGAATGGGCCGTTCCAGGGCGGACCGAAGCGGAGGTAGGAGCGGCGATTGAGGCGGAGATCCGGGCTCGGGGAGCAGGCTATCGAGGGGCACGCCTTGTCCGCGCTTCCGCTGAGGTGAGCGCTGGCCCCGAGGGCAGCTATAAGGGTTACTTGCTGGTGCCTTCGACCCCGCGGGTTATCCAGGAGGGCGATCTGGTGATGGTGGAACTGGCCACCGTGGTGGACGGTTACTGGTCTGACCTCACCCGCGTCGTGGTCGCTGGGGAGCCTAGCCCGCGGCAGCGGGAGATCTATGCGTTGGTTCAAAGGGCCCAGCAGGCCGCCATCCAAGCGATGCGCCCTGGGGTACCGGCAGAGGCAGTGGATGCCGCAGCTCGTAAAGTGATCGAAGAGGCTGGATATGGAGCGTATTTCATTCACATCACTGGACATGGTGTAGGCTACCGTTACCATGAGTTCATCCCATTTCTCGCCCCAGGCGTTCAAACGCCCCTGGAGGCAGGCATGGTCTGCACAGTGGAGCCCGGCGTCTACATCCCCGGATTCGGGGGGATCCGCATCGAGGACAATGTGGCAGTGACCACCGAGGGGCCGCAGGTCCTCTCCACCGCTGATCGGACGCTTTAGGGGGAACCATGGAGCCGATCCAGGCCATCCGGGAAAGCAGGGCTTTAATCATTATGCGGGGGGAATTCGGGGATCGGCTTGAAGACATCGCCCGCATTTTAGTGGAGGAGGGATTTTTGGCGATCGAGGTAGCCATGAATTCCCCGCGTGCATTGGAGCAGATTGCCCGCCTTGCGCTGGCCTTTAAGGATCGCGCGGCCATCGGCGCAGGAACAGTGCTCCTTGTAGAAGAGGCGCAACGCGCGCTGGAGGCCGGTGCTTGTTTTCTGGTTAGCCCCCATACGGACGAGGCCCTTCTAGCTTTCGGCCGGAAGGTTGGGATCCCTGTCATCCCCGGCGCTTTCACTCCGTCAGAGATCTGGCGGGCGCATCAGAATGGCGCTGCGATGGTGAAAATCTTCCCAGCTATGCCCAGCGGCCCTGAGTATCTACGAAACCTGCGGGGTCCCTTCTCGGATGTCCCCTTTCTCCCAACCGGTGGGATCACTGTCGAGAATGCGGCGGCGTTCCTTCGCGCGGGCGCAATTGCCGTGGGCATTGGCAGCGCTCTAGTGAACTCCCAGGCGATCGCCTCCGAGGGCCTGGTCCGATTCCGGGAGGCCTGCCGCCGTTTTTCCCGCGCTTTGCGCGAACTCTAAATCGCTTGTGAGGCGCCGAGAGATGCCGGACGCTGTGACCATTGGTGAAACATTGCTGCGTCTGACCGCGCCGCCCGGATTCGGTTTGGAGCAAACGGAGATCCTCCGGCTGGAGGTGGCGGGCGCGGAATCCAATGTGGCCATCGGTCTCTCACGATTAGGGATCTCGAGCGGATGGATTTCACGCCTCGTAAACAATCCCTTAGGGCGGCGGATTGCGAACAAGATCCGCGAACATGGTGTGGATGTCTCGCGGGTGATCTGGACCTCCGAGGGGCGGGTGGGGCTGTATTATCTGGAGCTCGGACAATCCCCCCGCCCCTATCAGGTGATCTATGATCGGGCGGGTTCGGCTTTCTCCCAAATCGATCCCGATGAGGTGGACTGGGACTACGTCCGTCAGGCCAAGCTCATTCATCTTACAGGAATCACGCCCGCCCTAAGCCCGAGTTGCCATCGCTTGGTATGCCGGGCGATCGAGGAGGCGCGATCCGCTGGCCTAAAGGTTTCCTTCGATGTGAATTACCGATCCAAATTATGGTCTCTTGAGGAGGCTCGACGGGCTATCCAGCCGCTCCTTCAGGCTGTGGATGTGTTGTTTTGCACCACCCAGGAGGCCATGCAGATCCTCGAAGTGCACGGAGCTTCGGAGGTCATGCTGCGCGAGATTGCCCGTCGCCATCCAGGAGCCACCATCGTGCTAACTCTGGAAGAAGGCGGGGCGCTCCTTTGGCACGAAGGCCAAATCTATATTCAACCCGGCTATCCGCTGGAGCCAATCGATCGGGTGGGCGCGGGGGATGCCCTGGTGGCCGGTTTCCTCGCCGGATTCCTTCAAGGCGATCCTCTGCAGGGCTTGGCGTATGGTGTGGCCTACGCCGCTTTGAAGCACACCTTCATTGGCGACATTGTGTGGTGCAGTCGGTCGGATTTGGAGCAATTCCTTCGTAATCAGCATGCTCATTGGCGCTGAACCTTTGAAGGAGGTGCTCACCATGCGACTGAAAGATAAGGTAGCGATCGTGACCGGGGGAGCGATGGGCATCGGCAAGGGGATCGCCACGGTCTTCGCCCGGGAGGGCGCGAAGGTCGTGATCGCAGACGTTAACGAGGAGGCTGGACGGGCCACAGAGAAAGAATTGCGCGATCAAGGCTTTGAAGTTTCCTTCATCCGCTGCGATGTGTCCAACGAAGAGGATGTGAAGGCCCTGATCCAAAAAACCGTGGAGCGTTACGGGGCCCTTCACATCTTAGTCAATAACGCCGGCATCGGCGTCTACAAGAGCATCACCGAGGCGACCCGCGAGGAATTTGAACGCTGCCTTGCTGTGAATCTGGTGGGCCCATTCTTGTGCTCCAAATACGCCATTCCCCACATGAAGGCTTCCGGCGGTGGAAGCATCATCAACATCGCATCCGTTCACGCTGTTCAGAACGTGGGCGGGACAGCGCCTTATGCCGCTTCGAAGGGCGGGTTGGCCGCTTTGACACGAGCGGCGGCGATCGATGTCGCGCGGGACAACATCCGGGTGAATGCCATCTGCCCGGGGTGGATCGACACCCCACTGGTGCGGGGAATCTTTGCCTCCTCCCCAGATCCGGAAGGAATGCGCCGACAGGTGGAGCGACGCCAGCTGCTGGGCCGTCTGGGAACACCGGAGGATGTGGGCTACGCCGCCCTCTTCCTGGCCAGCGAGGAATCTTCTTATATCACCGGATCCCTGCTCTTCGTCGATGCAGGAATGACCGCTCAACTAGAGACATGGTGAAAGAGGGCGGAAAACCCTTGAGGCCGTGTGGGCCGCCACAGTGGTCCACACGGCCAAGGAGAGCAGACAAGAGAAAAGCCACCTCAGATGTTCTCTGAGGCGACCATGGCAAGCGGTCAAATTCAGACGGTCTCTCCCATCTTGCGCTTATCCCCCGAGCAAATACAGCATGCTCGCCGGTGCCCAGTCTGTCAGAGCCCAACGGGGGTGATCCATCAACGGCGAATCCGCCGCCTTCGGGATCTGAACCCGGCGCTGATGGAGCAGATTCGACTTCGATGCAAGTGTTGTGGTATCACTTGGACCGCGCAGCCGGAGGTAGTCCGGACGGGGGACCACCGGAGTCGAATGCTTCGGGTGCTAGGGGTGCTGCTGTATTTGCTGGGGTTCTCAGGACCAGCCGCAGCTTTTCTGTTATGCAATCTGGGTGTTCCAATCTCGGCGGCGACTATTTATCGGGATGTACAAGATTACCGGAGGGAGATCGGTCAGCAAGCCTGGCAGCGATGGCGGACATCCCTTCATAATAGCCTGTTAGGGATCAGGGTCATCCCCTCGCCCCACAACGACGGAAACACAACTTGCGGAACCTTTATATTCCCGATCGGTCAGGTGATGCTCCGACTGGATTTTTCACGTCCCGCTGATTTCAATACCCTTATCCGAGCGCTTTCGGATAGACTTCTTCTTGTCGATTGGACTTGCTCGATCCTCGGGCCTTTTTCCAAACATTATGAAGCGGCATGAAATGGCGATTGCTGGGCCCATCGGGCAATCCGTGTTGATTCAGCGGGGGATCTACTTCCACCTTTCGTCCCTGCAGCACCCCGCCCAAGCAAACTGAGGGTTTGAATTTAACGATACAGCGATGCGGCCATCCCGCGCCACGTGTGGCGCCGGCCCCGGATGGCCAGGGAGAGGGTGTAGATGTTTTCCGGGAAGGCGATGCCCATCAGTCCAGCATCGCCGATGTGGAAGATGTCCACGCCGATTCGCTTCCCCGCCAGGGCCAGCTGCTCAATCACAGAAGGGGAAGCTCCCTCTTGAGAAGTTCCAATGGTCCCCATCACCAGGCCGCCCGCTTGGTGGACCCGCGCCGCCAGCCGGGCCGCCTCGGTCTCAGTCACCCCCGGCACGGTCCCCGGCAGTGGGATGAGCACCCCATCCGCTCCCCCGGCCATCCAAGCCTCGATATCCTGCTCCGAGATCACGGGCTCATCGGCTCCTGCCTGGTGCATCTTGCCCGCCAGAATGATCGGATCCCGTCCAATCGCCTGCCGGATCGCCGCGACGGCTGCGGCGATCCCATGCCCGGTTACCCCCGTCCGGGGGTTGCCGGTGATCACGATGAAATCGGCCCCCTGCTCAACGGCCCGCCGGGCGTTTTCCGGAGTCGCCAGCCGCCCCGCGGCCCGGGTAGCTTGTTCAGGCTCTGAGATCGGCTCCAGGTTCAGGCCGATCGGACGCCCGGTCCACGTCTTCACCTGCGCAAGGGTCGTCCCGGCCCCCACCGGGAGGCGCATCCACCCCAAATCGAGATCCCCGGCGCTGGGGAAACCCATCACCTGGGGTTGCAGCACATTGTAGCCGTTGAGAAGGATCAGATCCGCCCCCATCGCGGCGGCCAGTTCCGCATTGCTGATCCCGTCCACCAGTGGAGGGGCGATGGCCAGCACCTCCGCACACAGAGCGCGCCCTTCGGCAAGCCGGATGCTCTGCAGCAAGGCCCGCCCGCCCATGGCTTGGAAATCGCTGGCGAAAGCCTCAAGCAATCGTTTCACCGACATCCTGCGCCACCGTCACATAAAGCACCGGATCCCGTCCCGCCACAACCTCCCGGGCCTCGGCGGCTTGGACCCGATAACCGGTGGGAAGATCCGGCAGGACGATTGGGGAAAGCAAGTTATACCCAGCGGCCCGGATCCGCCCAAGATCAAAGCGGACAATCGGTTGGCCGGCTTCCACCGACTCTCCCTCCTGGGCCAATCGTTCGAAGCCTTCCCCTCGAAGATGAACGGTATCCAGGCCGATGTGAACCAGGACCTTCAATCCGCTCTCCGCCTCAACAGCGAACGCGTGGTTTGCGGAGTGCAACACCACCAGGCGGCCGCGAATAGGGGCCACAGCGATCCCCTGCCAGGGCTCAACAGCGACCCCCTCCCCTAGCATCCGTTCGGCGAACACGGGATCCGGGACCTCATCCAGGGATACCACACGGCCGGTGAAGGGGGATAGGATGGGCACCATTTAGCCTCCTCGCAGGATCTTATTGATCTCCGTGGCGATCAGCTCAGCGTGAGTGCCCACCACGATCTGGATCCCATTTCCCATACGGATCGGGCGCCCGATCATCCCCGCCGCTCGCAGTTTGGCCTCATCGACTTTACTTGGATCTGCCAGCGTGGCGCGCAAGCGGGTGATGCACCCATCGATCTCACGGATGTTCTCACGCCCACCCAACGCCTCAATATAGCGCAACGCCTTGTCCCGCATACCTCACTCCCTCCACGGCGATCGAATCCTCTGCAGATGTGCCTGGGCGGGCGCCCTCAGCGCCCGCCCAGGCTTCAGGGATCTGCTTATGCTTCCGGCTCGCGGCCTGGCGTAGGGATGTTCAGGGTCCGGATCAGCCAACTAAAGAGCACATAATAAATCACCCCGAACACCACTCCTACGACCAGGAGCAGCAGTGGCTGCTTCGCGATCCCGAAGTTGATGATGTAATCGATGATCCCGGACGAGAAAGTGAACCCGTGGCGGATCCCCAGGGAGATCGTCACAAAGGCGGAGATCCCGGTGAGCACAGCGTGGAGCACGTAGAGAACCGGGGCGACGAACATGAAGGCGAACTCCACCGGCTCGGTGATCCCGGTCACGAAGGAAGTCAGGGCGGCGGAGAAGAGGATGCCCCCCACGATAGGCCGGCGCTTCGGATCGGCCGTCATATACATGGCCAGCGCGGCGCCCGGCAGGCCGAAGAGCATAATGGGGAAGAACCCTGTCATGAACAGCCCGCCCTCCGCCCCCCGCGTCTCGAAGAACCGGGTGAGGTCGCCGAATTGGAACCAGACGATCGAGTTGATGATGTGATGGAGTCCGAAGGGGATCAGCAAACGATTCAAGAAGGCGTGGACGGCGGCCCCGAAGGGCCCGGCCTGGGTAGCCCAGTTCCCCACGGCGGCCAGCCATTGCTCCGGCCAGTGCCAGATCAGCCCAAAGATAATGCCCAGGATCACCGCGGCGAACGCGGTCACGATGGGAACAAAGCGCTTGCCGCCGAAGAAGGCCAGCCACTCCGGAAGCTGGATGGTGTGAAACCGCTCGTAGAGGTAGGCCGCCAGCAGGCCGCTCAGGATGCCGGCCAGCACGCCCATGTCGGACGGCTTTTCCAGGCCGTAGACGCTGGTGCTGATGTCCGCCAGGACCTTCGTCATCACCCAGTAGCAGACGGCCCCCGCGAGGCCCGCGGTCCCCACGTCGGCGGTGAAGCCGATGGCGACGCCGACGGCGAAGAGGAGGGGCAGGTTGCTGAAGATCACGCCTCCCGCATCGGCCAGCCAGGGGATGTTGAGCAGGTCCGGCTGACCGAACCGCAGGAGAATCCCTGCTGCCGGGAGCACGGCGATCGGCAGCATCAACGAACGCCCAATACGTTGCAGGACAGCGAACATGAGAGCCTCCTTTTAACAGGATGATTCTGGTTCATGCGGCGGCGAAGCCGCTGCATGAACGAACTGGCCCCTGGAATCCCTACGCCTGCAGACGCCCCAATCGAACATGACGGCGCAATGCATACCGTATCGATTCCCACAGGAATCCCCATCCCAACTCGCTGCGCATCGAAGCGACTTGTAAGATGTACGGGAGATCCATCAGGAGCCGGGCCACGGTGACGTGATGCCCGGGCAGCCGAACGATGCGGCTGTACCCCCGATAATCCGCCCGGGCAGAATCCCCCAGTAGGATCGCCGCCGCGGTATCGGTACGTGGACGTGGCAGTGCCCCGACGGATCCAATCACGATGGCCGCCTCCCGCGCCTTGGCCAATGAGATGCCCCCGCGCTCCAGCACCCAGAGAGCCTCCATCAGCGATCCCGGAATATTCCACGACGGCTCATCTTCAGAACGGTACACTCGAACCTGAGGCGGCCATGGATATCGTTCGGGCAAAGGGTCGGCATGGACGATCTTCGCCCCGAGCTGACACAGGTCCTCCAGGGATAGATCTCCGGTGATCTGAAGCTCCGTGAGGGAGGTTGGGCCCAGGCCTCGCTGGATCGCCAGCCGAATCCAAGGGACCTCCTGCGGTTCGAACCCGTATAACACGGCTGCGATCAGATCCACGGCGAGCAGGTTGGTGCCGAGGACAAGGATAGAGAGCGGAACAGGCTCGCCCGCGAGCTCGCCCCCCCGATGGAGGACTTGGGTGGCGTCCAACAGGATCAAATCCGGAGGTCGAACCGTTAAGCCATCGACCAACGCCTCCGGCAGGCGGGGATAAGCCTGCAGATGATCCGATGGGGAAAACAGAAACATATGATGTCGTGCGGCGCCAGCAAACCCCAGGAAACCGCTCCCGGTCAATCGGGGCAGCGCAATCAGCATATCCGCTTGGCGAACGACATCCGGCACCTGCAGGCCTTCGGCAGACCGACGACCGAGGGCCTCATCCAGGGGCCACAAGGCGAGCCCATGGCTACGGGCCCACCTAAAATAGCCGGCGCGCTTCATCGCATAACGCGATGGAAAACCGGGAAGGCTGCTGGTCCCCAACTCCAGGGAATTGTCGAAAAACAACACGCGCAAGGATTCTAGAAGCGAGGGCGGGGTAAAGGCATGGGGGGCGAAACGCGGATGGGCCCATGGACAGTGCGGCTGAACGAAGATCCTGCGGTGCCTGGGAACGGTGAGGCCTAGCGCCTCGATGCCTCGCTGAATGGCGTTCCGAAGGGTCTCCGCGGATGCAGCGGGTACATGGGCGATGAAGATCCGCTCCATCAATGCGTCGCCTCAATGAGATGAAATGAAGCGGATTAAATCTTGGTAACCATTCTATAGCATAAGACCCATCTCGGCAAGCGATCATAGCGTCTGAGGGGATTTCGGGGAATGTAGCCATCCCCCCGCAAATCCCTGTGGGAGATGCCGCATGTCGGTCTCACAAAGGGACCTCCCCGGAGAATCGGGGCGTGCGCTTCTCCCGCATGGCCTGCAGACCTTCGCGGGCGTCCGGGAGCATGAAGCCTAGGAACTCCAGGGCGGTGGAGACATCGAAGATCGGACCGGCCACGCGGAACCAGTTGTTGAGGGCGTATTTCGTCCAGCGGATGGCGGAGGCGCTCCCCCTCGCCAGGCGCCGGGCGATCTCTAACGCCACCTCATAGGCCTTTCCGTCCTCCACACACAGGGAAACCAAGCCCAGGCGCTCGGCCTCCTCGCCGGAGAGCGACTCGTTAAGGAGCAGGTAATACTTCGCCTTCGCCATCCCGATCAGCAGCGGCCAGACCAGCGCTGCGTGATCCCCGGCCACCACCCCCAGGCGTACGTGGCCGTCCATCAGGCGGGCGCCCCGCGCGGCCACTGAGATGTCGGCCAGTAAGGCTACGGCCAGCCCCGCCCCCACCGCCGGCCCCTCGATGGCCGAAACGATAGGCTTGCCACAATTGATCATGTTGTAAACCAAATCCCGCGCCTCCTTCCAGACCCGCAAGCAAGCCGCAGGATCCGACATGATTTCCTCAATCAACGTGAAATCCCCTCCGGCGGAGAAAGCGGCGCCGGATCCCCGAACCAGCACCACGCGGGTGGAAGGATCCGCATCGATGTCCCGCCAGACGTAGGTGAGCTCCCGATGGGCCGTCGCATCCAGGGAATTCAGAGTCTCTGGCCGATGAAGGACCACTTCCAGGATCCCCGGCTCAGGCTCCTGGAACACCAGACGCTGATAGGTGGAAGTCCAGGCTCGAATCATTGGGAGCCTCCATTTGGAGGATTTCAGAGGCCACCTCTTTCTTTACCTAATGCTTTGTCCATTTGGGTGGTCTCCCCAAAGGATGTGGGTGATCCAACGGCCTTGCAAATGCGAACAACCCACCCCCTCTGGGGCATCCATGTAGAAGGGCACTCCTTGTGGGTGCCCCTACCCCATTTGGGGTAGCAGAGCCGCGCTCTAAAGGCACGCGGCTCTGCTACCGAGCGGAGCGGTCACCCCAAATAGACAAAAGCACTAACTTTGTAGGAGAAGGGACGAGGGGGATGTAAGACCTCCAGAGCAAGGAGCGATGTTCAATCCCTGCTGTCTCCCGATGTGACGGGATCCAATCCCGTACTACCTCGCTTTCAAGCGCTCCAGGAAATCTTCTCGTGGGGGTTGAAAGACATCGAACACCAAGGTTTCCTCCAGGAATGTCACTTCGTGCTCGATCCCTGATGGGATGTGCACGATTTGCCCCGGGCCGAGCTCCTGTTCTTCCCCCGCCATCCGCAAGCGGAGGCGGCCCTGGAGGACCAAAGTGATCTGCTCGTGGGGATGCGCGTGGGGCGGCACCACGGCGCCTGCAGGCGCCTCGACTCGAACCACCATCACCCGCTCCCCGGTAAAGGGTCGCAGGGTCAGCGCCCCGACGGGGAACCCAGGCAACGTTTCCGTTTGCGCCCACCGCATCACTGTCCTCCGCGATTTGTTCTGTGACAGGAAGTGGAAGCCATCCCAAGTGGACATTCTATGCGTTACGGTTAACGGGGGAGGTTCTCCAGAAGCAGTGCGGCTCGCTTGCGCTCCAGGGCGCCCAACAGGGTCTCATAGGACCGGGTGAAGGCGGCCACCCCTTCCGCCTGCAGACGGTTCAGGATCTCCTCCAGCGGGATCCCCAACCGAGCCAGCGCGGCCAAATCCGCCTCCGCCTCCTCCCATCCCTCCCAGGCCGCCGCTTCAGACACCTGTCCATGATCCTCAAAGGCTTGTAGGGTGGCCATCGGCGCCGTGTTCACCGTATCGGGGGCAATCAACCCTTCCACGTACTTGACATCGGAATAGCTTGGGTTTTTGGTGCTGGTGCTGGCCCACAGAACACGTTGAGCGCGCGCCCCCCGGGCCTGCAGATCCGGGAAAACGGAGGGGAGGAATCGCTCGCGGAAGATCCGATACACCCGGCGGGCCACCGCGAGGGCGATCTTCCCGAGGAGCGCGCGCGCCTCGGGCGTCCCCAAGGATTCCAGCTCGCGATCCACGGCGGTATCGATCCGGCTCACGAAGAAAGAGGCCACGGAGGCCACACCCCGCAGATCCCTCCCGGATTCCGCGCGTCGCCGCAGGCCCCGCCAGTAGGCCTCCGCCGCCGCCTCGTAATGGGCGGGGGAGAAAATCAGCGTGACGTTGACGTTCACCCCTTCGGCGATCAACGCCTCAATGGCCGGGATGCCCGCCGGGGTCGCCGGCACCTTAATCATCAAGTTGGGGCGATCCACCATGCGCCACAGCCGTCGGGCCTCTGCGATGGTCCCCTCGGTGTCATCGGCCAGGTGGGGGGAAACCTCCAAGCTGACAAAGCCGTCGGCCCCCTCCGTCGCCTCATAGACCGGCCGGAGGAGATCCGCCGCCATACGGATGTCCTCGATGGCCAGGGCCTCGTAGAGCGCCACCGAATCGATCTCGGGATCCCGAGCGAGCTCCTTCCGGATCGCGTCATCGTAAGCGGGGCTGGTGGTGATCGCCCGCTCGAAGATGGTCGGGTTGCTGGTCACCCCAGTGACCCCTCGTTCGATCCACCGGGCCAGCTCTCCATCGGTGAGCCATTCACGGCGGATCTCATCCAGCCAGATCGATTGGCCGCGAGCGCGCAGCTCATGTAGAGATGCCATCGTGCGCTCTCCCCCAAACAGGTTGGAGCGTGCAGGACCGCCGCCATCCTGCAGCTCTCGAAACGGTCTTTCGGGGATACGTAGGAGAAGCGCTGGAAGGGAAAGCCTCTTCATCCGAGAATCACCAGCGATGGGGACAACCTGCGGGTTGTCCCCATCGCTGGTGCGTGGCCGCTCAAGCTCGGACGCTGGTCCGGATGGCCTCCAGGGCCTTGGCGTAGTTCGCGGCGACCTGGTCCCAGTTTACCACATTCCACCAGGCCTGAACGTAGTCGGCCCGTCGGTTCTGGTATTTCAGATAGTACGCGTGCTCCCAGACATCCAGGCCCAGCAACGGGATCAGGCCTTCCATCAATGGGCTATCCTGGTTGGGCGTGGAGTGCACCACCAGCTTCCCGAAGGCCGTCATGCTGAGCCAGGCCCAGCCGCTGCCGAAGCGCCCCATCGCCGCCTTGGTGAAGAGGTCTTTGAAGTTGGCGAAGCTGCCAAAGGCCTTCGCGATCGCCTCCGCCAGGGCGCCGCCCGGCTCGCCGCCCCCGCCAGGCTTCATCACGGTCCAGAATAGGCTGTGGTTGGCGTGGCCACCACCGTTGTTCCGCACCGTCTCCCGGATGTCATCGGGGACGCTGGGGAGGTTCCGCAGGAGGATTTCCACCGGCACATCCTGGAGTTCCGGGTATTTCTCCAGGGCGGCATTGAGGTTGTTCACGTAGGCTTGATGGTGCCGGGTGTGATGGATCTCCATGGTCTGAGCGTCGATGTAGGGCTCCAATGCATCATACGGATACGGCAGAGGAGGGAGCGTGTGGGCCATGATGCACCTCCAGAATTTAGGATGAACATCGTTATTTTAATTCGGCGTTGATGAAACATACAAATAAGGGAACGGGGCAAGGCCGGTTCGGTCGCCCATATCCAGCCCCTTGGGTAGATCCGGGAACCAACACCCCACCCCTTGTCTCCCCATGGTCCTTCAGAATGCAGGGGAAAGACGAGGCCACAACGCTGAGGCTGCTCAACCAGCTCCTCCCGCAATGGGCGGGAAGATCCCCACTTCGTCGCCTTCTTGAAGCACCCAATCGGATTCCTGACGGACTCCATTCACGAAGACCACGCGGGCCAGCTCCGGCGGGATCGGCAATCGCTGAATCAATTGTCCGACCGTGGTCCCCTCCGGTATTTCCATCGTAAGAGGGCCGCGTTGCGCATCTGGGATATATTGCCGCAGGATTGCGTAGACTTGCACCTTCACCCGCACGCTTCCCACCTCCTCACATCGGACGAGGTTTGGCTCGCATCATTCGACCCGCGGCCCCATGGGCGGCAGCAAGAGGAGAGGCCAGCCGTTCTTCCGCCGAATATTCCCAAGGCATCAGCAATATAATAATGCCATATTGCGCGGAAACACTCCCAACCGATCCCCATCCTGAACCAGCCGGGACCGAGCCTGATAATCATAGCGTCCGTTGATGAATATGTTGCTCACCTCACGCTCGGGGTCGATACCGATCTCCCGAAGCACATCGGCGACCGTTAACCCCGGGCGGTACGGAACCCATACAACGGCCTCCTCACGAGGGTCTGTTTTCCCAGCGTAGCGTCGAAGATCCCCATAAAGACGAACCTCAATCATCGCGTCGGCTCCACCAGTCGTGATCATGCCGGTTCGCGCGGGGCGCGAGGGGCAAACAGGCGAATGTGCGGCATGGTCATCGTTCGGGGGAACACCCCTACCCGGTCTCCATCCGACAGCTTTCGACTCAATCCCTCCGGGTCATAAAGACCGTTAATAAAAACATGTCGGGCCTCGTCTGGAGGGACACCCAGCACTTGAAGCGCCTCGGCCACCGTGAGCTCTGGGCGGGCATTCAGGAAAGCGACCGCGTCCTGGGAAGGATCTTCCTGTCCGATATATCGGCGAAGCTCACCATAAAGGTGGATCTCGATCATCGCTCTCAACTCCAGAGAGGAGGAAAAACCTTTCAGGGATCGGGGACTGCTGAGGGCGGTTTCACCCACCCCAAGACGCTCCAGATGCGGAACGGGATGCGTTTGTCCGAAATCCAGCCCAGAAACAGGTCATGTTTCTTGGCGGTTTCCTCTAGGAGGCTTTTAGGGTCGAGCTGCGCGCCGAAG
>NZ_JBHOQJ010000038.1:0-1990 GCF_042408365.1 Thermoflexus sp.
CTTCGGCGCCCGGCTCCACCCCAAAAACTCCACGAAGAACTCCACCGCGTAACTCCTATGTAGGGATTTTGAGATGAGTGAGGATGCCTTCGGCGGCCCCGCTCACCTCAAAATCATTTAACTCCCCTCTGTGGTCCCAAGGGCCGCAGCGAGAGGAAGTAAAGAGGACGGCCCCTCGTGGGTTTCGAACGGCCTCGCTCCTATCCCTTCGGCCCCCGCAGGACCTCCACACCGAGATACGGGCGTAGGACCTCTGGGACAATGATGCTGCCATCCCGCTGCTGGTAGTTTTCCAGAATCGCGATCACCGTGCGGGGGAGGCCCAGGCCGGAACCGTTGAGGGTGTGCACATACCGCGGGCGCGCGCCCGGGCGCGGGCGGTAGCGCAGGTTGGCCCGCCGGGCCTGGAAGTCCTCGGTGTTGCTGATGGAGCTCACCTCCAGCCACTCGCCGCATCCAGCCGCGTAAACTTCCACATCATAGGTCTTCGCCGCGGCAAACCCTAAATCCCCGGTGCAGATCTCTACCACCCGGGTGGGCAATCCCAGACGCCGACAGGTGTCCACCACATCTTCCACCATCTTCTCCAATTCCAGATAAGAGGTCTCCGGGGTGGTGAACTTATACAATTCCACTTTATCGAACTGATGCCCCCGCTTGATCCCCCGCACGTCCCGCCCTGCGGACATCCGCTCCCGTCGGAAACACGGTGTGTAGGCCACATAGTAAAGTGGCAGTTGGTCGGCCTCCAGGATCTCATCGCGGTGCAGGTTGGTGAGGGGCACCTCAGCCGTGGGGACCAGCCAGATATCATCCTCCACGTCGTGATACAGGTTATCCTCGAACTTGGGGAGCTGGCCGGCACCGACCAGGGTTTCGCGCTTGACCACGAACGGCACATAGACCTCCGTGTAACCGTGGACCTGGGTGTGAAGATCCAGGAGCCAGCCGATCAGCGCCCGCTCCAACCGGGCCCCTAACCCCCACAGCACATAGAACCGGCTGCCGGCGAGCTTGACCCCTCGCTCGAAATCGATCAGCCCCAGGCGGGGTCCCAGCTCCCAATGGGGAAGCGGCGTGAAATCGAACTCCGGGATCTCCCCCTCCACCCGCACCACCCGGTTAGCGGATTCGTCTGGGCCTACCGGAACGCTCGGATGCGGGATGTTGGGGAACTGCAGCAAGAGCTCATCCCGTTGCGCTTCCAGATCGCGGAGCCGCGCCTCACCCGCAGCCAGGCGTTCGCCCAGCTCCCGCATCTCGGCGATGCGGGCCTCCCGTTCCGGGCCTGGAGGCATCTTCGCGATCTCCCGGGAAACCTGGTTGCGCACTGCGCGCAACTGTTCCACCTCCTGCAACGCGGCCCGGTAAGCCGTGTCCAGCTCCAGGAAACGATCCACCAACTCCGGCGATTCCCCTCGATGGCGAAGCCCCGTCCGGACCTCCTCCGGATTGCGCCGGATCCGTTCGACATCCAGCATCGCATTCACCTCATCGAAGGCACTCGAAGTGAAGATCCTGAATTTCCTAATAACCATAAACCCGATGGCAGGCCTTCGTCAAACCAGAGATTCGACTCGGATGGCTTACCCCGGCGCTCTGCCTCTTCACCCCCATATCGCTAAAAGCCTGCCCGAGCAGTGACCATTCCTGCATACACCCCGGAGAAAAAGCAAATGTCCTCAGTGCCCGCTCCACCTTCTCACTCGACGCCAAAACCCTAAGACGTCAACAGACGCTCCAGACAACTTGTTAAAATCTAGTTAATTGTCTTGTGCAAACACGGCTCTGATGGTACAATAGTGGTAGAATTTTGAGTTAGTCGCTGTGAACAAATTACCATCCCCTAACCTATAGTGAACATTTTTCCCTTCTTAGTGGAGTGAACGTTAGCTGGGTGCTCTGCATGCTACTGCTCCTTCCGTTTTGGCTGAGGAAGCGGATGGCATCTCCCCACGGCCCCAGGGGCCGTGGGGAGGAAAACGTATTT
>NZ_JBHOQJ010000039.1:0-7760 GCF_042408365.1 Thermoflexus sp.
GGCTGCCAAAGGCAGCCCCCAACTCCAAAGATCCCTAAAGTCTATTGACCTCAAAGATGATGCGGATAAAGCACAACTAACAAAAAACAGGAGGTGGACGATGGTGACACGACCGCGCCTGTTCCAATTTAACAGCTCCCGTCCGCGGGAGCCGGTCAATCCTCATAACGGCTTCTACATGCAGGACATCCTCTCGGTCTCCCAGTTCAACCGGGAGAACCTCGCCTATCTCTTCGACGTCGCCGAGGAGATGCGCGAGATGGTGCGTCGGGTGGGGGCCTGTGATCTCCTCAAAGGCTATGTGATGGCCTGCGTCTTCTACGAGCCCAGCACCCGCACCAGCTCCTCCTTCATCGCGGCGATGGAACGCCTGGGCGGCGCCGTGATCCCCATCACCCAGGGCGTCCAGTTCTCCTCGGTCGCCAAGGGGGAGTCGCTCCCGGATACCATCAAAACCCTCGAGCAGTATTCCGACGTGATCGTCCTGCGTCACCCCGAGGTGGGGGCAGCGAAGATCGCCGCCGACGTGGCCGAGGTGCCGGTGATCAACGCCGGCGATGGGATCGGCGAGCACCCCACCCAAGCCCTCCTGGACCTCTTCACGATCCGGGAGGAGCTGGGCCGCATCGACGGCCTCCACATCGCGATGGTGGGGGATCTGCGCTTCGGGCGCACCGTGCACTCCCTCACCAAGCTGCTCACCATGTACGACGTACGCCTCTCGTTCGTGTCGCCGGAGATCCTGCGGCTGCCCCTCGACCTGATGAACGAGGTGCGCGCCAAGGGGATCCCGGTGTATGAGACCTATGACGTGGCCGATGTGATCGAGGATGCGGATGTGCTCTACGTGACCCGGGTGCAGAAGGAGCGTTTCACGGACCTCAATGCCTACGAGCAGGTGAAGAACTACTATGTGATCACACCCGAGTTGATGCGGCGGGCCAAAGAGCGGATGATCGTGATGCATCCGCTGCCCCGGGTCGGGGAGATCGATCCAGCGGTGGATCGGGATCCACGGGCGGCCTACTTCCGCCAGGTGGCCAACGGCCTCTACATCCGGATGGCCCTGCTGGCGGCGGTGTTGGGCAAAGCGTGAACGGAGGGCTCCCTATGGAATTCTTCGAGCGCCTGGACGAACGGACCCGGGGGACCCGACTGGGCCTGTGCGTCGGGCTGGACCCCGTGCCGGCGCGCCTCCCGGCATGGGCGCGCCGGCACCCGGACCCGGCCCGGATCTTCCTGCGCTGGATCGTCGAGGCGACCGCAGAGGTTGCGGCGGCCTACAAACCCAACCTGGCCTTCTACCTGGCGCTGGGGACCTCAGGTCTGGAGACCCTGCGGGCCGTCCGGGCGGCGATCCCCCCGGAGATCCCGGTGATCCTGGACGGCAAGTTCGGGGATATCGGGTGGACCGCTGAGGCCTACGCCCGGTTCGCCTTCGAGGTCCTCCGGGCGGACGCAGTGACCCTGAATCCCTTCCTCGGCCCCGAGGCCCTGTGCCCGTTCCTGGGCTATAAGGGGCGAGGCCTCTTCCTCCTGATCCGCACCTCCAACCCGAACGCGGAGGCCGTGCAGGAGCTGCCGGTGGAGGGAGAACCGCTCTACCAGGCCCTGGCCCGGCGGATCCTGAGCTGGCCTGAAAGCGAGCGGATCGGCTTCGTGGTGGGAGCCACCGCTCCGCACGCCCTGGCCGCCCTGCGCCGCATCAGCCCCGATCGCTGGTTTCTGATCCCCGGGATCGGCCCGCAAGGGGGAGATGTGGCCGCAGTGAAGGCCCTGGCAGGCCCTCCGGCCCTGATCGCAGTTTCCCGGGAGATCCTGGAGGCACCTGATCCCGGCGCAGCCGCCCGCTCGCTGGTGGAACGCTGGCATGGGGATCCGGCGAAAGCGCTGTCTTCGACCCTCAAGCGGACCCTGGCCCGATGGCTGTATGAGACCGGCTGCATCCGCTTCGGGGAGTTCATCCTCAAATCCGGGGGCCGTTCGCCGATCTACCTGGACCTGCGACGTCTGGTCTCCTTCCCCCAGCAGCTGGAGGCGGTGGCAAGCCTTTACGCCGCCCTCCTCGAGCGGCTTTCCTTCGACCGCCTGGCGGCCCTCCCCTACGCGGCCCTCCCGATCGGGACGGCCGTGGCCCTCCGGACCGGACGTCCCCTGCTGTATCCGCGCAAGGAGGCGAAGGGATACGGCACCGGCCAGCGGATCGAGGGGGAGTTTCGACCAGGGGAAACGGTGGTGGTGCTGGACGACGTGCTGACCACCGGGCTCAGCAAGCGGGAGGCGATCCAAGTCCTTGAGGAGGCCGGGTTGCGGGTCACCGACATCGTGGTCTTGGTGGATCGGGAGCAAGGGGGACGGGAGGAGCTGGAGGCTGCCGGGTATCGGGTGCATGCAGCGATCACCCTGACGGATCTCCTGGAAGAGCTGGTGGAAGAAGGTTTGATCTCGGAAGAGGAACGCCGCCGCGTCCGAGCGGCGTTGGGCCTGATCCGGTGACGCGCGGGAACGCTCTTCCACGGCCTGGCGCCGGGCGAACGCTTGGATGCGTAAGGAGGACAATTGTGGAATTCGCCTTCGCCCATGAACGATCGCAACCCGAAATCGATCTGACCTGCGAGATCGCCGGTGTTCGCTTTCCAAACCCCCTGGTGCTCGCCTCGGGGATCCTGGGGACCAGCGCGGCGCTGATGGTCCGGCTGGCCCGGCTGGGGGCAGGGGGCATTACCGCGAAATCGGCCACCCGGCTCCCCCGGGCGGGTCATCCCAGCCCCATCCTCTTCGATTGGGGCCACGGGTTGATCAACGCGGTGGGCCTTACCAACCCAGGGGCGGAGGGGATGGCAGCGATCCTTCGGGAGGCCCGGGCCGCATTGGCTTCCATGGGTGTCCCGCTCATCGCCAGCGTCTTCGCGGGGAGCGTGGAGGAGTTCGTGGAGGTCGCCCGCGTCCTGGCCACGGCCGGGCCGGATATGATCGAGCTGAACCTTTCATGCCCCAACGTGGCCGCCGAGTATGGCGAGATCTTCGCCGCCAGCCCGAAAGCCACCGCCGAAGCCGTCGCGGCGGTGAAGGCCGCGGTCCCCTGCCCGGTCATCGCGAAGCTCGCCCCGAACGTCCCCGACATCGCCCGCATCGCCCGGGCGGCGGAGGAAGCAGGGGCTGATGCCATCACGGCGGTCAACACGATGCCCGGGATGGTGATCGACATCGAGGCCGGACGGCCGGTCCTCACCAACCGCGAGGGGGGGCTCTCCGGGCCGGCGTTCAAACCCATCGCCGTTCGGTGCGTCTACGAGATCGCCCGCGCTGTGCGCATCCCGATCATCGGCACGGGCGGGGTCCTCACGGGGGAGGACGCCATCGAGATGATCATGGCCGGAGCGACGGCGGTGGGGATAGGCTCCGCAGTCGCCTACCGCGGCCTCGGCGTCTTCCAAGCGATCCGCAAGGAGATGGAGGAGTGGCTCACGGCCCACGGCTACCGGTGCCTGCAGGAGATCCGCGGCCGGGCGCATCGATAGGGTCGATTGCAATCGCCCTCGTAGGGCCTCCGGCCGGTGGTCGGCCTGCGCCGACCAGGGTTTGGCGTCCGCGGGGGCAGACGCCCGGCGCGAAACGCCTCGAGAGGCCGATTTCAATCGGCGCAAGGATCATGCTACGATTAACCTATGACGGGCCGACCGCTCAGGCAGAATAGGCCCGCCGCAATCCGCATCTTGAACCGTGAGGCGTTTGCGCAATGGAGATCGTATGGTTTGGTCTAAGCTGCTTCCGCATCCGCAGCCGGACGGCAACGATCGTGACGGATCCCTACGACAAAAGCGTCGGGCTGAACTTGCCCCGTCTGAAGGCGGACATCGTCACGATCAGCCACGATGCCCCCGGCCATAACGCCGCTCGCGCCATCAAGGGCGAGCCGCGCGTCTTAAGCGGGCCCGGCGAGTATGAGATCAGCGGGGTGTTTATCACCGGCCTGGACATCCGCCCTGAGAACCGGCGCGGACGGAGCCGGGAACGGCGCAATACGATCTTCCTCTTTGAGCTGGAAGATATGCGGGTCTGCCATCTGGGCGACCTGCAGCACGTCCCTTCTCAAGCCGAGGTCGAGGAGGTCCTGGGGGAGGTGGACGTCCTCCTCGTTCCCGTCGGCGGCGGAGAGGCCTTGAACGCCGCCCAGGCCGCCGAGGTCGTCAGCCTCTTGGAACCGCGCATCGTGATCCCGATGCACTACCGCGTGCCCGGGCTGACCCTCAAGCTGGATCCGGTTCAGAAGTTCCTCAAGGAAATGGGCAGCGAGAAGGCCCCAACCCTCGATGCCCTGAAGCTCTCCCGAGGGGATCTTCCGGAGGAAACCCAGGTGATTGTCCTCAACCTCCAGGCTCAGGAGGAAGGATGAGGGGAGCGCCTTCCTTCGTGCTGGCCTGGTTGGGGCTTGTTGTAGCCTGTCGCCCCATCCCAACCCCTCCACCCACCCCCACGTTGGACCCTCAGCTGGCGCAGGCTCGGACGGCGTTGCAACGGGGAGACGCCGTCGCGGCCCTCGCGCTGCTGGAGCCGTTCGTTCAAGCGCATCCCGAAGCGCTGGACGCCCGGGTTTGGCTGGGAGAGGCCTACGCGATGGCCGGTCGTCTCGGGGAGGCGGAACGGATCTATCGGGAGGTCCTGCAACGAGCCCCTGACGATGTCCCGGCCCGCTTAGGCCTCGGGGCCACCCTCGTTCGGAGCGGCCGCCTGAGCGAGGCGGTCGCGGAAGCCCGGACCGTCCTGGCGCGCCATCCTCAGGAGGCCCGGGCGCATTACCTGATGGGCCTCGCCCTCCTTCAGCAGAACCGGGTTCGGGAAGCACAACAGGCGTTCGATCAGGCACTCCGGCTCCGATCCGATTTCCCCGAAGCGTATGTCGGGCGGGGGAGCGCCCGCATGCTCGAGGGAGATTTCGCCGGCGCCGAGGCAGACCTCCGCCGGGCGCTGGCCCTGCGCCCCGGGATGCCGGAGGCCCTTTACTGGCTCGGCCGGCTGCTCGCCCATCAGGGGAAGGTGGACGAAGCCCGGGCGTTGCTCCGCCAGTTCTTGGAAACCCATCCGCCTTCCCCCTTCGCTGAGGAGATCGAGGCGTTGCTGCAAATGCTGGGGGAAGCCCCGGGCGCTCCCTGAGCATCTCCTTCAATCCGCCAGGGCCTCGCTCACCAGCGCCATCAAGGTCTCGATGAGCAGAGGATCATCGTTCAACGAGCGGGTGCGCCGGAAGGAGAGCCCCCATCCCTCGGCCGCCTCCCGCGCTTCTACATCCAGGTCGTAGAGGATTTCCAAGTGGTCCGCGAGGAATCCGATGGGACACACCACGACATGCCGGGCTTCCCCTTGTCGCGCGATGGCCTCCAAGACCTCCAGGAGGTCCGGCCCCAGCCACGGCTCGCCGGTGGCGCTGGCGCTCTGATACGCGAAGCGCCAGTGATCCAGTCCCAGCACCCGCGCCACCCGCCGCGCGGAGTCCAGCAACTCGGTCTCGTAAGGGTCCCCTTCTTCGCGCAAGCGTGCGGGCAGGCTATGGGCGGTGAAGATCACCATCGTCTCCTGCCGCGGCAGATCCTCCAACGCTTCCTTCAGACGCTCCGCCACTGCGATCACGAAGAGGGGATGAGACCCCCATCCCCGGATCTCGGCGACCGGGAGCGCCGCGGAACGGCGGGCGAGGGCCTCCCGGACCGCCGCGTGGTAGGCGCCGACGCTCATACGGGAGTAATGGGGGGCCAGCGCGATGGCCACCAACCGCTCGATGCCCTCCTCCAACAGCCCGGCGACGGCCTCGTCGATGAAGGGGGGCGAATGCTTCATGCCCACCCGAATGCGGAAGGAATGCCCGAGGGCGAGCCGGGCCAATCGGGCCTCCAGAGCCTGGGCCTGACGGAGCGTGATCTCGAACAATGGGGAGCGTCCTCCGATCCGCCGGTAACGCTCCTGAAGCTCCGCCACCCGTTCCGGGGAAGGTGGCCGCCCGCCCCGAATGTGGGTGTAATAGGCTTCTACATCCTCCAAGGAACGCGGTGTTCCGTAAGCCATCAGCAGCACGCCGATTCGGGCCATCGTGGAATCCTCCGTTGATAGTAGGGGCAGGCCTTGTGCCCGCCCGGGGGCACCCACAAGGGGTGCCCCTACCCATCGATCAGTCGCTTCGCCACCTCATGGGCTTGTCGGATGAGATCCGGGATCCCGACCCCCCGATAGGAAGCCCCGACCAGCAAAAGGCCTGGGAACGGGCGCAGCGCGCGCTCGATCGCCGCCAGCCGCTCGAGATGCCCGACCGTGTACTGCGGCATCGCCTGAGGCCAGCGGTGCACCCACACCCGCACCGGGTCGCCTCGCAGCCCTAACAAGGGACGCAAGGCCTTCGTAGCCCGCTGAACCAGAACTGGATCCTCCGCGGCGATGGCCTCCGGATCCCCAGCCCATCCGAGAAAGGCCCGCAACAGCACAAACCCCTCGGGCGCGCGATGGGGCCATTTCGAAGAGAACCAGGTGCATCCCGTCAGTGGGAAGGGCTCCCCCCGAGGGACCAGGAAGCCGCTCCCCTGCAAAGGATGGGCGATCTGATCCCCTCGGAACGCCAGCGTGATCACTGCAGTGGAAGCGAAAGGGATCTCTTGAAGCCGCTCGGCTGCCGAGGGGGCAAACGCCCGGATCTGACGCGCCGCCTCAGGGGCCGGGACCGCGAGCACCACGCGATCCGCTTCCAGGATCGCCCCATCGTCCAACGCGACTCGGTATCGAGCAGGGGCCTCTCCTGGGATCGGGGCGATCTCGATCACCATCCGCCCGAGCACCAAGTGGGCTCGATGTAGCGAGGCGGCCAGCCGCTCGACCAGCACGCCCATGCCGGATCGCAGGGAGACGAACATGGCCTCCGAAGTTCCAGGGGAACGCCCGCGCCGTAATCCCCGCGCGATGCTGCCGAAGTTTCGCTCCAGGGCCAAAAGATGCGGGTAAAGGGCCTGCATGCTCAGACGCTCGGGGTCTCCTGCGTGAATGCCGGCCATCAACGGCTCGGCAATACCCTCGGCGAAGGCGCGACCGAAGCGGCGACGCAGGAAGGCCGCCAGCGACTCATCGCCCTCCCCCCGGCGCGGCGGCACCCATGGCTCCGTGAGCGCACGGAGCCGCCCCCACCATGAAAGGCTGCGCGCTTGCCAAACGGCTGCCGGATCCGGGCGCAACATCAGGAGCGCTTCGGGGATCGGATGAAGGCGCCCCCTGCGCAACACATATACGGTGCGGGCTTGCGGGAAAATGAGCTCCTCTTCCAGCCCCAGGTCTTGAAGGAGGGATGTCCCTTCCAGTTTCGCCCGAAGGAGGGAATCGGGTCCGCCTTCAACGATGAACCCATCCTCCCGCACCGTCGTGATCTTCCCGCCGAGCAGGCGTTCCCGCTCGATCAGGAGAACCTCCCCGTGCCAGCGCCCTTCCGCCGCGGCGCGCTCTAGAAAATAGGCAACGCTCAACCCCGCGATCCCGCCGCCAACGATGATCACTCGCACGGTTTCTCTTCCCCCACGGGGGTTTTAACGCGATGGGCTGCGCTCGTACTGCTTTTGAATTTGGGGTTTTCGGGGCTGGGCCGGGGGCCTTCGGCTCAGCCCCGAAAAAATTTTTTCTCCTCCCTCTCCGCGACCCTTTGGGCCGCGGAGAGGCCGAACATCCCTAGGAGTCACGCGGTTGCTCTCCTAGTGGGGTTTTTTAGGGCGGAGCCGGGCGCCTGCGGCGCC
>NZ_JBHOQJ010000044.1:0-2009 GCF_042408365.1 Thermoflexus sp.
CTTCGGCCCCCGGCCCAGCCTTAGAAAAAATTTGGCTCATATCGGCTTTAAGGTGAAGCGGCAAGATCCGGCTCTCGGGATCCCTCCCCCTTTGAATTCTTCTGATCCATGGGGGACCCGATGCCGTCCAGCCTCCTCGGCGAGTTTTTGAGCGCACAAGAGCGCGACAAAGCGTCAAGAAGATCCTTCGATGAAGTCTATTGCAGAACGATAAAAGGGCTTTTAGACTGGACTACAACGCTTTCTCTGCCCATTTCGGAGTGCTCATAACGAGAAGTTTCACGCCGTTGAGTGGATCTCTGGGCGCGGGAGGGCCGCTGGCTTTTGGAGCACCTCAACGGTGCCCATTTCACCTTAAAACCGACATGAGCCAAGTTTTTTCTCCCCTTCCCCGGGGCCTTTCGGGCCGCGGGGAGAGGGAGAAAGGGAGGAGGGGCCATCCCTTTCTTCACCGTTGTGCCATCTCCGCTCCCTGTGGCCCTTGACTTGCAGCAAGGTGCCTGAGTGCCCGGTATTGGTTCAGTTCTTTTTTGACGGCTCGCTTTTCATGTGTTAGGATGGAGCACCCTGGAGGTTCACCATGGGAGAGCGACGGCAGCGACGGATCGGGGAGCTGTTACGAGAGGAGCTGAGCGCTCTGATCGCCGAATTAAAAGACCCGCGGGTGGCCGGGGTGACCGTGACCGGGGTGGAACCGGCGCCGGATCTCACCATCGCTAAAGTCTATGTGACGACATGGCCAGCGGATCCTGCTCGGCGGGGGGAAGTGCTGGCGGGCCTGGAGCACGCGAAGGGTTATCTGAAGCACGAGCTGGCTGGGCGGGTGATCCTGCGCCGGATCCCCGATCTGGTTTTCAAGTGGGATGACACCTTCGATCGCGCGGATCGCATCGAGCGGTTGATCTCCAGGCTTCACGATGAGCAATCATCCGGATCCTCAACTTAGGCACCTCATCCGTTCAGTCAGGAGCGGTAGCTCGATGAGTCGTGAGCAGGCCCGACAGGCCTTGAAGAAAGCCCAGCGCATCGCAGTGGCCACCCATGTTTCGCCGGATGCGGATGCCATTAGCAGCGCCCTCGGCTTGGTTCAGATCCTCCGACGTTGGGGGAAAGCCGCCGAGGCGTTCTGCGACGACGATCTTCCAACCCGCTTGAAAGCCCTTCCCCACGCAGGGGAGATCTCCCGCATCGCCCGAGGCCCGTTCGATCTCCTGGTTAGCTTAGACGCCAGCGACCCGAGCCGCCTCGGCAAAGCGTTCGCTGAGCTCCATGGGGTCCCCTTGCTGAACATCGATCACCACGTCACGAACACCCACTTCGGAACGATCAACTGGATTGATCCCTCCGCGGTGGCGACTGCCGAGATGGTGCTCTGGCTGGCGGAGGATCTCGGGGTGGAGCTGGACGCGGAGCTGGCTTCGATCTTGCTGGCGGGCATTGTGGGAGATACGATGGGCCTCCGGACCACCAATGTAGACTCCCGGGTCATGCGGGAGGTGACTCGACTGATGGAGGCCGGGGCCTCCCTGTCGGCGCTAGTGGAAGCCCTCTTTAACCGCCGGCCCCTGGCCGCCGTCCGCCTCTTCGGCCAGGCCCTCGCAGAGGCCCGGATGGAGGATGGGGTGATCTGGACAGTGATCACCCGGGAGATGAGGGCGGCCTCCGGCCTGAGCCACGCGAACGATCTCAGCCTCTCCAGTTTCTTGATCGGCGTGGAGGAGGCACGGATCGCCGCAGTTTTCACTGAACGGGATGATGGAAAAGTGGAAGTCAGCATGCGGGCCCGGCCTGGTTATGACGTCGCCCGGGTCGCCCTGGCTTTCGGCGGAGGCGGCCATCCGCCCGCGGCCGGGTGTCTGCTCCCCGGCCCGCTGGAGGAAGTGATCCCTCCCCTCCTGGCGGCCCTGAAAGCAGCAGCCCGGGATGGCCAGGAAGGCGCCTCAAAAGCATAGGACGCCGCTTTGTTGCGACGATGCAATTCCCTGTGAGGGGCGGGCCGCTTACGCGGC
>NZ_JBHOQJ010000060.1:0-8851 GCF_042408365.1 Thermoflexus sp.
CGCCTTCGGGACCTGGCCGCTGGATGAGAACGACAAGCCGACCTTCGACAACGAGGGCACGGTCGGGGCGCTTCAGTTCGTCCAGGATCTCAAGTTCAAGCACAAGGTGGTCCCCCAGGAGTGCGACTACAACTGCGCCGATACCCTCTTCAAGGAGGGCAAGGCGGCGATGATCATCAACGGCGACTGGTCTCTGGGGGGCTACGCGCAGGTCCTGGGCGACAAGCTGGGCGTGGCTCCCATCCCGAAGGTGACCGCCACCGGCAAATATCCGACCCCGATGACCGGAGGTAAATACTGGATGGTCTCTAAGGCCGTCCTTCAGGATCCTGCCAAGGTGGAGGCCGTCAAGACCTTCGTGGCCTATATGACCTCAGCGGATGTGCAGAAGAAATGGATCGAGAAGTTCAAGCGTCTGCCTTCGCTGAAGACCCTGAAGGATGAGCCGATGATCCAACAGGATCCGATCCTGAGGGGATCCTTCGAGCAGCTGCTGCTGGGACGGCCTATGCCGGCGGCCCCGGAGATGCGCTGCGCCTGGGACGCCATGCGCCCGAACCTCGAGGGCGTGATGGCGGGGAGCCTCACCCCGGCCGACGCGGCGAAGGCCATGCAGCAGGCGGCCGACCAGTGCGTGGCGGAGCTGGGGAAGAAGTGAAAGGTATGACCGGGTCGAACGAGGCGAGGGGCCGTAACAGCCCCTCGCCTCGTTATACGCAGTAAGCCTCGTGCGGTCAGGCTTCGTGTCACGAAAGGGACAAGCGCTCTTAGCGCAGAGGGGTCCTAAGGGTGATGCCTCGCGCATGCCTTGAACACATCCTCAGCCCTTAAGCGGGACGGCGTATCGACCCGGTGGATGGGGGCCATGGCGGATCGGTGGAATAGTGGCAGTGGATAGGAGGCGCAAGGATGGGCGCGTTGACCCCCTCGCTGATGATTCGCTCGTTAAGCCAGGTTCTAGGCTTCGTTTTAGCCATCGCAGTTGTTCTGGCCTTGCTGGAAGGCTATGTGTATCTCCTCTTCTTTCGCCGGCCCCGTGGCCTTCCCGCCGCCACGTTCGCTCGGGCCGTTCAGGGCGTCATCGCTGCGCTCCTGTTTTTGCTGATCCTGCGCTTTCTGGAGCGCATGGGGTTAATCGCTGATCTTGTGGCGGCGTGGGGTCTCACCCCTGTCGTGACCCTTCCGGAGCGGCTCTGGGCCGAATGGGCAGCCCTCGTTCCTGCGCCATGGCATCTGATGATCCCGCTGGCGCTGGTCTTGGTTCTGGAGGCGGTGATCTATTTCACCGGAAAGCCCCACCCTTCCCGTCTGGGTCTGGCCTACGTGCTCGTCCTCCCCGCACTGGTCGGTGTCAGTTTCCTCATCATCATCCCCTTTCTGTTTGAGGTGCGCCTGGCCTTTTCGAACATGGCGATGTATACCGCTCAGAACCCTCAGTTCGGGCTGCGGTACGGCGTCGAGAACTTCGTCAAGGTGTTCACTGGTCCGGTCGCTAAAGATGCTACGTTCTTCGAGGTGTTCGGGCGAACCGTCCTGTGGACAGTGATCAATGTCTCGCTGCACGTCACGGGCGGTTTGATCCTAGCCCTGTTGTTGAACCGATCGATGCGGCTTCGGGGCCTTTATCGGACGATCCTGATCCTCCCCTGGGCGGTTCCCTCCACCATCACCGCGATGGCGTGGCGCAACGAGTTCGATTTCCGCTACGGTTTTTTCAACATCATCCTTCGAAACGCCCAACAGTTCTTCACGGATCTCGCCGCCCAGACCCAGGCGCTCCCCCTCATCAACGACCTGTTCAGCTGGCTCTCCCAGGCAGTCCATCCGGTCCCCTGGCGTCAGGACCCCACGTGGGCTTTCATCTCCGTGGTCATGACGAACGTCTGGCTGGGGATCCCCTTCATGATGGTGGTGATCCTGGGCGGGCTGCAAAGCATCTCCCAGGAATACTATGAGGCTGCCGAGATCGACGGGGCGAGCAAATGGCAACAGTTCTGGCACATCACCTTGCCGCTGCTCCGACCGGTGTTGGTGCCGGCGACGATATTAGGCACCGTTTGGACCTTCAACCGGTTCGAGGTGATTTATCTGGTCACCCAGGGAGGGCCCCAGGAGAAGACGGATATCCTGGTCTCCTCGCTTTACAAGGCCATCTTCCAGTTCTACCGCTACGGGTTCAGCGCAGCTTTCGCGCTGGTGATTTTCTTCATCCTGCTCCTGTGGTCGATCTTCTACCTGCGGATCACGAAGGGATTGCGGGGGATTTACGAATGAAGCGGGAAGGATTCTGGTCTCCGGTTGTGGAAGCTCCAGCCGCCCAGGTCCGGCCGTGGCCCCAGCTCCGGCTGCGGGCGCTGTTCTACCGGCCCCGTGGGGACAGCCCGGTCAAGCGGTTGTTCATCCATCTGGCGTTGTGGGTCGCCTGCCTGATCGCTGTCTATCCGGTCCTGCGTGTGGTGACCATCTCGCTGCGGCCGGCGAACAAGCTCCTCACCACCAGCCTGGCGATCATCCCAGAGGACGCCACGCTGGCGAACTATATCGAGCTGCTGTTCGGGCGCCCCGGGCGGCCCACCGAGTTCTATCTCTGGATCTGGAACAGCCTGATCATCACCTTGACCACCGCCACCGTCGGGCTTCTGCTCTCCGCCACGGCAGCTTACGCCTTCTCCCGTTTCCGCTTCCCTGGGCGCAACGCCGGGCTGATCTTCCTGCTCAGCACCCAGATGTTTCCGGCAGCGATGTTGCTTCTCCCGCTCTTTATCATGATCTCCCGCCTGGGCCTGATGAATTCCTACCTCGGCCTGGTCATCGCCTACTCCGTGACCGCCGTCCCCTTCAGCATCTGGATGCTGAAGGGATATTACGATACCATCCCCCGCGACTTGGAGGAAGCAGCCCTCATCGACGGTGCATCCCGCTTGGGGGTTCTGTGGCACATCATTCGCCCTCTCTCCACACCTGCCCTGGCGATCGCTTTCCTGTTCAATTTCATGAGCAGCTGGAACGAATACATCGTGGCCCGGATCATCCTGAACAAGCGGGAGATGTACACCTGGCCGTTGGGGCTGTGGACCTTCACGGAGCAGTACACGGTGCTATGGGGGAAATTCGCCGCCGCCTCGATCCTGGTGGCCGTCCCCGTCACCATCCTTTTCCTCTATTCGTCCCGTTGGCTGATCTCCGGGTTAACATTGGGAGGCGTGAAAGAGTGAATCCCCTGGGGGGAGCGCGCAAGCCGCTGGTTCCATCAG
Organism: Thermoflexus sp.; assembly: GCF_042408365.1. Lineage (GTDB taxonomy): Bacteria > Chloroflexota > Anaerolineae > Thermoflexales > Thermoflexaceae > Thermoflexus. The sequence goes on from NZ_JBHOQJ010000060.1 coordinate 3,255, forward strand.
ATAGGGGATCACGGCTCGCCGGAGACGGGCCCCCGCGCCCGATCCGGAGGGCATAAGAAGGGGGAACCCTGGCGTCCCGCGTGGTAGGCGTATCGTTGCCCCCGGGCCTCCAAGAACACGCGGTAGCCCGGGGTGAGGACCTGAAGATACATGCGCCCGGGCTCGGGGCACCCCAGGCTGCTATCCGGCCAGGTGACCGCTTGGGCCTCGATCACCCGGATCTCATCCGTCGGAAGCCCCAGGCGGGCCGCCAGATCCTGCCGGGCCAGTTCGATCACTTGATTCAGCGAGAGCTCCACGGATGGCCCCCCAGGAGTTTTCGGAGCAGGGGTGAAAGCCGGCTGCGGAGGGGCGGGGAGCGGCGAGAAACCTTCCAGTGGGGAAACCCCAGGGCCCGTCGGCGCGCAAGCCCCCAGCCACCCGCTGAGAATCCAGAGCCCCACCATCCACCGCCATCGCCGTTGCACCATGCCTCGGCCTCCCGGAACGATTTCGAAACACCCCGTGATCCTTTGGATCGTTGGGGCCCGTTCTATCCAGAGGAAAGACGTTCCTGAGAAGCTCATGGTTCCCGGCCCGCCCCCAAATCCCCCCAATCAAATGAGGGGCTTACAGATCGTCATCCTCCCCCCGCATCACCCGCAGGTATCGATCCGCCGGATCCGCATGTTCAGCCAGCTCCTCGTAGAGCGAGGCGTCGTAGGACCGAGTTCGGACCACCACCGGCATCGGCACCGCATGCCCCAGAAGCAGGGCCTGCTGTTTGGTCTCCAGCCGGGCCAACACCTCGCGGAGCCGGGAGGCTCCGGAGATCCCGGAAAGGCCCGCCCGCACATCCTCCTCGTGATCCAGCAGGCACAGCATGCGGGTTCCGATTTGGGAGAGCACCTCGCTGTCGATCTGGCTGGGCCGCTGGTCGACGATGAGCAGCGTGACGTTATATTTGCGCAACTCCCGGGCAATGGTGCCGAACACCGTGTGCTCGGCGATGCCTGGCTGCAGGAACTTATGGGCCTCCTCGACGACGATCACCAGATGCGGCGGCTCCCGGCTCGAATCCCCCAGCGCCGCCTCTTTGCGGCGGACATATTCCGCGTGGATGCGGCGGGTCAGGTAGTTGGCCACCAACACGTAGGCGGCCATGTCGTTGCCATAGCGGCCGAATTCCAGGATCACGCTCTGGCCCTGAAGGAGGCAGGAGAGGATGGCTTGGGCGGCGTCCTCAGCGGCTTCGGGGACCAGAAACCGGAAGCGATGGAAGAGCCCCAGCTTGCGCTGGAGGGCCCCCAGGGTGCTGCTGGTGATCAAATCCCGCTCCACCAGCTCGGCCAGGGGATCTAAGGCCGCCTCTTCTTCAGCCTCCTCAGCGGGCGCCCGCTCCTCCAGCAGGGTCCGCAGCCAGCTCCGGCCCAGCCGTCGCCGCAGCATATAGAGGGCACCGATTTGGACTTCGCTCAGGCCGATCACCCCGCGCAGGAGTTCTACGTCCTCCGGCTCGATCTGATCGTAGCCGATGCGGATCACCAGATCATACCGACTGTTCCGGCGCCGAGAGGACTCCTCATCCAAGGTGGCGATCACGACGCGGGAGAAACATCCGGGAAGTTGCTTTAGGCCCTTCACATACCCTTCCTCGCCTGACGCGCTCCACCCATATTCATTGTGCATATCGAACACCAGGGCGACAGAGGCGTTGTGGAAGATGATCCCCGCCAGCAGCAGCCGCGTGAGGAACGTCTTCCCTGTCCCGCTCTTTCCGAACACGCCGCTGGAGCGCTCCACCAGGCGATCCAAGTTCAAGGGGATGCGCACCCCCGGCATATCCAGGGGCTCCCCGATGACGAAATACCGATCCTCCCGTCCCTTCACTGAAGGGCGGAAGATGGCATGCACATCTTCTTCCGTAGCTTCATAAACGGGCGAGAAATGGGCCGGAACCGTTTTCACCGGCCGCGGGAGTGGATCGTTCTCCTCGAGGACCAACATCGGCTGGACATGGATTTGGCCGAACACCCCGATGCCGGCCACCATCTCGCGGATCAGTGGGTCGTCGGGGTCCGGAGGCATGCGCGCGAGATCCGGGTTGACGCTGTCCAGCCGGATGTCCGTGATCATCCCGAAGAAGCGTCGACGGTAACCCTGGATCATCACATAGCGCCCGACCGCCAGGCCCTCGATCGTAATCCGTGAGTCTAATTTGACCACCAGCCCTTCGGAAAGGGAGCCTCCGATGACAATCCCCAACCGGCGCGCTTCCAGCGCCAGGGGCTTGGATCGGGCTCCGAGGATCGCTTCCAGCTCTGAGGCCATAAGCAACCTCCGGTCAGCAGGCGGGTCCTTCAATTTTGGCTCCTGGAGGGTTTGGGGGTGAGCTGGACCCCTTCGGCGCCCGGCTCACCCCCCATCCCGAAATCCCCCAGGGAAATCTCAGATCGTCATTCGAATGCGGCGCAGGACCTGACCGAGACGGGTGGGCTCATCGGCCAGCAACCGCACCACCTCCTGTCCGATTCGGATCAGAAAATCCCGCTGGTGAGGGCCGGGGCGAACCTCCGCTGCGGCCCGGATCACCGCGGCGAGCACATCGTCCGAAGCCTCGCGGGCCTCGATCAGCGTGCGCACGAAGTCCGGTTGCTCGGTGAACCGCTGGATCTGCGAAGGGAGACAGGTGTAAACCGGCTCCAGCAGGGCCGGCGGTTGATGGGGAACGCCATAATACGTGAAGCGGTCCCGCATGTAACCCAACGTGAGCACCCCGATTTGGACCGGGAGGTTGCGGTTTTCGATCATGTCTTGCTGGATCTCCTGGGGGGGGACATCCTGGAGGGCCACCATGCGGGTGAGCTCATCCCCCTGCAGGACCAGGTCATAGATCACTCCGATGATCGTGGTCTCGCCTCGCGCGGTCTGGACAAAGGAGCCGAAGGATGGGATGTCCTCGGCGGTCAGCCGGCAACCCACCAGAAAGGCCCGGGCGCTGGCTTCGATCACCCGACCGATGAACGCCGGCCCCGATTGGAGGGGATCCTTCTTGGCCGCCATTGAACCTCCAGTTCGAAAGGATTCGGGCCTCTTTACCCTCCCAGCCACTCCTTCTGCTTCGCCTTGGCGGAGATCGAAGGACGAAGGCCCCGACGGAGGAGGGCCTCCTGGATCATCTGCTCCAGGCGCAGCCGTTCCTCCGAGCGGATGCGGGCCAGTTCGTGGGCCCGGGTGAGCAGATAGGGATAGGGGGCTTCCGCCAGGATGCGACACTGATCCCAGATCGCGCGATGCAGCCGGTCCAGACGGACACGATCCTGGGCCACCCACTCGGGGATCTCCACACGGGCCAGATGAGGACGGCCCTCCGTTCCCACGTTGAGGTAGAAGAAGAGCAGCCGATGTCCCTCGTGGCCCAGGTGATCATTGATCGGCCAAGTGGGGGCGAAGAGGGCTGAGCGCTCTCCGGGTTGAAGCAGCTCGGCGAAGAGCATGCGATCTCGCAGTTGACCGAACGGGTAGTCGGCGACCTTCTCCCGAGAGATCTCCTCTAGAAGCCCTAAAGCCAGCAAGCGCAGCACCGCATGGCCCGTCGGCCGATCGACGTATCCGGCGATGGCGCCCCCCGTCCCCTTGGCGGATTCGAAAGCCCTGACGGCGCGTCGGAAAAGCTCCCGATAGCGTTCGGCGGGGACCGCGGCGAAGGGCTCGCCGCGGGCCAGGGCCCATGGGAGCAGCAGGCCGTCGGCCAATCCCACCGGCGGGCCGAAGGGATCGCCCGCCCGGCGGGCCATCGCTTCCGCCAGCCCTTCCAGCTCCTGGATGTCCCGCTCCGCCTCCAGGTCGTTCAGGGCGCGCATCTCTCCATCTTCCGTGAAGAGCTCCTCCTCCCGATACCAGAAGATGAGATGGTGCCGGGTTTCGGGCGGGGCGCCGGAGCCGGGGCGCATCTCGATCAGTCCGATGTTCAGAACAAAATAGGGAACCGTCCCATGGCGATCCGGGTAAATCTGGGAACCATCGGCGGCGATCACGAGGGCCTGAGGAAGCTCGGCGGGGAGGGGGAATCGAGCGGCAAGGGGTTCCCCCCAAGGGATCGCCCCGCGCCAGCCGACACGGAGGGCCTCCCGGGCCATCTGTTGCAAACGCTCCAGATCCTCGGAAAACCGATGGAGCAGGCTGAGGGCATATCGTAAGGTCGGGGGATGGGCCCGAAGGCGATCCCCCGCATACTCGGCCAACTCCTGCACATATAATCTCACCTGCCGCCAGTCCAGCATCTCAGGATCCCCGCGTATCCGGGTCTCAGGGATCTTTGGCGCGTTCGCCAAGACCCTCACTCAAATTATATGCGGAAAGAAGACCGGTGGCCTGCATTTGCTTTGACGGATTCGGCAAAGCCAGGTATAATGAAAATGCTTCTGCCGCTTGAGGCATCGACCCCGAGGATCACCAAGGGTATCTAGATAGAGGGGTTGCGCACCGGGTCTCCCCTGGGCGTTGAGGGCAGGTATGCCCCGAGGATCGTTCAGCGGCCCACGCCTACGTTCTTGGAGGGGACGAGTTGTGACTTCAAAACGATGCCGCTGGTTCTCCTGATCCATCTTCCCTGCAGTCGATCCGGCTATGCGGGGAGGAGGGTGTTGAGGATATCCAGAGGGACCTTCCAGGTGCCACTCCTCACCCTAGAGACATCTAAGTTGCTGATTCGCCTCCCCTGGGGGCACATTCATGAACCTGGCGGTTGAGCACCTGCTCCCCTGTGGGGCGGTAGTCCATCGAAGCGAATGGATCCGTTCGTTCTCCAGGGGGTTAGGACTTGCCAGGGGCCTTTCGCTCTTGGCTACCTCTAATGTGATCCTCTTTCCGCGCCGCTTCAGGCCGCAGGAAAGGGAAAGCGCTTTGATCTTCCGCAACTTTTGGGCAGCGGGTCGTCACTCCAGAGGGTCGTGATCAGACCACCGCCCGGCGAAGCAGGCTGGCTCCACGCCCTTCTTCCCTCCCCATGCGACGCAGTCACATGGGGAGGGAAGAAGAAAAGTGTTCTTTGTGGTGCGGGCCACGCAAGCGGCCCGCACTACGAAGAAATCCCACGAGTAAAAAGATCATCACCACGTTGAGGTGACCACCGCGTAGCAATAGATGACTCAAAACTTGCAATTCCAATCCCAATCCTTAAGAGTGGAGCGACCATGGAACAGGCACAGGTTCAGGTTCCCATCCTGGATTTCGATTACATCCATCTGGAATCCAAAACCTTAGATGAGCTCCGCGAGCTGGCCCGGGGCCTGAAGATCCCCAGTTACAGCCGCTTGAAAAAGCAGGATCTGATCATGCGGCTCCTCCAGGCCAAAGCGGAGCAACAGGGCTACGCCTTCGGTGGGGGGACTTTGGAGATCGTTGAGGATGAGGGCCTAGGTACTATCGGTTTCCTTCGGGTGAACCCGAATTTCCTCCCCAGCGCCCACGACATCTACGTCAGCCAATCCCAGATCCGGCGCTTCGGCCTGCGTCGGGGGGATTTCGTGGTCGGCCAGATCCGTCCCCCCAAGGAGACGGAGAAATATTACAGCCTCCTCCGGGTGGAGGCCGTGAACGGCCTGGATCCGGAACAG
>NZ_JBHOQJ010000069.1:0-6158 GCF_042408365.1 Thermoflexus sp.
TAAGCGGCCCGCCCCTCATAGAAATTCCACCGTTACAGTGGTCCTGCCGGAAAGCACCCCGAAGCGGGTCCGCGCGTTTCCCCCAATGGGCGCTTGGTAGCAAGCCTCCCACCTCTCCGGATTGGGCTCCCTAAGCTCCAAGTCAAAAGCTTCCGACTCCTTTCAACGGTCTACGACAGTTCCTCCCTCATCTTCAACGATGGCTGTGCACCAAGTTCAAAGATTCCAGCCTCTTTCAATGCCTATTATAAGCAAGCACGGAGGTTAACAATTACACATTTTTATAACAATTGTTTGCTAATTTATCAACTTTGGGAACTCATCATTTAGATACATGAGTAACAGGTAAAGGCAGTTTATCCTTCACAGATCCTAACGATTGGGGAGGAACCGATGAAGAAGCCACTCTCTATCTTGACTATCTTGATTGCCGGGCTTGTCTTGTTCGCGAGCCTAGTCGGGTCTACCGGTGCGACCACAGCGGGATTTAACGTCGACTGCACAGGGACGTTCGGCTTCGGCAGTGTACCGGAGGGGGACACGTACAGGTGGCGGATCCGCTATTATGATCCCCCCAACAATATTGATGTCACCCTCAGGGGTGAGGTCAAAGGCCCAGCAGCCTTTACTCCGGCAGTTTACTGGCCCACCACTCCTTCGGGAGGTAGCGGCCTGAATGACACCTACTACTGGATTGACATATGGTCCGATGTGGTGGGCGACGACATCTATCATGCGGAGGGCCACTTCGTTTGTGTCACGCCCACGCCCACACCCACGGTTACACCCACCCCACCGCCCGGCCAAGGCTGCACGCCTGGTTTCTGGAAGAACCATCTGGATGCCTGGGGACCAACAGGCTACTCGCCCAGCCAAACGGTGGAAAGCGTCTGGGATGTCCCCGATGGGTTCGGGCTCGATAACGATAGTCTGGCCACTGCGCTGAGCTATCCCGGTGGTTCGGGCACAACGGCAGCGGCGCGGATCCTGCTGCGGGCGGCGGTGGCAGCGGTGCTGAACGCAGCTCATCCGGACGTCAATTACCCGCGGAGCGTTGGCGCGGTCATTTCCGACGTGAACGCGGCCCTCGCCAGCAACGATCGGGGCACAATGCTGAACCTGGCTTCGGCGTTGGATGCGGATAACAACCTGGGCTGCCCGCTCCGCTAATCGCTGCCCGGATTGCATCCACAGCTCGATCTCCTCCCCAGCCGTCCGATCGTTGGGGAGGAGATCTTTTATTGAGCCCGACAAGGGTGGTTCCAGCGCCGCCCGTTGGCTATCAGGGTGCCTTCTGAGTGCCCCTCTCTCCAAAGGACTGGAGCGCTGCGCTGAGCCGTGCCCACTCCTCCAGCGAGAGGGTCTCCGCCCGCCGGCCCGGGTCAATCCTTGCTTCCGCCAGCGCCGCCCGGACGAAGGCATCTGGGAGCCCTAGGCCGTGGCGGAGGGCGTTGTGAAGCTGCTTGCGCCGTTGGCTGAATCCCGCCCGCACGACTTCAAAAAACCAATCGGGATCCCGCAGATCCACCGCTGGTCGTTCATACGGCTCGATGACCACCACGGCGGAATCGACCTCCGGCCGAGGCCAGAAGGCACCCGCCTTGATCCGCTCCACTACCCGCGGTTGTCCGTAAACCTGCACGCTCACCGCCAGCAGGCTCATCGCTCCCGGCTTGGCGGTGATCCGCCGCGCGACTTCCAGCTGAACCGTCAGGACGATCCGGCGGGGCTTTCGAGGGGCCTCCATCAGATGACGGAGGATCGCCGAGGTGATGTAATACGGGATGTTGCCGATGGCCCGATAGGGATGGCCCTGGACCAAAGCGTCAGGATCCATCTTCAGGATATCCCCGGGGACAATCGCGACGTTGGGGAAGGGGGAGAGGACCTCTTGCAGAAGTGGCAGGAACCGTTCATCGATCTCTACAGCCACCACGTGGTCAGCCCGCAACGCCAGGTGGCGGGTGAGGGTGCCCGGGCCGGCACCGATCTCCAGCGCCCACTCCCCCGGCTCCAGCTCGGCCGCCTCTGCGATCCGTGCCAGGATCCGCTCATCGATCAGGAAGTGTTGCCCCAGCCCCTTGCGGGGCCGGATGCCGCGGGCCTTTAAATATTGCGGCCATGAAATGGGAGGCAGCGCTGAACTGCTGGATCGATCGCTCAATAGCGGCTCGCCCTTTTCCGGTAAAATCAGGAGTTCCAGTCAAGGGCCGAAGGCGCCCTGTTCAGAATTTTACCTGAGCCCCCAGCTCTTTCGCTGAGCGGGGGAGAAAAATCCTTATCCTGTCACTCCTCAGCCGTTCTCACGCAATGCAGATATGGGCGTTTCACCGTGGGTTTTCTCTGAGGGGCTTTAGGGGCAGGGCCGCACGCCAAAGACGTGCGGCCCTGCCCTTAGGAATATTTTCATCCCCCCTCCCCACAGCCCAAAGGGTCGTGGGGAGGGGGTGGAGCCTTTCCGCCTCTTTTGCGGAAGCCTTGAACCGAACGTGGCAGGCTGAATAGTTACCTCGCCCTTTTCACGATGAGGGTGGAGCCGGCCATTCCGGCAGAATGTAGGGAATGGAGTCCGGGGGAGGGACAGGGGTCAGCAAGTAAACATCCACCCAGCGATACCAGAGGATCAAGTCTTCATCGTTGTATCCCAGATCGATCCGACGGCCGATGATCCCGCCGCCGGTGTCCGCAGCCAGCCCGATCCCATACCCTGGCACATACACTTTCCAACCCAGGCGGATCACCCGCGGATCTACGGCCACGATCCCTCGCTGCATCGGCAGGCCCGTCCGAGTGCGGCCGAAATAGGGGGCGGAAGGATGAACCCCGGCGGTCGATCGACTGTATGAGGTGGCCAGCATGCGGATCCGTCGCCAGTATTCGATGGGCCCCTCCGGCGTCTCCAGAGTGCGCACCACAATCCGGGTGCCATAGGCCCAGATCCGAGGCTCGGGGGGACGGACCAGGGTCTCATCCACGACCTCCCGTGCGACTTCCTCCCCGTTCTCATAACGCACCCGGATCCGCCGCTGCAACAGGCCGTTCCGGCCAGGCGCCTTCTGCACCCAGGTGTCCAGCTCCATGCTTGGGTCGGGCTCCCATATGGTCTGAAAGGGAACAGGGGTCTCCTCGATCTCAAATCCTTCCGTTACCCGGATGACTCGAACCGTCTCCCCTCCATGAAGGGGGCTCTCTTCCCCAGGGATGACCCGATCTTGGCCGTGGAGGGAGATCCCCAGCTCCCACAGCAGCTCCCGGACCGTGCGCGCGGTGGTGGAGATCACTTGGGTACGTCCATCGACTTCCACCGTGATGGGATGGGCGCGGAACAGGGAGACCTGAAGGCCCCCCTCCAGCGGCGTTTCTGGACCTGGGAGCACTCGATCCGCGGGATCCAGTGGGAGACCCGCCTCGTGCAGCGCCGCTCCTACGGTAGGCGCTGTCGTCCAGATCACCTGGCGGGATCCGTCCTCCAGGCGCAGCACCAATGGGGCGGCGCGCACTACCCGGATCTCCTGGGGGATCGATCCATCAACCACTAAGGAGTCAGGAGCTCTCCGCCGGCCATCCACCCATAGAACATCCCCTGGCCCCAGCGTGATCCCAGCTTCCGCTAGGATCGCCCGCGGATCGGAGCGGAGTGTGTAAACCTGGGTCCGATGGGAAGGCTCTACCCCACGGCCCTCGATGAGGATCCGGACCGGTCGGGCCCGGCGGACCTGGATCGTCGCTGGAGGTTGAATCGGAGTATCCAGCGGCAGGGAAACCGCATCCTCGGGGCGCAGCGTCAAACCGGCTTCCCGAAGGACATCGGCGACCGTTTGTTGATGGGTTCTAATGGTGATGACCTGATCATCGAGGAGGATGGTTACGGTCTGCTGCGAGCGCCAGTAACCCCAGAGGCAGAAAGCGCCTAATCCAAGCCAGGCGCCCCATTTGAGGAAGGTCCATCGGTTCATGGTAGCGCGTGCGGAACCTGGAGACCTGAGGATCCCTCAATAAACAGCGGCCGTGCGCCCCTTGTCGAGCCCGCCTCTCCCCGCCCGCGATCCCTCGATCGGCTCCGGCCCGGCGCCCCTGCGGCGCGCGAACCGGGACGGCTTACCGTTGCTCCCTTCCGGGCCTGGCGGGGTTCACCGGGGTCCGCCGCGCAGGACCGGACCTTCATCGCCGGGAAGGATCGCTTGAAGGGGCCGCGCTAACCCTCGAAGGGGATGTCAGCCCCGCGTCTGGCGGATTTCGGGTTCAGGGAACCGCCACCTCCCCGCCTGAGCACGGCCGCCAACTTTAGGGTATCGGATTCCAGGTCCCCTGTCAAGCCAATGGCCTGCTCCCCCTGCGCTTTCCAACGCGCTAATGGGCATTGGGGATCTGCGGGGGGCGGGAGCTACCTTACGGCGATCGGTAGTTACCCCTTTCGGTTGTGGTGAGCTCCATATATTTGCCGAATGGGGTGATCACTGCGAAGCCGCTGCAACGAAAATTTATCGGCTTTTATTGACAGCAAACAGGGGGGTGGGTTGATTCCCACCCCCCTGTGATCCACCGCACAACCGGGCTTACAGCAAACCGGCTGCGCGCAGTGCCTTGAGCGTCGTCCGCCGGCTCTTCCGGAGCTTGGCCGCCTTCTTGCGCTTACGGATCACGCTGGGCGGCTCATAATAACGCCGGCGGCGCAGCTCTGAGAGCAGCTTATCGGCCTGGATCTGCTTGTTGAACCGCTTGAGAGCCGACTCGAAGGACTCCCCTTCCTCAATGACCACCCGGGCCAACGGTCCCACCCCCTTTCATGTTCGGGTTCAGCTTCTACCTTGATTATAAGCGTTCGCAAGGAGGATTGTCAATTCCCCCATCGGCGGTGCATTTCAACGCTCCGCCGCAAGCGTAAAAACCACACCGTTGTCGGGGTACCCACAAGGGCGCCCCTACGGACAGGCACAAGGCCTGCCCTCACATCTTTTCCTAGACACCGCTATTTTCTGATCCCCAACCTTAATCACCCTTTGATCAGTGTGGCGATTAGTGCGATGAGAAAAGCGCCTAAGGCGACGAGGGCCAGAAGCCGGTGGCGCCGCCAGAGGATCTCCCAGGCGCTTTCCGGCGGTGCCCATACCTCGACGGGGTGGGTGGGCGGGGCTGTTCCGAGCAGCTCTGCCCGGAAGGCGGCGATGTTGGGCGGCCGGTCGTTTGGGTGCATCGCCATCGCGTTCAGGATCGCCCGCTCCACCCGCGGGGAGATGCGCGGATTGATCGCGCGGGGCGGGATCAGACAGTCAGGCTTGAGGAACCGCTGCCGGGCGTCAGGGGGCGGGGTGTTGGTCAACAGGTGGTAAAGCGTCGCCCCCAAGGCGTAGATGTCCGTGCGGACATCCGTGGGCCCCACATCGCCCCCGTATTGCTCCAACGGGGTATAGGCCGCGGTGCCCCGCCCCTGAAGGATGGTGATGGTTCGGTTCTCATCGGGTGCTAGGAGCTTCACCAGGCCGAAGTCCACCAACTTGATGCGGCCATCCGGGGTCAATTTAATGTTCGAGGGCTTGATGTCCCGGTGGACCACCGGGGGGTCCTGGCGGTGGAGATAATCCAAGGCATCGCAGAGCTGTTCCGCCCAGCTCAGCACCGTCCGCTCGTCCAGGAACCGGCCGCTCTCGCGGGCCTCATCGATGAGCTCTTTCAGATCGCGTCCGGGGACGAAGTCCATCACCAGGTAGTCGCGGTCTCCCTCGGAGAAGTAGTCGGAGACTTTGGGGAGGTTGGGGTGATCCAGCCGGGCCAGCACGCTCGCCTCCCGATAGAACTGTAGGCGGGCCTGCTCGCGGTAAGCAGGGTCGGCCTCGAAGCTGAGGAGGATCTCCTTGATGGCGCAGCGGCGGCCCTCCAACAAGGTATCCTCCGCCTCATAGACGGCACCCATCCCCCCTCGTCCGATGGGGCGCAAGATCTTATAGCGGCCGTGGAGCAAAGTCCCCGGCTTGAGCATGGCGGCCCTCTTCCCCAAAACCCTGGCGATGCAGGAGTTCGTTTCATTTTAACTGATTTCTCCCTGCTCCGTGGGGGATCAGGGATGCTGGACAGGTCATACCGTTCGGGTAAAGCGGATGGCCCCACCCCTCTGGATCCCCTCTCCCCACGGCCCGAAGGGCCGTGGGGAGAGGGGATCC
>NZ_JBHOQJ010000252.1:0-1574 GCF_042408365.1 Thermoflexus sp.
CCGCGTAAGCGGCCCGCCCTACACTGGAAATCTTCCTTAAAGGGCTTGGTTGACAAGCCCCTCGATTCTAATCCCTCCCATTTTCATCTCTGCGACAAAACAGGAAGAAAAGAATAAACGGCGCCACCCCTCTGGAGAAAGGAGGGAGCGATGCATCCTATGCTCCTGGATTCCATTCAGCGCCTGAAGCCGCTGGGGCGTTGGCTGTATGATCACTCCCCGGAGGCGCTATGGAACCGGGATACCCGAACCTTGCCTTTGGATCTTCAAAAACGCCGTTGGGCTTATCGGCGTTTCGCGGAGCAGTTTATCGCTCCTCTTGCCATGGAGGCGGACCGGGATCCAGAGGGAGCGGATCTGCGTCTGCTTTACCTGGAGGCTGGGCGGAGGGGTTTTCTTTCGGAGACCGCGCCCTGGCCCTTTGGCACAATGCCGTGGCGGGCCATTTGGAGGCGACATATCTTCCATTTCGCCTTGAAGGCGGAGGAGTTCTGTGCGGCCTGCGGCGGCCTGGGCCTGGCCTTGCTGTTTCACGATTTGGGGATGGCCCCTCTGCTCCTCTGCGGCGATTGGGGGATCTGGCGCCGCTGGCTCTGGCCGATCTGTTACGCAAACCGCCGGGGAAGGATCCGCCTGGTGTCCTACGCCATCACCGAGCCGGAGGCAGGGTCCGATGTGGAGGAGAGCGAAGGGGCAACCTGCGCTCGCTTTCAGACCACTGCCCGCAAAGTCCCTGGCGGCTATGTGATCCGTGGCCAGAAGGTGTTCATCTCCGGTGGCAGCCGATGTGATGCGGTGGTGGTATTCGCGGTGTTGGAGCGAGAGGACGGAAAACCGGCCCAGGTGGCTCAGGATTTCACCGCTTTCATTGTTGAGAGGAGCCGGGCGGGTTTTCGGATCGGGCGGCGGGAGCGGAAATTGGGGCAGCGGGCATGCGACGCCGCTCAGCTGTTCTTTGATGAGGTCTTTGTCCCACATAGCCATCGCATTGGGCCCGAGCGCTCCGGCTGGGCCCTGAACCGGAACGTGTTGAATTATTCCCGGGCCGTGGTCGGGGCGATTGCCTTGGGGATCGCGCGGGGGGCCGTGGAGGCCGCCACCCGATTTGCCCGTGAAACCCGGTTTGGGGGCAAACCTTTGCTGGCTTATTCGGAGGTGCAGCTCGCCTTGGCCGAGCTGTGGACCATCACGATGGCCATGCGGGCGATGGTCTGGCAGAGCGCCCGGTATCCGCGTCCTGTCCAGGGGATCGCCGCAGCGACCAAAGCCCTGTGCGCGGATCTCGGCCTGTATGTGGCCAATCGAGCGATGGAGTTGCTGGGGGATTACAGCTACCTTCCTCCCTATGGGGTCGAGAAGGCCATGCGGGATGTTCGACTGAATCAGATCTACGAAGGGACGAACCAGATCAACCTGCTGGCGGTCATTGAATCCCTTTGGACGCCGGACATCGTTGGAGGTGGAGCGACTTCCCAAAGGGTGTAAATGCCTGGCCGATATGGGAGCTGGACTTTGGACAAACTCGTTCATTTCCTCGTATCTGGGGAATTTTGGGGTGGGGCCGCCGAAGGCGG